>JBFGEI010000290.1:0-4216 GCA_041580155.1 Limimaricola sp.
ACGGCGCCGGCCAGTTCCTGACCGACGGCGCCGCGATCGCCGAACCGGCGCCGAGCGCGGCCGAGACGGCCGCGCCGGACGCGCCGCTGCCCGAGGCCCCGATCGCCGACGCTGACGCCGATGAGAGCAAGCTTGGCCACAGCGCGGTCGGCGGCCATGGCGCGACGCCGCCGCCGGTCGGCGTCAACGCCAACATCGTGCCGGTCGGCGCGATGACTGTGCCGGTGCAGAAGCCGCGCAGCGTCACCTATGTCGTCGCCGATTTCGCCGTCGCCTTCGGCGACCCGACAAGCGCCGACCATTTCCGGCTGACCGAGAACACGATCCAGCTGCGCGACGCGATCCTCGCCTCGCTGACCAAGGCGGCGGCCACCCCGGCGCTGGCCGGGGCGTCGATCGATACCGACGCGCTGTCGGCGACGATCCAGCAGGATCTGCACCCGCGCTTCGCCGGTATCTCCGACGTGCTGTTCCTGACCTTCTACAAGCAGGATGTGGCGCGCAACCGCGCCGCTACATCACGCTGAGCACGCTGCCCGAATAGGCTTCGCCGCCGTTGCGCAGCACCAGCACCGGCAGCCCGTCGCGGAAGGTCAGCTGCTCGACCCGGGTGCTGGCCTGGGTGCTGGCCGAAACCGGCTCGCCCTCGGCGTCGATGGCCAGGATCTCGATCTTGTAGGCGCCGTTCGGCACCGGCAGCCCGTAGGGGTCCTTGCCGTCCCAGCCGACCGACTGGGGGGTGCCGGCCTCGGTGCCGAGATTGGTGATCTCGCGCAGCACCGTGCCATCCTGGCCGCGGATCAGCGCCTTGACCTGCTGCGCCTCGCCCGACAGCTGGTAGCTGAAGCTGGCGACGCCGTCCTGCAGTTCGACCCGGTCGGTCGGGACGGTCACGTCGCGGCCGATCAGCATCACGTCGGACATCGCGCCGTTGCTGTTCATTCGGTTGCTGATCTTCTCCAGCGTGTCGTTGGTGACGATCGACTGCTCGACCTGGGTCAGCTGCGCCAGCTGCGACACGAAGGTCGTCGAATCCATCGGCTCGAGCGGGTCCTGGTGCGACACCTGGGCGATCAGCAGCTTCAGGAAGCTTTCGTAATCGGTGTTGAGCTTGTCCTTGCTCAGGCTCGCGGTGCTTGTGGTGGTGGCGGTGGCGCCGAGGCCGGTGGCGGATAGGCTGTCCATGCTGCGATCCCGTCTGTCAGGTGGTGATGTCGACCCGGCCGTCGGCGACGACCCGGATCGGAATGGCGGTGGTGGCGATCTCGTCGAGCGGCTCGGCGCCCGCGCCGGGCTGGCCCGTGTCGCCGCCGCGCTGATCGCGCGCGGCGCCGCGATCGCCGAACTCTTCGAAGCTGAGTTGCCCGTCCTCGACCGCGACGCCGCCGTCGGCCAGCACCGACAACAGCCCCTCGCGGTCGCCGCGCAGCGCCTGCAGCACGGTCTGGTTCTCGGCCCGCAGCACGATGCGCAGGGTGCCGGCCTCGTCGGGCCGCAGCTCGATCTCGACCTCGCCAAGCCCGCGCGGCATCAGGGTGATCCGCGTCTGCCCCTCGCTGAACGAGCTGCTGCGGATCTGATTGGCGAGGCCGCGCGAGAAGCCCGAGGGCGGCGGCGGCGCGGCGTGGCCGGTCGGTTGTGGCTTGGCCGGCGCCAGGGTCTCGGCGCCGCGCAGCGGCTCGGTCTGGATCGGCGCCGGGCCGGTCTCCGAGGTGGCGGACTGCAGGGTCGATTGCAGCAGGGCCTTGAAATCCTGGCCGGTGACCGGCGCGGCCTCGGTCGGCGCGGCGGCTTGCGGCGGCATGGCGCCAAGCGCGTTCGACGCGGGCTTCGCCGCACTCAGCGCATTCGACGCGGGCTCGGCCGCGCTCAGCGCGTTCGACGCGGCCGGTGCCTGCGGCTGGACGGTGCCAGGCGCGGCGGCGACCACCGTGTCGCCCGTCGCGGTGGCGCCGCGCGGGCCGGGTTGCCCCCCCTGCCCGGCGAGGCGCGGCGGCGTCACGATCTGGGCTCCGGCGGCGACGGGCAGCGCGGTGATCGGCGCGTCGGTCAGCGGCGTCAACGCCACGGTCATCGGCTGCGTCGGCACAGGCGCGGCGATCGGTGCCGCCAGCCCGAGCAGGCTGGCGACGCCGCTGGCGAAGGCCGTGGCAAAGGTCTCGGGATCGGCGCTGGTCATCTCGGCGAAGGGCGCGGCCCCGGGCTGCGCCAGATTGGCGGTCAGCACCGGCAGCGCGTCGGCGCCGGTCGCGGCGTCGAACTCGGCAAGCAATTCGCCAAGCTTGGTCGCAGCGTCGGTCATCACCGACTGCAGCTCGGCCGGCGCCAGCGGGCCTTCGGCAAGCGCCTCGGCGGTGGACTCGGCAAGCGCGCCGATCTGCGCAGCCAGCCCCGCGAGCGCCGCGTCGGCCTGCGCCGGGTCGCCCGGGATGGTCAGCTTCTGCGGCACCACCGGCGTGGCGGTCGCCGCCGCAGCGGCGGGCGCGGCCCCGGTCGCCTGCGCCAGCAACTGCGAAAACCCGCCGGCAGCGGCCACGGGCGCCTCGGGCGTGCCGGGGGCGCGGGCCATCGGCGCGCGGCTCGTCGCGGGTGCGGTGGTCAGGCTGGCGGTCATCGCTGTCATGCTGTCTCCAAGATCTTCAGCGCAGGGCGCCGGCCATACACGGCCAGGTTGCGCCACTCAGCCGCCCGGCGGGGCAAATCGCGCGCCGCGCGGCCAGCCGTGTCGGGAAGATCATGGAGAGCGAACCTGTCAAATATTAGGCAAAGACAGA
Organism: Limimaricola sp.; assembly: GCA_041580155.1. Taxonomy (GTDB): domain Bacteria; phylum Pseudomonadota; class Alphaproteobacteria; order Rhodobacterales; family Rhodobacteraceae; genus Limimaricola. The sequence continues at coordinate 2,775 of JBFGEI010000290.1, forward strand.
TAAGCACAATTTACCGATTCATGGAATGAATAATGGAACTATTCATCCGGAACCGTGTTGTTCATGCAGTCAGGTCGCGCGCCGCCCCGGCGGTGTGGATCCGCCGCGCCTGCTGCGCCAACTCGAGGCTGACCGCGCGCTCGACCAGCGCCAGCCAGTCGTCGTGGTCGCGGGCGCCGCCCGGGAACAGCAGCAGCCCGGCGCGGACCCGGTCCGAGGCCGGCGCGGTGAAGCCGGCGTCGAGCGCCGCGAGGTAGTCGATCAGCCGCGGGCTGTCGAGAAAATCGGGCTGCGCGAACAGGCCGCTCGAGTCGGTCAGGCAGGAGCGCGCCCCGGACCAGTAGGCGCCGAGCGAGGCGCCGAGGCCGCGGCGGAACTGCGCCGGCACGAGGCCAAGCTGCTGCAGCGCCGCGCCGCCGGCGAGCCGGTGGTAAGAGCAGGCCATGACGTAAAGCGCGTCGGTTTCCTTCTCGAGCGGGAAGATGCCGCGCCGCACCGCGTCGAGCAGCGCCTCGCCGACCAGCAGCCCGGCGGCGTGCGACAGGTCACCGTCGGCAGCCCGCCCGGCGGCCAGATCGGCGCCGCCGATCACCACCATCGCGCCGTAGGGCACGTCGATGCCGAGCTCTTCGGCCAGCACGTCGCCCAGCGGCAGACCCGGCATCAGCTCGGTTTCCTCGAGCAGCAGCAGGCTGCGGTCGACCCCGGTGCGCGCCGACAGGCAGATGATCGGAAGCGGCACCAGCGTGTCGAGAACCCGTGCCATCCGCCGCGCCGCGTCGCTGTCCGAAGACACGATGTCGCCGCGCCAGATCATCTCAAGGAGTTCACCGTTTCTCATCTGTTCCCACCCCGAAGCTTGCCTCCCCTGCAGATTAGGAGGTCGGTGCAAGGCAAAGTAGTTACGAACTGTTAAGCTTTGGATGTGTTTCTTTTCGGTCGCCAATGCGGCGCCCGTGGGTCCTTTGGAGGGCGCAATTGCGCGCCCTCCTGCGTGGATTGAGCAAAACCTGGATCATTTGAGCATGGCCGCCGATCAGAAGATGGCCGAAATGTGGCGGCCGGATCGGGCAGATTGGGTCCGGAGGTTGTGTGGCCTGCGGAAGTACCACCCTCGTGTTAACTCTTTGGAGGGTTGACACAGGCGTCGCGGACCGAATCCGCGACGCCCCGGATCATTGACCCTGCGGCAGGACCGGCGAAGTCATTCCCGGTTCAGGATATTCGAGCAAAACGCTGATTCGGCGGTTCTGTGGCGCGTCCGGCCGGTCGGCGAAAAGCGGTTCGGTATCGGCCAGGCCGGACACTTTGGAGATCCGCTCTGCCTGGACCCCGGCGGAAATCAGCGCACGGCGAGTCGCGTTGGCGCGATCCGACGACAGCTCCCAGTTGCCATAATCGTCGCGCCCCTTGAACGGCAGCGCGTCGGTATGGCCGGAGAT
>JBFGEI010000291.1:0-4203 GCA_041580155.1 Limimaricola sp.
GCGGTCTGTCCAAGACGATGATCGACCCCGACAGCGTCGCCATGCGCCACGCCGCGGTCCGCTGGCGCATGGGCTAAAGCCATGCGCCGCACCGACCGCCTGTTCGAACTGATCCAGATCCTGCGCGACGGTCGGCTGCACCGGGCGCAGGACCTCGCCGACCGGCTTGGCACCTCGTTGCGCACCATCTACCGCGACATGGACCGGCTGATCGCCTCCGGCGTTCCAGTCGAGGGCACCCGCGGGCTGGGCTACCGCGCCACCGCCGCGGTGACGCTGCCGCCGCTGAACCTGACGCTGACCGAACTCGAGGCGCTGCACATGGGGATGGCGGTGGTGGCCGAGGCCGGCGACCCCGAGCTGCGCGAGGCGGCGCGGTCGCTGTCGGCGCGGATCGACGCGGTGCTGCCCGAGGACCGCACCAAGCCGGCCGCCGGCTGGGGCTTTGCCACCTACCCTCTGGGCGACGCCGCCGCCGGGTTCCGCCACATGGCGGCGCTGCGCGCCGCGATCCGCGCCAGGCAGAAGCTGCGGGTCGGCACCACCGATGCCGACGGTGCGCTGCACGACCAGGTGATCCGACCGCTGCGGCTGGATTACTGGGGCCGGGTCTGGACCCTCGCCGCCTGGAGCGAGACCACGCGCGGCTTCACCGAGTTGCGGGCCGACCGGATCGTCAGTCTCAAGCTGTTGCCGCAGTTGTTCGTCGACGAACCCGGCAAGACTCTGGCCGACTGGCAGGCGTCGCGCGGCTGACCGGCTAGCGCCGCGGGAACACCAGGCAGCGGTCGCGCCGCATCATCAGCCACAGCGCGGTGCCCGGCTTGGGCAGGAACACCGACGGCACCAGCGCCCGCAGCACCGACCCGTCGTGATCCATCTTGAATTCGACCAGGCTGGCGGCGCCGAGGAACCTCGCCCGCTCCACCGTGCCGCGCGCCGGAGCGCCCTCGGCCTTGGTCGGGTTCGGGCCCCGGCCCTGCCGGTCGAAGTCGATCTTCAGGTGCTGCGGCCGGATCACGATCTCGACCTCGGTGCCGTCGGGCAGCCCCGGCGTCAGGAAATCGCCGAACGGGGTGTCGCAGAGCGCACCGTTCACGGTGCCCGGAATCACGTTGATGTCGCTGAAGAACGCCGCCGCCTCGCGGTCGACCGGGGCGTTGTAGATGTTGTAGGGCGCGCCCTGCTGCACCACCCGCCCGTCTCGCATCAGCGCGATCTCGTCGGCCATCCGCATCGCCTCGGCCGGCTCGTGGGTGACCAGCAGCACCGCGGTGCCCTCGGCCTTCAGCACCGCCAACGTCTCGTCGCGGATGTCGTCGCGCAGCCGGTCGTCGAGCCCGGAGAACGGCTCGTCCATCAGCAGGATCCGCGGGCTCGGCGCCAGCGCCCGGGCCAGCGCGACGCGCTGCTGCTCGCCGCCAGACAACTGGTGCGGATAGGCGTCGATGTGGCGCAGCATCCCGACCTTGCGCAGCAGCGTCTCGACCCGTGCGCGGATCTGCGACCTGGACCCGGTCAGCCCGAAGCCGACGTTGCGCGCCACGTCGAGATGCGGGAACAGCGCGAAATCCTGGAACATCAGCCCGATGCCGCGCTCTTCGGGCGGCACGTGCAGCGGCCCGGCCGATATCGGCGTGCCGTCGACCAGCACCTCGCCCTCGTCCTGCCGGTCGACCCCGGCGATGATCCGCAGCGTCGTCGACTTGCCGCAGCCCGACGGCCCCAGCAGGCAGGTCACCTGCCCCGGCATCACCTGCAGCGACACCCCCTGCACCACCTGGCGCCCGGCGAAACTGCGCCCGAGACCACGGATTTCGAGCCGAGGAAGGGCGGGCGCAGTCGAAGGCTGCGGTGCGGTGATGCTCAAGAGGTCATTCCCGATCAAAGCTGTCGGAATTCCCTAGCAACCCCGCAAAGCGGCGGCAAGGTGCGCACCCCGCCCCCGCCCACCGGTCACAGAGTCTGGTTGCCGACGCCGCCATCGAGCAGGATGTTCTGCCCGACGATGAAGCCCGCGTGCTGTGAGCACAGGAAGGCACAGGTCGCGCCGAACTCGGCCGCGGTGCCGTAGCGCCGGGTCGGGATCGTCGCCTCGCGCGCCTTGCGGGCCTCGTCGACCGACACGCCCTTCTGCTTGGCGACGCCGCCATCGAGCGACAGCGCCCGGTCGGTGTCGTGGATGCCCGGCAGAATGTTGTTGATCGTGACGCCGGAGGGCGCGACCTGCCGCGAGGTGCCGGCGACGAAGCCGGTCAGGCCGGCGCGCGCCGAGTTCGACAGCCCCAGCGCCGGGATCGGCGATTTCACCGATTGCGAGGTGATGTTGACCACCCGGCCCCAGCCGCGATCCATCATCGCCGGCATCAGCGCCTTCATCAGCAGGATCGGCGCCAGCATGTTGGCATCGAGCGCGCGGATGAAATCGTCGCGATCCCAGTCGGTCCAGGACCCCGGCGGCGGGCCGCCGGCGTTGGTCACCAGGATGTCGACATCGCCGGCCGCGGCGATCAGCTGCGCCTGGCCTTCGGCGCTGGTCACGTCGCAGGCCACGGTGGTGACGGTCACCCCGAACCGGTCGCGGATCTCCTGCGCCGTCGCCTCGAGCGCCTCGGCGCCGCGGGCGTTCAGCACCAGGTCGACGCCGGCCTCGGCCAGCGCCTCGGCGCAGCCGCGTCCAAGGCCCTTCGACGACGCGCAGACAAGCGCGCGTTTTCCCTTGATTCCCAGATCCATCCAGCCTCTCCCTTTGCTTCGCCGACCGGCCTAGCATCGGCCCGGTGTTTCGGCAACAATGCGGGCCCGCCCGGTTCCGTACAACAGGATGACGCGCCCAGCATGACGCCGCAGCAGCCGCCCGCTTCCCAGAGTCTCCAGGTGTTCGACGCGGCTGATTTCGTGGCCAGTGACGGCGTCGCCGAGGGCGATCCGATCAGCTTCGCCGACGATCTGGTGATGGATGACAGCTACCGGCTGCGGCCCGGCGCGGCCCGGCGCCGGATCGAGGTCGCGGCGGCCGCCGACCCCGGCGCCTTCGACATCGTCGCGGGCGGCACCGGAAGCCGGGACGGCTCCGGGCTGGCGCTGCATCTCGACAGCTGCCTGACGCTGATGGCGCCCGACGGCAGCACCTGCGAGGCGCTGCTTCTGGTCGAGGTCGACGCCGGCAACGCCGTCGCGGTCTATCTGCTGCCGCTGGCCGTGTTGCTGCCCGGCGCCGATTACCGGCTGGTCGGCGCCGACCGCCATGCCGCGACGCAACGGCTGGCCGAGCTGGCCTGCGTGTCGTTCGGCCGCGGCACGAGGATCAGCCTCGCCTCGGGGGCGCAGGTCCGGATCGAGGACCTGCGCGTCGGCGACCGGGTGCTGACCCGCGACGACGGGCCGCAGCCGATCCGCTGGATCGGCGAGACCGTGCTGCGCGCCACCGGCGACTTCGCCCCGGTGGTGATCCGCGCCGGGGCGCTGCACAATTCGGGCGACCTGGTGGTCAGCCCGGACCACCGGATCTTCGTCTACCAGCGCCGCGACCAGGTCGGCGCCGGCCGACCCGAGCTGCTGGTCAAGGCGCGGCACCTGGTCAACGGCGACACCGTGCTGCGCGCCGAGGGCGGCTTCGTCGACTATTTCCAGCTGGCGTTCGACGATCACCAGATCATCTACGCCGAGGGCATCGCCGCCGAGTCGCTGCTGATCGACCGCCGGACCCATGCGGCGTTGCCCGAGGGGCTGCGCAGCGGCGCCGGTCACGCGCCGCGTCGCCACCTGTCCTACGAGGTTTCCGAAAGCCTGCTGTCGGGGCCCGATGCCGTCGCCCTGCTGCGCCGCGCCTCGGCCTCCGGCTGACCGCCGATTGCCCTTGCCGCGGCCGCAGCCTATAGCTGCGCCCATGGACAATCGCCCTTCCCTCCCGCCCGAAATCGCTCGCCGCCGGACCTTCGCGATCATCTCGCACCCGGACGCCGGCAAGACCACGCTGACCGAGAAGTTCCTGCTGTTCGGCGGGGCGATCCAGATGGCCGGCCAGGTCCGCGCCAAGGGCGAGGCGCGGCGCACCCGCTCGGACTTCATGCAGATGGAAAAGGACCGCGGCATTTCGGTCTCGGCCTCGGCGATGTCGTTCGACTTCAAGAACTTCCGGTTCAACCTCGTCGACACCCCCGGCCACTCGGACTTTTCCGAGGACACCTACCGCACGCTGAC
>JBFGEI010000292.1:0-4168 GCA_041580155.1 Limimaricola sp.
GCCAGATCGGCGGCGCTTCCGGACAGCTCGATCGCGGCCAGCTGTTCGGCGTATTCGCGGGCGAAGGCGACCTCGACCCGGGCGTCGCGCATCGCCTCCCAGACCGCCGGCAGCGCCGCCGCGACTGCCTTGGCGTCGGGCTTGCGAATCGCGGCGTCGAACGCCTGCACCGCGGCGGCCCGGTCCCAGACCCCGCCGGAGGCGGCGGGCACCCGCGCGGTGTAGATGTCGAACAGCTGGGTCGGCTGGATCGCGCCGTTGCGAGCCAGTCGCTCGGCCGCCTCGAGCTGCAGCCGCCATGGCTTGGTCGGCCGCAGGTCGGCCTGCGCGAAGGCGCGCGGCAGCCCGGCTTCGGGCAGCGGATCGCCGATCGCCTCGCGCAGCCGGTAGACCAGCGGGCTGGTCCGCGACGGCGCCGCCAGCGGCGCTTCGCCCTCGTAAAGGTCAGGGTCGAGGAACCGCGACAGCAGCGCGTCTTCCTCGTCGGAGACCTCGCCAAGCGCCCGGGCCGAGTTCAGCGTCAGCGCCGCGGCGGTCCAGTCGCCTTCGCGGGCCAGGCAGAAGATCCGCGCCGGCAGGGTCGGCGCGATCGCCGGCTTGCGGGTCATCAGCCCGCAGGCCGCGTCCTCGCTGCCATTGAGCAGCGACACGTCGAACCAGCGGCGGAACCGCTCCGGCGTGTCGGGGCCGGCGGCCTCGAGCAGCGCCTGTGCCGGGTCCAGCGCCCCCATGTCGAGCAGCCGGTCGACCCGCGCCAGCAGCAGCGCCCCGTCAAGCCCGGCGTCGGTCGGCGGGTCGGCGCGGGCCAGCATCAGGTCGCGGACCAGCTCCTGGATCGCCGGCAGCGGGTCGGCGCGCTCGGCGGCGATCAGCGTGGTCAGCACCTCGGTGCTACTGGCGGACCACAGCGTCGCCGGCAGCCCGGTGGCGGCCGGCGACAACAGCCCGACCGCGTCGGGCAGCTTGGAATCGAGCGGCGTCACGGTGATCGTCGGGATCGCGGCGCTGTCGGCCACCGGGTCTTCGTCGGGTGTCAGCCGGGTCGCCGGTTCGGCCACCGATTGCGACAGCCAGTCGATCGCCGACAGCGGTTCGCCGGAATCGGCGGTCTCGCCGCCTTGCGCCAGCCCTTGGGTGCCGGCCTGCGCCGTCAGCGCCGCCAGCGTCAGCAGCAGCGCGCCCGGCCTCACTGGCCGAGCTCGATCGTGACCGGCTTGACCACCTGTTGCGCGGGGGCCGCGAAATCGTCCGGGAACAGCACCGGCCCGATATAGGCATAGGCCAGCACCCCGAGGGCCGCCAACACCACCAGCAGCAGCGCAAGCTTGACCAGCGCCCAGATCAATCGCCTCAACATAACCAACGGTCCCTTTGCCTGCACGTTCCGGACGACCTTTGCCGTCTCACTTGTCTTGATTCATAACTGGTCTTTTCGACAAGATCACGTCATTCAGGGCAGGAATTTCCGGCTGGGCGAGGTCCGGCCCATTTCGCGTCGGCCGAAGCGGTCCACGCGGTGGTCGGGCGGGCCGGGCGCGAAGCGGGACGGGGCGATGAGCGCACAGGAAACAGGCCGGACTCCGGCGCAGAACGACGCCGAGGCGGAGCCGGGCAGGGCCGAAGACGCCGCCGCGCCGGCTGTCGCCAAGGGTCCGCGCCGGCTGCGCCGGTCGGTGGTGCTGGTCGGCATGATGGGGTCGGGCAAGACCGCGATCGGCAAGGCGCTGTCGGCGCGGCTCGGGGTCGGCTTTGTCGACAGCGACGCCGCGATCGAGGCCGCCGCCAAGGCCAGCATCCCCGAAATCTTCGCGCGCGACGGCGAGGCGTTCTTCCGGGACCGCGAATCCGAGGTGCTGAACCGGCTTCTGGCGGCGCCGCCGGGGATCATCTCGACCGGCGGCGGCGCGTTCCTGGCGCAGCGCAACCGCGACGCCATCGCGGCGCGCGGCGTGGCGCTTTGGCTCGAGGCCGACGTCGACCTGCTGTGGGAACGGGTACGCCACAAGGCGACCCGGCCGCTGTTGCGCACCGCCAACCCGCGCCAGACGCTGGCCGATCTGTGCACCCAGCGAACCCCGATCTACGCGCTGGCCGAGCTCAGCGTGAAGGCCCTGCCGGGCCATTCCATCGACCGCACAACCGGTCGGGTGATAGAGTTGCTGTCGACCCGATCCGACATACTGGAGGTCCGCAAGTGACCAGCTCCGACATCACGGGCGCACCGGCGCCGGCCACCGTCCGCGTCGATCTTCCGGGCCGGGCCTACGACATCACCATCGGCCCCGGTCTCACCGCGCAGGCCGGGCGCCGGCTGAAGCCGCTGCTGCGCCGCAACCGCGTCGCGATCATCACCGACGACACCGTCGCGGCGGCGCATCTCGAGGCGCTCGAGGCCGGCTTCGCGGTCGAGGGCGTCGAATCGGTGTCGCTGGCGCTGCCGCCGGGCGAACAGACCAAGTCCTGGGACGGGCTGGCGCGCGCCACCGAATGGCTGATCGACGCCAAGGTCGAACGCGGCGATCTGGTGATCGCCTTCGGCGGCGGGGTGATCGGCGACCTGGTCGGCTTCGCCTCGGCGATCGCGCGCCGCGGCATCCGCTTCGCGCAGATTCCGACGACGCTGCTGGCGCAGGTCGACAGCTCGGTCGGCGGCAAGACCGGTATCAACACCGCGCAGGGCAAGAACCTTGCCGGGGCCTTCCACCAGCCGGTCGCGGTGCTGGCCGATACCGCGCTCTTGGACACGCTGCCGCGGCGCGAGCTGCTGTCGGGCTACGGCGAGGTGATGAAATACGGCCTGCTCGGCGACGCCGGCTTCTTCGAGTGGCTCGAAGCCAACGGCCCGGCGCTGCGCGACGGCGACGTGGCGGCGCGGCTGCACGCGGTGCGCCGGTCCTGCGAGATGAAGGCCGAGATCGTGATGCGCGACGAGACCGAGCAGGGCGACCGGGCGCTGCTGAACCTGGGCCACACCTTCTGCCACGCGCTCGAGGCGGCGACCGGCTATTCGGACCGGCTGCGGCATGGCGAGGGCGTGGCGATCGGCTGCGCGCTGGCCTTCGATCTTTCGGCCCGACTCGGGCTGTGCAGCCAGGAGGATCCGTCACGGGTCCGGGCGCATCTGTCGGCAATGGGAATGATGACCGATCCGGGAATGATTCCGGGCGATCTGCCGAAACCGGAGGCGCTGCTGGGCCTCATGGGTCAGGACAAGAAGGTTATCAATGGCAAGCTGCGATTTATTCTTGCGCGTGGCATAGGTGCAGCATTCATAGCCTCCGACGTGCCCGCGGACGACGTTTTGGCGGTTCTTCGCGACGGAATTGCACAGCGCTCGGCGAATTAATGCCATAGCGTTTAATTTTTTACATCCGACGCTGGATCTTTGCCCCGACATCGGGTGTTTCTGTGCCGACGAACCGGGAAATCCGGTCGTGCTTCATCGCGTTCCTCCCCAGGACCAAAGCGCGGTGAGACTAACGGAACAGGAGCTACAATGAAATTCTCGACTTCCTCCCTCGCCCTCGCCCTCGGTGTCGTTGCTGCCCCGGCTTTCGCCGGCGGTCTGGCTGCCCCGATCGAAACCGCTGCTCCGGCCGCCCCGGTCGTCGTCGCTCCGGCGCCGGCTGCTGATGGCAACTGGAACGGCTTCTACGCCGGTGCCCAGCTGGGCTACGGCGAATCCGACGCCAGCGACGACTCGTTCAACGACGAAGGCGCCGTCTACGGTGGCCAGGTCGGCTACAACTACGACTTCGGTCGTTTCGTTGTCGGCGCTGAACTCGACGCCATCGGCACCGAGCTGAGCAGCACCGACGGCTCCAACGACCTCGACGCCGTGGTCCGCGCCAAGCTGCGCGCCGGCTACGACGCCGGTGCGTTCCTGCCCTACGTGACCGCCGGCTACGCCAGCGCGTTCACCTCGGAAGAGATCGCCGGTGACGACCAGTTCGACGGCTACGTCTACGGTGCCGGCCTCGACTACAAAGCCACCGACAACATCGTCGTCGGCGCTGAAGTCCTGCAGCACGAGTTCGAAGACCTGAGCACCACTTCGGTCGACCTCGACGCGACCACCGTCGCGGCCCGCGTGTCGTACCAGTTCTGATCGATCACTCGATCCGGACCTAGGGAACGGGGGCGCCTTGGCGCCCCCGTTTTCGTTTCC
>JBFGEI010000293.1:0-4088 GCA_041580155.1 Limimaricola sp.
CGAGGCCCGCATGCGTGCACTGCCCCAGCCGTGCGCCGAACTGCGCCAGCACCGCCTGCAACTCGGCCCGCACCGGCACCGCGATCTCGGCTGCCGCCGTGGGGGTGGGCGCGCGACGATCGGAAGCGTGATCGATCAGCGTGGTGTCGGTCTCGTGGCCGACCGCCGAGATCAGAGGGATCGCGCTTTCGGCGGCGGCGCGGACCACGATTTCCTCGTTGAAGCCCCACAGATCCTCGATCGACCCGCCGCCGCGCGCCACGATCAGCAGGTCGGGCCGCGGCAGCGCGCCGCCGGGCGACATCGCGTTGAAGCCGCGGATCGCGGCGGCGACCTGCTCGGCGCAGCCCTTGCCCTGCACCGCGACCGGCCAGACCAGCACCTTGCGCGGAAACCGGTCGCGCAGCCGGTGCAGGATGTCGCGGATCACCGCCCCGGTCGGCGAGGTCACCACGCCGATCACCTCGGGCAGGAACGGCAGCGGCCGTTTGCGGCCGGCATCGAACAACCCTTCGGCGGCCAAGGCGGCGCGGCGCTTTTCCAGCATCGCCATCAGCGCCCCGGCGCCGGCCGGCACCACGTCCTCGACGTTGAGCTGGTAGCGCGACTGCGGCCCGAAGGTGGTCATCCGCCCGGTCGCGATCACCTCCATGCCCTCTTCGGGCCGGTGGGTCAGCTTGGCGACCTGCCCCTTCCAGCTGACGCTGGCCAGCACCGAACGGTCGTCCTTGAGGTCGAAATACATGTGCCCGGTACGGGCCACCGTCACCCGGCCGACCTCGCCGCGGACGCGGACGAAGCCGAATTCGCCCTCGATCACCTTCTTCACCGCGCCGGAAATCTCCGACACGGTGAACTCATGCGCGTTGCCGGCATCGCCGGGCGTGTCGTCCTCGAACAGATCCATGGGGTCTTGCAGCTTGTGAACGGGTCGCCGCGACCCTAGAACACCCGGCAAACGAGGCCAAGCGGGGCAGTGCCATGAACATTCTCATCCTCGGAGCCGGTGGCCGCGAGCACGCCATCGCCTGGGCGGTCAGCCAGAACCCGAAATGCGATCGGCTGATCGTCGCACCGGGCAACGCCGGGATCGCGCAGATCGCCGACTGCGCCGCGCTCGACATCCTCGATGGCGATGCCGTCGCGGGCTTTGCTGCCGAGAACGCCATCGACCTGGTGATCATCGGCCCCGAGGCGCCGCTCGCCGCCGGGGTCGCCGACCGCTGCCGCGCCGCCGGCCTCACGGTGTTCGGCCCCTCGGCCGAAGCGGCCCGGCTCGAGGCGTCGAAAGCCTTCACCAAGGAGATCTGCGACGCCGCCGGCGCGCCGACCGCAGGCTACGCGCATTTCACCGACCACGCCGCGGCCCGCGCCTACATCGAGGCCAACGGCGCGCCGATCGTGGTCAAGGCCGACGGGCTTGCCGCCGGCAAGGGCGTGGTGGTGGCGATGACCACCGACGAGGCGCTGGCCGCGGTCGACGACATGTTCGGCGGCGAATTCGGCGCCGCCGGCGCCGAGGTGGTGATCGAGGAATTCATGCAGGGCGAGGAAGCCTCGTTCTTTCTGCTCTGCGACGGCGAGACCGTGCTGCCGATCGGCACCGCGCAGGACCACAAGCGCGCCTTCGACGGCGACACCGGGCCCAACACCGGCGGCATGGGCGCCTATTCCCCGGCGCCGATCCTCGACACCGCGGTGGCACAGGCGGCGCTGGAGCGGATCGTGCGGCCGACGATGGCCGAGATGGCGCGGCGCGGCACCCCGTATCAGGGCGTGCTCTATGCCGGGCTGATGATCGAGAACGGCCAGCCGCGGCTGGTCGAATACAACGCCCGGTTCGGCGATCCCGAATGCCAGGTGCTGATGATGCGGCTTGGCGGCCAGGCGCTCGACCTGATCCAGGCCTGCGCCGAAGGCCGGCTGGCCGACATGACGGTCGCCTGGGCCGAGGATCACGCGCTGACCGTGGTGCTGGCGGCGCAGGGCTACCCGGGCGATTACGACAAGGGCAGCGAGATCCGCGGCCTCGACGCGCTCGACGAAACCTCGTCGGCCATGGTGTTCCACGCCGGCACCGCGCAGCGCGACGGCCGGATCGTCGCCACCGGCGGCCGGGTGCTGAACGTCACCGCCCGCGCCACGACGCTGGCCGAGGCGCGCGACCGTGCTTATGCGATGGTGGCGGCGGTGGACTGGCCCGAGGGCTTCTGCCGCAGCGACATCGGCTGGCGCGCGCTGCCCGCCAGAAGCTAGGCGCCGGGCCGGGGCGCGACCCGGCATGAAAAAGGCCGCGCCCCGGGGGCGCGGCCTTTTTCGTCGGTTTCGGATCGGACGTTCAGGCGGCTGCGGCCGCGCGGCTGACCAGAACCGAATCGATCTCGCGCGCCGCGCCGGTCTCGTCGCCACCGGCAACGGCGGCGATTTCCCGGGTCAGACGTTCAAGCGCGGCTTCGTAGAGCTGACGCTCGGAATAGGACTGCTCGCGCTGGTCGTCGGCGCGGTGCAGGTCGCGGACCACCTCGGCGATCGCGATCAGATCGCCCGAGTTGATCTTCTGCTCGTATTCCTGGGCCCGGCGCGACCACATCGCCTTCTTGACCTTGGCCTTGCCCTTCAGCGTCTTCATCGCATGCGCGACGACGTCGGGCGAGGACAGCGACCGCATGCCGACCTCGGTCGCCTTGTGGGTCGGAACCCGCAGGGTCATCTTGTCTTTCTCGAAGGAGATCACGAACAGCTCGAGCGACATGCCCGCCACTTCCTGTTCTTCGATCGAGACGATCTTGCCGACGCCATGCGCCGGGTAGACAACGAAATCATCGGGACGAAATTCGTTCTTCTTGCTCTTGGTCATGATGTCCTTCCTGGCAGACCCGCACGGAACGCAGTTGCCGACAGACCCGGCGGACAAGGTATCCGGCGGGTGCATGGGCAGCTGGGTGGGGTCAGGTGTTCAGCAGCATTACCGAAGGACCATAGCACAAAAATGGCGCCAGCGGAAGCATCGGCCGCAGAAGCTCTGCGACAGCCCGGTCAGGGGTTCACGTCTCGGTTACGAGCGGCAGCTTGCGACAGCAAAGCCCGTGCCGCAACCCCCGAATCAGCCGCCCTGCCCGGGGGCTTCGGAAAACAGGTCCATCTTGCCGGGCTTGCCGTCCATCTCCTCGGCGCCCGGAAGCGGATCCTTCTTGGTCACGATGACCGGCCAGATCTCGGAGTACTTGCGGTTGAACTCGACCCATTTCTCGACGTCCGGCTCGGTGTCGGGGCGGATCGCGTCGGCCGGGCACTCCGGTTCGCAGACGCCGCAATCGATGCATTCATCCGGATGGATGACCAGCATGTTCTCGCCTTCGTAGAAGCAGTCGACGGGACATACCTCGACGCAGTCGGTGTATTTGCAGGCGATGCAGTTGTCCTTGACGACGTAGGTCATTGGCGGGCCCTCGATGCTGGTCGCGGTCTAGCTAGAACAGCACGCCGGATCATTCAAGCGTCGCCGGCCAATCGGTGTCGGGCTCTTGCGCGGCGCGATCCGCGGGCGGATCGAGATCGTCGTAAAGCGCCTGCGCCTCGGCGGCCGGACCGCGCCGGTCACCCAGACCCAGCACCCGCACCACGCGGATATGTCCGGCCTGCGGAAAGGTCAGCACGTCGCCGGGTCCGACGCTGCGCGACGGCCGCAGCGCCGGCTGGCCGTTGACCCGCACCCGGCGCTTCGACACCACGGCCGCGGCAAGCGCCCGGGTCTTGAAGAACCGGGCATGCCACAACCACTTGTCGAGGCGGAGCGTCCCGCGCGGGGCCGCCTCGACATCGGGGTCGCTGCTCCGGCTCACTCTTTCTTGAAGCCCGCCAGCGCCGCCGCGAACGGGTTGTCGGGGTCGATCCGCTTTTCCCGGCTTGGCTGCGACGAGTAGTTGCGCGGCTTGGCGTCGTCGCGTTCGCGGTCGGGCTTGGCGCCGCGGCGCGGCTTGCCGCCCGGCTTCTGGCCATCGCGTGGCTTCTGGCCATCGCGCGGCTTGCCGCGGCCACCGGCCTCGGCGCCTTCGGGCTTGGCGCCGCGACGCGGCCGGTCCTGCCGC
>JBFGEI010000294.1:0-4079 GCA_041580155.1 Limimaricola sp.
CCGCGCCGGGTAGATGATCGGGGATGGTGATCATCGGCTCCATCGAGACCACCATGCCCGGCTCCAGCACCGTGTCGCAATCCTCGCGCAGCTCCAGTCCCGCCTCGCGGCCGTAGTAATGGCTCAGCACGCCGAAGGAATGGCCGTAGCCGAAGCTGCGATACTGCAGCAGATCCTCGGCCGCGTAGATCTCGTTGAGTTCCTTGGCGATGTCGGAGCATCTGGCGCCGGGCACCAGCAGCGCCTTGCCGCGGTCGTGGACGCGGCAGTTGATCTCCCACAGGCGAAGATGCGCGTCGCTGGCCGCTTCGGCGAACAGCGTGCGCTCGAGCGCGACGTAGTAGCCCGCGACCATCGGAAAACAGTTGAGCGACAGGATGTCGCCGCGTTCGATCCTGCGGCTGGTGACCGGGTTGTGCGCGCCGTCGGTGTTGATCCCCGACTGGAACCAGGTCCAGGTGTCGAGCAGCTCGGCCTCGGGCCAGGTCCTGGAGATCTCCCGGATCATCGTGGCGGTCGAATGCAGCGCCACCTCGCGCTCGGGGACGCCCACTGCTATGGCCTCGACGCAGGCCGCGCCGCCGATGTCGGCGATCCGGGACATCTGCGTGATATGCGCGATCTCTTCGGCCGACTTGATCAGCCGCAGCCGCATCGCCGGGGCCGCAATGTCGACGAAATCGACGCCCGGAAACTCGGATTTCAGCTGGCCGAGCAGCTCGATGTTGACGTGGTCGTATTCGATGCCGATCCGCCTGGCCTTGCCCGCCAGCTGGCGCACCGCATGAAAGAAATTATCCTTTCGCCAGTCGGTGTAGGTGATGTTGCGGCCGAAGGTCCGGCGCCAGGGCTGGCCGCCGTCGATTCCGGCGCTGATCGTCGTGGCGCTGTCGTGATCGATGACAAGCCCGTAGCGGCGGCCGAACTGGCAGTAGATGAAATCGGCGAGGTAGTTGATGTTGTGATACGAGGTGAACAGCGCCGCGTCCAAGCCCGCTTCGGCCATATGCGCGCGGATCGCATCCTGCCTGCGCTGCATCTCGGCGCCCGAGAAGGTCGGCGTCGCCTTGCTGCCGTTGCCCACGTAGTCCTGAAGACGCTCGCGCTGCATGATCGCTCCTGTTTGCCGGATGTTGAAACTGGCCGCAGGCTCGGTCGGATCACGGCTCTTGTCAAAAGACCAAAATTCACCCTCACATGAGAGGATCTCATGTGGAGCCGGCTATGCCCCTTCCCCCTCTGACCGCCCTGCGCGCTTTCGAGGCCGTCGCGCGGCTGGGCAGCTTCAACGCCGCCGCGACGGCGCTCTTCGTCACCCAGTCCGCCGTCAGCCACCAAGTGCGGCATCTCGAGGCCTGGCTCGACCGGCCGCTGTTCGACCGCAGCGGCGCGCGGCCGCGGCTGCTGCCGCAGGGCGAGGCCCTGGCGCGCGATCTGACCCTGGCGTTCGGCGGCATCGAGGCGGCCTGCGCTCGCGCGCGCGCGACCGGCGCGCGGCGGGCGCTGGTGGTCGCCGCGATCCCGTCGGTGGCGATGTGCTGGCTGATCCCGCGCCTCGCGTCGTTTCGCCGCGCACATCCCGAGATTTCGATCCGCATCGTCTACGCCTTTCATGGCCAGGACATCGATTTCAGGGAAGTCGATCTTGCCTTCACCTATGCCGCCGTCGCGCCCGCCCTGCCCGGCGTCCGCACCGAACCGTTCCTGCCCGGCGCCAGCGTGCCGGTCTGCAACCCGGCCGTCGCGGCGGGGCTATCGGAGACGTCCCTTTCCTCGGACGCCATGCTGCGGGCGGGACTCCTGCATGACACCGACACGACCGGCTGGACCGACTGGTTCGCCCGGGCCGGGTGCGACCTGGCCGCGCCGCTCGACGGGCCGGTGTTCGAGGATTTCAACCTGCTGCGCGCGGCGGCGCTTTCCGGTCAGGGCATCGCGCTGTGTCCCGCGGCGATGATCCGCGACGACCTCGAGGGCGCGCGGCTGGTGCAGCTTTCGCAGCGGACCGTGCTGGATGGCTACGGCTATTACCTGCATGTCGCGAACGCCGTCGATCCCGCCATGCAAGCGCCGAGGGCGATCTTTCGGGACTGGGCCCTTGCCGCGCGTGATCTCGACCGGGTCTGAACGGCAGCCGGGCGACCATTCCTGTCCCGGATGTCCCGCGACAGGACCGGCGCGATGGTTTTCGAGATGACGCGCCGGTCAAACGCCGTCGCGCGCAGCGCGCAACCGGTGCCGCGGCCTTCGCCCGGCCCGACCCATGACGATGGCCGGCGCTGGCGAGATCGGCATGCGTGTCTCGTCACCTCCCGGCCCGTGACCGGTGGACATCCGAGACGGCCAGATCATCGGGCGTCCGCCCTAGGCTTCGGCGGCGACCACCACCTCGACCCGGTGCCTGGCGCAGGCCTCGGCCAGCGCGCCTGCGGGGGCGCGGTCGGTGACCAGCGTGTCGACCTGTTCCAGCGGCGCCACCCGCGCCAGGTGGCCAAGCCCGTGCTTGCTCGAATCCACGAGCACGACCGCCCGGCCGCTGGCCGCGAGCATCGCGCGCTTGATCGCGTCGAAGCCGCGCACCGCCTCGGTCACCGCCACGCCGTCGATCGCCGAGGCCCCGAGGTAGCAGCTCTCGACCCGGTACCGCGACAGCGCCTCCACCGCGTCGGCGCCGATCAGCGCCGCCTCGCCAGCAAGAAGGCGACCGCCGCAGAGGATCACCTCGCTGTCGGAGGTCTGTCCAAGCAGCGCCGCCACCTGCAGGCAATTGGTGATCGCGGTCACCGGGGTGCCCGCGATCGCCAGCGCGCGCGCGAATTCGATCGTGGTCGAGCCCGCGTCGATCATCAGCGTCTCGCCCGGCCGCACCAGCCCGGCGGCGCAGCGGCCGATCCGGGCGCGTTCCGCCACCCGGCGCCCCTGCCGCGTCTCGAGATCGTGGCGGGCGTCGGGAAACGGCGCGGTGGCGCCGCCATAGGCGCGGCGGATCTGCCCGCTTTCGTCCAGCGCCCCGAGATCGCGGCGGATGGTTTCCGGCGTCACCGAGAAGCGGGTGGCGAGATCGGCGATCCGCACATGCGGCCGCACCTTCAGCTCGAGCAGGATCTGGGCCTGCCGTTCGGCCTTGGCCGGGCGCGCCGCGTTGGATGCCATCACCGGTCTCCCTCGATGTCCGACCTGCGACATTCTCCAGCAAGAAAATGTTGCACTGTCAAACATTCAATGCTCAGATCACCGCGGTCCGGGTGCGGCGGTGGAGCGCCAGCCCGGCGAAACTCTGGGAGGAGACAGAAAGAGATGCCAAAGGACACCATGCTTTTCGGTGCCGCGATGACGGCCGTTCTGGTGCTGTCGGCGCAGGCCGCCACCGCGCAGGACGGCTGCGCCGAGCGCGGCGCACTCGACCCGATGTATTGCGACGCCGACGGCGACCTCGTCGCCGATGCGCCGACCGACGCGAGCGAGCTTCAGGACCCCGGCACCCTGGTCTTCGCCTACACGCCCGTCGAGGACCCGGCGATTTACGCCGACATCTGGGAGCCGTTCATCGCGCATCTCGAGGAGGTCACCGGCAAGGACGTGCAGTTCTTCGCGGTGCAGTCGAACTCGGCCGAGGTCGAGGCGATGCGCTCGGGCCGGCTGCACATCGCCGGCTTCTCGACCGGGCCGACGCCCTATGCGGTGAACCTCGCGGGGGCGGAGCCCTTCGCGATCATGGGGTCCGACGACGGCCAGTTCGGCTACACGCTGCAGATCTACACCCAGGCCGACAGCGACATCCAGGAACCGGCCGACCTGGCGGGCAAGCGGGTCGCGCATACCTCGCCGACCTCGAATTCGGGCAACCTTGCGCCGCGCGCGCTGTTCCCGGATCTCGGCGTGATCCCGGACGAGGATTACGAGGTGACCTATTCGGGCAGCCACGACCAGTCGATGCTCGGCGTGGTCGCGGGCGATTACGACGCCGCCCCGGTGGCGTCGGAAGTGGTCGACCGGATGGCCGAGCGCGATCTCTACGAACCCGAAGATGTCCGCATCGTCTGGGAAAGCGACCCGTTCCCGACCACCTCCTACACCTA
>JBFGEI010000295.1:0-4059 GCA_041580155.1 Limimaricola sp.
CGATGCCGGCTTCCTGCGCCGCGATCAGCACCTTGAGGTGATCCCAGCCGCCCACGGCCGAGCCGCCACCAATCGAGATCGAGGTCGGGTCGTTCTTGATCATCTCCATCAGCTGCGGAAGGTCCTGCACCTCGCTGTCGGCGGAGACCGCGATCACGCCGTAATCGGCGCCGACCGAGCCCAGCCAGCGCACCTGATCCATGGTGTTGCCGGGATAGGCGTTCTGCGCCAGCCGGGTCGCGGTCGCAGAGGACGCGGCGACGATCAGGTCGCTCTCGTCGCTGCGCTTGTTGACGACCTCGGCGAAGGCCACGCCGCCGCCGCCGCCGGCGAGGTTGACCACCTGCATGGTTGACGGGATCAGGTCGAGATCCTGCATCGTCTTGCCGGCCTGGCGGCAGGTGAAGTCCCAGCCGCCGCCGGGGTTCGCCGGGGCGATGCATTCGGGGCTCTCGGGGGTGAAGCCCTGCGCCAGCAGGGCGGCCGGGGCGGTGCAGAGCAGCGCGGCCGCGATCAGGCCGCGGCGGAACGTCGGGTTGGTCATCTGTATCCTCCTCAGGTCGGCCGTCCGACTCTCCCTGTCGGCGGCCACCCGGGCAGGCTAGCGCCGGGAGCTGTCACCAAGCTGTCATCGCGCGACGCGGGGTTCTTTCGCGCCGGCTTCGCCCCTATGCTGAGCCGCCGAGCAACCGGGAGTGGCCTGTGCGCCTGCTGATCGTGGAAGACACCGCCGACGTCGCCGAGGCGATCGCCGCCAGCCTCGGGCGGGCGAATTTCGCCTGCGACGTGGCGCCGACGCTGGCCGACGCGCGGGACTGCGTCGCGGTGCAGGACTACGCGGTGATCGTGCTCGATCTCAACCTGCCCGACGGCTGCGGCCGCGATTTCCTGCGCGACCTGCGCCGCGGCGGCGACCGCACCCCGGTGCTGGTGCTGACCGCGCAATTCGAGGTCACGGCCCGGGTCGGCGCGCTCGACGAGGGCGCCGACGACTACCTGGTGAAACCCTTCGATCTGCGCGAACTCGAGGCCCGGGTCCGGGTGCTGACCCGGCGCGATGCCGGCCGCGCCGACAACTTGATCGCGCTGGGACGGCTGGTGTATGACGCCACGGCGCAGACCCTGCGGATCGGCGACGAGGTGGTGCCGGCGACGCGGCGCGAGCTGGCGCTGCTGGCGCTGCTGCTGGCCAACCGCGGTCGGATCATGGCCAAGGACCGGCTCTACGACGGGCTGTTCAACTTCGACAACGCCGATGTCGGCACCAACACTGTCGAACTTTACGTGGCACGGCTGCGCAAGAAGCTGGCCGGATCCGGCGTCGCGATCGAAACCCACCGCGGTCTCGGCTACCGGCTGGAACTGTCGGGCGATGGCTGAGCCGCTGGTCGCCAACGCGGTGCCGCTGCGCAGCCTGTCGCTGAAATCGCGGGTGGCGCTGGCGGTCGGCGCGGTGCTGCTGCTGGGCGGCATCGTGGTGCTGCTGGCGGCGCTGGCCTATGGCCGACAGGCGGCGCGCGAGGCCTACGACCGGCTGCTGGTCGGCGCCGCCAGCGACATCGCCGCCTCGATCACCATCCGCGACGGCGCCGCGGTGGTCGACATGCCGGTCTCGGCGTTCCAGCTTCTGGCGCTCGCGCCCGACGACCGGATCCGTTACCGGGTCACCGGCCCCGACGGCGGCACCCTGACCGGCAGCGACCTGGCGCCGCTGCCGCCCGACCCGCAGGACGACGGCGCGGCGGTGTTCTACGACGGCCGGTTCGGCGACGAACCCGCGCGCTACGTGTCGCTGGTCCGGCGCTTTGCCGAGCGCAGCTTTTCCGGCCCGGTGCGGGTGGTGGTCGGCCAGACCCTGCGGGCGCGCCGCGACCTGGCGCGCGACATCGCGCAAAACGCGATGGCGGTGCTGGGCGCTGCCGGGGCGGCGATCGGGCTGTTCGCCTGGCTCGCGACCCGGTCGGCGCTGCGGCCGCTGCGCCGGATCGGCGCGGCGCTGGCGCAGCGCGAACCCACCGACCTCACGCCTTTGTCGCTGCCGATGCCGTCCGAGATCGCGCCGATGCTGTCGGCGCTGAACCTGTTCATGGCGCGGCTCGACCGGCAGGTCGGGTCGAACCGCAACCTGATCGGCGACGCGGCGCACCAGCTGCGCACCCCGGTGGCGGCGATCCGGGCGCAGGCCCAGCTGGCCGCCGGCGAGACCGACCCCGAGCGCCGCGCCCGGATCGTGGCGCGGATCCACGACCGGACGTTGGGTCTGTCGCGGCTGCTCGACCAGATGCTGAGCCGGGCGATGATCATCCACCGTACCGACACCGAACCGCGCAGCGCGCTGGATCTGCGGGCGATCGCGGTCGAGGTGCTGGAGGACAGCGACCCGGCGGTGATCGCCGCCGAGGCGGTGGTGCGGCTCGACCTGCCGTCGGCTCCGGTGCTGGTGCGCGGCGATGCGCTGTCGCTGACCGAGGCCGGGAAGAACCTGCTGACCAACGCGCTGCGCCACGGCCGGGCGCCGATCCGGCTTGGCGTCACCGGCGGCGACCGGCCGCGGCTCTGGGTGCGCGACAGCGGCCCCGGCCCCGACGCCCGCACGCTCGAGGGGCTCGGCACCCGGTTCGGCAACGCCGCGGCGGGCGGGTCGGGGCTTGGTCTCGCCATCGCGCGCGAAGTGGCCGAGGGCCACGAGGGCCGGTTGCTGCTGGAGCCCTTCGACGACGGCTTCGAAGCCGCGATCGAGCTGCGACGGATCGGCGCGCGATGAGGGCCGTCGCCCGGATCCTGCTGGCCGCCGCGCTGGCGCTGCTGCCGCCGGTCGCAAAGGCGCAGGAGCTGGCGCGCAGCTTCGGCCCCGCAGACGCGCCGCGGCGCATCGTGCTGCGCAGCACCACCGACCTGGCGGTGCTCGGTCCGGTGCTCGAGACGTTTCTGGCGCGCCGCCCGGGGCTGCGGATCGATTACGAGCAATGGGGCTCGAACGCGCTGTACCGTCTAACGGGCGAGGATTGCGCCGCCGGCCGCGCCGGCGCCGATTTGGTGATCAGCTCGGCGGTGCACCAGATGGTGGCGCTGGTCAACGAGGGCTGCGCCAGCGCCTACCGCTCGGCGCTGACCGCGGCCCTGCCCGACGCGTTGTCGTGGCGCGACGAGCTGTGGGGCGTGACCCGCGAGCCGGCGGTGATGGTCTACAACCGCGCGCTGGTGTCGGCCGCGCAGGTGCCGCGTTCGCGGTTCGACCTTCTCGACCTGCTGCGGCCGCAGGACAGCCGCTACCGGGGCCGGGTCGCGACCTACGACATCGAGCGTTCGGGGCTGGGGTTCCTGTTCGCCTTCGCCGATTCGCTCGAGGCTTCGACCTTCGGCGGCTTGATGGAAAGCTTCGGCCGCTCGGGCGCCGTCGCGACCTGCTGCTCGGCCGAGATCATCGACGCGGTGGTGCGCGGCGACTACCTGATCGCCTACAACGTGCTGGGGTCCTACGCGCTGGCGCGGGCCCGCAACGACACCAGGCTCGGGGTGGTGGCGCCGCAGGACTACACGCTGGTGCTGTCGCGCGCCGCGATGATCCCCGACAGCGCCGCCGCGCCGCGGGCGGCCGCCGAGGCGCTCGATTTCCTGCTGTCGCAGCCGGGGCGGCAGGCGCTTGAACAGGCGCAGCTGATCGTGCGGCTCGATTCCGACGAGGCGGCGCCGATCGACCTGCCCGAGGCCGAGGGCACCCTGCAACGGCCGATCGTGCTGTCCCCGGCGCTGCTGATCGCGCTTGATGACCACAAGCGGGCGCTGTTCCAGCAACGCTGGCGCGACGCCTTCCCGCTGGCCGGCGCCAGCGCGCGCGGCCCCTAGGGTCAGTCGTCGGGCAGACGGCGATCGCGCAGCATCGCGTTCGACACGGTGATCAGGTGCTGCTCCATGACCTCGGCGGCGGCGCGCGACCGGCGGTTGGCGATGTGCTCGAACAGCTGCTCGTGCTGCACGCCAAGCTCGGCGATGCGGTCGCTCGACAGGGTCTCGCGGCGCCGGTCGGTCCATTGCGCAAGGCGGCGCACCGACCGGATC
>JBFGEI010000296.1:0-4056 GCA_041580155.1 Limimaricola sp.
ATCGGGTCCTGATGGGTGGTCGCCTTCGAGGTCTCAAAGCAGCCGCCCTGGTCGATCGCCACGTCGACGATCGCCGCGCCGGGCTTCATCGTCGACAGCTGTTCGCGGCTCACCAGCTTGGGTGCGGCGGCGCCGGGCACCAGCACCGCACCGAACACCAGGTCCGCGGTCGCGACCGCGTCGGCGGTCGCGCCGGCGCTGGCGTAGACGGTGCGGAAATCGCGGCCGAACACGTCGTCGAGATAGCGCATCCGCGGCAGCGACCGGTCCATCACCGTGACGTTCGCGCCCATGCCGGCGGCGATCTTCGCGGCATGGGTGCCGACGACGCCGCCGCCGATCACCACCACCTTGGCCGGGCCGACACCGGGCACGCCGCCCAGCAGCACGCCGCGGCCGCCGTTGGCCTTCTGCAGCGTCCAGGCGCCGACCTGCGGCGCCAGCCGGCCCGCGACCTCGGACATCGGCGCCAGCAGCGGCAGCCCGCCGTTGCGGTCGGTGACGGTCTCATAGGCGATGCAGGTGGCGCCCGAGGCGACCAGGTCCTCGGTCTGCTCGGGATCCGGAGCGAGATGCAGATAGGTGAACAGGATCTGGCCGCGGCGCAGCATCCGGCGCTCGTTGGCCTGCGGCTCCTTCACCTTCACGATCATCTCGGCTTCGGCGAAGACCTCTTCGGCGGTGTCGGCGATACGGGCGCCGACCGCGGTGTAGTCCTCATCGGTGAATCCGGATCCGATCCCGGCGCCGGTCTGCATGGTGACGGTGTGGCCATGGCCCACCGCCTCGCGCGCCGCGTTCGGTGTCAGGCCGACGCGGAATTCCTGCGGCTTGATCTCTTTCGGGCATCCGATGTGCATTGATAACTCCTGTTCCATCCCCCGAGCATGATCCGGCCCGGTTGCAATTGTTAAGATTTTCATGGCCTGATCCGTGGAGAATACGGCAGGATCGGGCGTCGACCGGCCATTTCTTCGAAGGATCTTGCGCGTGACCGAATATGACGAGACCGATCGGCGGATTATGGCGGCGCTGCAGGCCGACGGCCGGCTGTCGAATGCCGAGCTGTCCGAGCAGATCAACCTGTCACCCTCGGCCTGCCACAGGCGGGTGCAGCGGCTTGAACGCGACGGGCTGATCCGCGGCTACGTCGCGCTGCTCGATCGGCGCAAGCTGTGCCGCCCGGTCACCGTCTTCGTCGAGATCACCCTGTCGGGTCAGGCCGACGAGCTGCTCGATGCCTTCGAGGCGGCGGTGTCACGGATTCCGGACGTGATGGAGTGCCACCTGATGGCCGGCACCGCGGATTACCTGCTGAAGGTGGTCGCCGCCGACAGCGAGGATTTCGCCCAGATCCACCGGCGCCGGCTGGCCCGGCTGCCGGGCGTTCAGACCATGCAGTCGAGCTTCGCGCTGCGGACCGTGCGGCAGACGACGGCGCTGCCGATCTGACAGCGCCGTCATCCCGGCTCAGGCGGCCAGCTTGGTGCCGCGCACCGGGTAGTTCTTCTCGCGGATGAAGTTCAGCCCGTCCAGCAGGCCTTCGAGGTCGGGCCGCGAGAACGGCGCGTTCGAAATGTCGGCGATCTGCACCGTGCCGCGGTCGTTGATCACGAACACCGCCGGCTCGGCGAACGGCCGGTCGGTTTCCTCGGGCGAGCGCGGCTCGGAGACGTAGAGGCCCAGCGCCAGCATCTGCTCGACGCTGAGACCGTAGCCGACCGGCGCGCTGAGCCCGGTGTCCTCGACGAAGGCCTTGGCCTTGTCCTCGGGATCGCCCGAGATCGCAATCACGTCGACGCCCGACTCGTGGTACTTCGACAGCAGCGTTTCCAGCGTCTTGGCGTATTTGTGGCAGATCGGGCAGTGCTTGCCGCGATACACCACGATCATCTGCCAGTCGCGGCCGTGCTGCGGCTTGCCAAGCGTCGCCTCGCCGCCGCCGACCAGCGGCAGGGTGATCTCGGGCAGGGCGGTGTCGGGGGTCTGTTTGCCGGTCATGTTGGCTCCGTGAATTATTGCGTTCCGGCCCCAACGCGCGGCGGCGGATTCGGGTCGGTGCGGTCACGAAGCCGTGTGCGATTGCCGGGCCGACGCATCAAAAAACCCCCGGGGCTTCGCCGCGGGGGTTTTTCGGATGTTTCTGTCGCGCGTCGAGCGGGTGCTTAGAGCAGCCCCTCGCGCTGCAGTTTCTTACGAGCGAGCTTGCGCTGACGCCGGATGGCCTCGGCCTTCTCGCGCGCTTTCTTCTCGGACGGTTTCTCGAAATGTTGCTTGAGCTTCATTTCGCGGAACACACCCTCGCGCTGCAGCTTTTTCTTCAGAGCGCGGAGCGCCTGATCGACGTTGTTGTCGCGAACGCTGACCTGCATGTGGTTTTCACCACCTTTCTAGCTGGAGTTTCGGAATTGCAGGAAGCGGCCATATAGCAAAGCCCCGGTGCCTTGTCTAGGCTGCCGGGCGAAGGAGACTGCCGATGACCCACACCGCCACGCCCCCGGATCCGCAGATCGCCCGGCTGATCGACGCGATCCTGCCGCATGTCGCGTTCGACGGCTGGTCCGAGACCGCGTTCCGCGCCGCGGCCGATGGTGCCGACATGCCGCTGGCCCAGGCCCACAGCCTGTGCCCGCGCGGCGCCATCGACCTTGCGGTGGCGCTGCACCACCAGGGCGACGCCGCCATGGTGGCGGCGCTGCACGACGCCGAGCTGTCCGAGATGCGGTTCCGCGACCGGGTGGTCTTCGCGCTGAACGCCCGGATCGCCGCGATCCGCGACAAGGAGGCGGTGCGCCGCGCCACCGCGCTGTTCGCGCTGCCGACCCATGCCGCCGAAGGGACCCGACTGCTGTGGCACACCGCCGACGCGGTCTGGACCGCGCTCGGCGACACCTCGGAGGACGTCAACTGGTACACCAAGCGCGCCACGCTGTCCGGGGTCTGGGCCTCGACCGTGCTGTACTGGCTGGGCGACGACAGCCTCGACGGGCAGGCGACCCGTGGCTTCATCGACCGGCGGATCGACGACGTGATGCAGATCGAAAAGGTCAAGGCCAAGGCCCGGGACTCGGCGCTGCTGCGGCCGCTGACCGGCGTCGTCTCGGCGCTGTTCTCGGGCGTCCGCGCACCGCGCCGCACCCCGCCCGGCGATCTTCCCGGCCATTGGAGCGACCCGCGATGAGCCCCGACATGCGCGCGGTCGAAATTTCCCGCCCCGGCGGCCCCGAAGTGCTGGTGCCGACCCGGCGGCCGCGGCCGGTGCCGGGACATGGCGCGGTGGCGATCGATGTCGCCTGGGCCGGGGTGAACCGGCCCGACGCGCTGCAACGCGCCGGCGCCTACGCGCCGCCGCCCGGCGCCAGCGACCTGCCGGGGCTCGAGGTCTCGGGGCGGATCGCGGCGATCGGCGCCGGGGTGACCGGGCTGGCGGTGGGCGACGCGGTCTGCGCGCTTACGCCGGGCGGCGGCTACGCCGAGACCGTGGTGACCCCGGCGGCGCATTGCCTGCCGCTGCCCGAGGGCATGGATCTGCGCGCCGCCGCCTGCCTGCCCGAGACCTTCTTCACCAGCTGGTCGAACCTGTTCATGCGCGCCGGGCTGCGCGGCGGCGAACGCCTGCTGGTGCACGGCGGGTCGTCGGGCATCGGCACCACGGCGATCCAGCTGGCGCGGGCCTTCGGGGCGCGGGTCTTCGTCACCGCCGGCAGCGCCGAGAAATGCGCCGCCTGCGAGTCGCTGGGCGCCGAGCGCGCGATCAACTACCGCGACGAGGATTTCGTCGAGGTCCTTCGCGCCGAGGGCGGCGCCGACGTGATCCTCGACATGGTCGGCGGCGATTACGTCGCGCGCAACATCGCGGCGCTGGCCGATGATGGCCGGCTGGTGCAGATCGCCTTCCTGCAGGGTCCGAAGGTGACGCTGAACCTGGCGCCGCTGATGGTCCGCCGGCTGACGCTCACCGGCTCGACGCTGCGGCCGCAATCGGACGCCGCCAAGGCGCGGATCGCCGACGAGCTGCGCGACAAGGTCTGGCCGTTGCTCGCCGCCGGCCGGATC
>JBFGEI010000297.1:0-4051 GCA_041580155.1 Limimaricola sp.
ACGCCGGACATCCCGGACGACTGCCAATGGGCGATCTTCCTGCGCAACCACGATGAGCTGACGCTCGAGATGGTGACCGACAAGGAGCGCGACTACCTCTGGGACACCTATGCCTCCGACAAGCGCGCGCGGATCAACATGGGCATCCGCCGCCGCCTCGCGCCGCTCATGCAGAACGACCGGCGCAAGATCGAGTTGCTGAACTCGCTGCTGATGTCGATGCCCGGCACGCCGATCCTCTATTACGGCGACGAGATCGGCATGGGCGACAACATCTACCTCGGCGACCGCGACGGCGTGCGAACGCCGATGCAATGGTCGCCTGACCGCAACGCCGGCTTTTCACGCGCCGACCCGCAGCGGCTGTATCTGCCGACGATCCAGGATTCGATCTACGGCTTCCAGGCGCTGAACGTCGAAAGCCAGTCGAAGGACCCGTCGTCGCTGCTGAACTGGATGCGCCGCATGGTGCAGGTGCGGCAGAACCACACCGTGTTCGGCCGCGGCGAGATGAAGCTGCTCTACCCGTCCAACCGCCGGGTGCTGGCCTATATCCGCGAACACGAAGGCGAAAGCGTGCTCTGCGTCGCCAACCTCGGTCGCGCCGCCCAGGCGGTCGAGATCGACCTGTCGGCCTATGCCGGCCGGGTGCCGATCGAGCTGACCGGCCATTCGGCATTCCCGCCGATCGGTGCGCTGCCCTATCTCGTCACCCTGCCGAGCTACGGCTTCTACTGGTTCCTGCTGGCAAGCGAGGACCAGGCGCCATCATGGTTCAGCCCGCCGCAGCAGATCCTGCCGGAATTCCTGACCCTGACCACCCGCGACGGCCGGGTGACCAGCGCGATCTCGGGCCGCGATGGCCGGCTGCTGGAAACCGACGTGCTGCCGAAATACCTGCCGCTGCAACGCTGGTTCGCGGCCAAGGACGAACGCATCGGCAAGGTGTCGCTGTCGCCGCTGGCCGAATTCGACGGCAAGGGCGCGCTGACCATCCTCGAGGTCGCGGTCGGCGGCGAAACCCAGCGCTACCTGCTGCCGCTGGCGCCGCGCTGGGGCGAGGACCACGTGTCGTTCGGCTCCGCGACGCTGGGCTATACCCTGTCGAAGCTGCGCAAGGGCTCGCGGGTCGGCGGGCTGATCGACGGCACCGTCGATGACGCGCTGATGGCGGCTCTCGCCAAGGCGCTGCAGGACGGCGCGACGATCCCGGCCCAAGGCGGAGAGCTGGTGTTCGACGGCGCCGCGGCGCTGGCCGAGATCGACGACGTCGGCGAGCCGCGGCTGCTCAACGTCGAGCAGTCCAACGCCACCGTGGCGTTCGGCGACAAGCTTATCCTCAAGCTCTACCGCCGGCTGCGCGACGGCATCCAGCCCGACATCGAAGTGGCGCGGTTTCTCACCGAAACCGCGGGCTTCACCGGAACCCCGGCGTTCCTGGGTGAAATCACCCTGCGCCACGAGGGCGGCGACGGCACCTCGCTTGGCGCCGCCTTCGCCTATGTCGCGAACCAGGGCGACGCCTGGGGCGCGCTGACCAACGCGCTCGACCGGCAGCTGCAGGAATTCGACAGCACTTCCGAAGACGACGGCGCACCGCTGCAACCGGTGCTCGAGATCGCCGGGCTGCTGGGCCGCCGCACCGCCGAGATGCACCGCGCGCTGGCCACCGAGACCGACGACCCGGCGTTCAAGGCCGAACCGCTGACCGCCGACCACCTGGCGGCGCTGACCGCCGAGGTGCGCGGCGACCTCGACGCGATGATGCAGCGGCTGTCGGGATTGCGCGATCTGACCGACCGGGGGGCCGAAATGGCGCGGCAGATCCTCGAGCATCGCGACACGCTGGAGCAGCGGATCGACGGAGTCGCCAAGATGACCCCGAGCGGCAGTCTGACCCGGATCCACGGCGACTATCACCTGGGCCAGGTGCTGATGGCGCAGAACGACGTTATGATCATCGACTTCGAAGGCGAACCGCGCCGCAGCCTCGAGGAACGTCGCACCAAGTCGTCGCCGCTGCGCGACGTCGCCGGGATGCTGCGCTCGCTCGACTACGCGGCGCAGTCGGCGATGCGCTGGGCCGCCAGCTCGGGCACCGACCCGGACGACGCCGAGGCCCGGCTGACCGAATGGCACGCCACCGCGGCGCGCGACTTCCTCGCCGGCTACGAGGACGCGATCTCGGGCAGCCTGGCGCAGGGCCCCGACGCCGATTTCAACCGCGGCCTGCTGGATCTCTTCCTGATCCAGAAGGCGGTCTACGAAGTAGGTTACGAACTCGCCAGCCGCCCAGCCTGGGTGGACATCCCGCTTGGCGGGCTGCTGGCCCTGATCGAAGAGGACGGCCAATGACAGCCTCAACGACCCCCCCGTTGCCCGCCACCGCCCCGGATGCATCGCGGATCGACGCGATCATCCGCGGCCGGCTGGGCGATCCCTTCGCGGTGCTCGGGCCGCAGCGCAACGCCGACGGCGTCGCGCTGACGGTGTTCGCGCCCGACGCGGCCGAGGTCACCGCGATCGGCCCCGACGGCAGCGAGATCGCGGCGCTGACCCGGATCAACCCCGAGGGCGTGTTCCACGCGGCGCTTCCCGCGTCCCACAAGCCGGGCGCGCCCTACCGGCTGCGGCTGCGCGCCGGCGACCACAGCTGGGAGCGCGACGACCCCTACCGCTTCGGCCCGGTGCTGGGCGAGACCGACGAGTATCTGGTCGCCGAGGGCCGGCACGAAGAGATCTACAACCGGCTCGGCGCGCATCCGACGACCCATGAGGGCGTCGAGGGCACGTCCTTCGCGCTCTGGGCTCCGAACGCCCGCCGGGTCAGCATCGTCGGGCATTTCAACGCCTGGGACGGGCGCCGGCACCCGCTGCGCCGACGGCTTGGCGGCGGTCTCTGGGAGCTGTTCGTGCCCGGCATCGCGGCGGGCGAACTCTACAAATACGAGATCGTCGGCGCGCAGGGCGACCTGCTGCCGCTGAAGGCCGACCCGATGTCGTTCCGCCAGGAACCGCCGCCGGCCACCGGATCGCTGGTGCACGGGCTGCCGAAATACGACTGGCAGGACGCCGACTGGATGGCGCAACGCGGTACGACGCCGCTGAAATCAAGCCCGGTGTCGATTTACGAGGTGCATCTTGGCAGCTGGCGTCGCGGCGCCGATGGCGCGGTGCTCGACTACGCCACGATGGCCGATCTGCTGGTCGACTACGTCACCGATATGGGCTTCACCCATGTCGAGCTGCTGCCGGTCTCGGAACACCCGTTCACCGGGTCCTGGGGCTACCAGCCGATCGGCATGTACGCGCCCACCGCGCGCTACGGCAGCCCCGAGGATTTCGCGGCGCTGGTCGACAGGCTGCACGGCGCCAACATCGGCGTGATCGTCGACTGGGTGCCGGCGCATTTCCCGTCCGACGCCCATGGTCTGGCGCGGTTCGACGGCACCGCGCTGTATGAACACGAGGACCCGCGGCAGGGCTTTCACCGCGACTGGAACACGCTGATCTACAACTTCGGCCGCAACGAGGTCGCCAATTTCCTGCGGTCCTCGGGGCTGTTCTGGCTCGAGAAATATCATGTCGATGCGCTGCGGGTCGATGCCGTCGCCTCGATGCTCTACCTCGACTATTCGCGCGACGAAGGCGAATGGATTCCGAACCAGTACGGCGGCCGCGAGAACCTCGACGCGATCGACTTCGTGCGTCGCACCAACGCCGAGGTCGGCGCCAGAACCCCGGGCGCGGTCACGATCGCCGAGGAAAGCACCGCGTTTCCGGGCGTCAGCCGACCGGTCGAGGACGGCGGGCTTGGCTTCGACTTCAAGTGGAACATGGGCTGGATGCACGACAGCCTGTCCTACATGCAGCAGGAACCGATCTACCGGAAGTATTCGCACGGGCAGATGACCTTCTCGATCCACTACGCCTGGTCCGAAAACTTCGTGCTGCCGATCAGCCATGACGAGGTGGTGCATGGCAAGGGATCGCTGCTGAACAAGATGCCCGGCGATCGCTGGCAGAAATTCGCGAACCTGCGCGCCTACCT
>JBFGEI010000298.1:0-4032 GCA_041580155.1 Limimaricola sp.
CCACCACACTCCCGATACATTCCTGACAAAAAGGTAACCGCCCATACCGGGGATTCAAGTCCCCTTTCACGCGCCGGGCAGTTTTTCCTTCAGGAAGGCCAGCGCCACCGACAGACCGTCCGGCGCGATGCCGTGGCCGGTGCCCTTCATGATATGGGCGTAAAGATCGGTCCAGCCGGCCTGCTGCAGCGTCTCGGCGGCGTCGGGCAGCGCCTGCGGCGGCACGACCTCGTCCTGGTCGCCGTGGATCAGCAGGATCGGCAACCGGTTCAGCACATCGTCGACCAGCGATTCCGGCTCCAGCAGCCTGCCCGAACAGGCCACCAGGCCGGCGATCGGGTCCTCGCGGCGCGGCAACACGTGCAGCGCCATCATCGTGCCCTGCGAAAAGCCGAACACCATCACCTGTTCCGGCAGCAGGTCCTCGTCGACCATGATGCCGTCAAGAAACGCGTCGAGATCGGCGGCGGCGCGGGCCATGCCGTCGCGGCTTTCCTGTTCGCTCGACCCGTCGATCCACGGAATCGGGAACCACTGGTAGCCCATCGGCGCGCCGATGCAGGCCTCCGGCGCGTCCGGCGCCAGGAACAGCGTGTCGGGCATGTGTTCGGCCAGCGGATCGGCCAGACCCAGCAGGTCGGCGCCGTTGGCGCCGTAACCATGCAGGAACACCACGGCCGAGCGCAGCTCGCCACTCAGCGGTTCGCGGCGCCCCGATTGCAATGCACGCGTCATGCGATCCCTTCCTTGCCTTTGACGTGGTGGTAGTATTCCCAGAGCCCGCGCGCCGCAACCGCGCGCCACGGCGACCAGCGCTGCGCGATCTCGCGCAGCGCCCGGTCCTTCGGCCGCTCGTCCAGCTGCATCAGATGCCGGGCCGCCTCCTGCAGCGCCAGGTCGCCCGGCGCGAAGACATCGGCGCGGCCAAGTGCGAACATCGCATAGATCTCGGCGGTCCAGATCCCGACCCCCGGCACCGCGGTCAGCAGCTTCACCACCTCGTCGGTCGGCGCGGCGCGCAGCGCCACGAAGTCGATCTCCGCCGCCGCCAGCGCCCGCAGGTAGCGCATCTTCTGCCGGCTCAGCCCGGCGCCGCGCAGGGCCTCGTCCTCGGCCGCCAGCAGCCCTTCGGGCGCCATCAGACCGGCGTCGGCGAGCCGGCCGCGGATCGCCCGCGCCGAGGCGGTCGACACCTGCTGGCTGACGATCGCCCCGGCAAGCTGTTCGAAACCGTCGGGGGTGCGGCGCAGCGGCAACGGCCCGGTGATCTCGAGCAGCCCGGCGAAATATTCGCAATTCCCGGCCAGCCAGGCGGCGCCCTCGGCGACGTGGTCGTCGGTGGTGATGGTGCGTTCGGTCACGATGTCTCCGTCCATGTCAGCGCCTCGGCCACGGTGGCGGCGACGGCGATCCCCGGCGGCAAGGCCGGCCGGTCGAGCAGCACCACGGGCAGTCCAAGCGCCCGTGCCGCGTCAAGCTTGGCGCGACCGTCGTCGCCGCCGGAATTCTTGGTCGCCAGCACGTCGACTCCCAGCAGCGCGAACAGCGCGGTCTCGCTGCCCTGGTCGAACGGCGGCCGTCCGACCACCCAACCGCCAACCGGCAGCGGGAACTCCCCCGGCGCCGGGTCGATGCGCCGGCACAGCACGCGCCGGCCCACGAGCCCGGTGAACCTCTCGATCCGCTGCGGCCCGGTGGCCAGGAACAGCGTCGCCCCGACCGGCACATGCGCCGCGAGATCGGCCTCGCGCGCGATGAACCGCCAGTCGTCGCCGGGCTGCGGCGTCCAGCCGGGCCGGCGCAGCACCAGGTGCGGCATCTGCAGCTCTTGGCAGATCTCGGCGCTGCGCCGGGTGATCGCCTCGGCGAAGGGATGCGTCGCGTCGATCACCGCGCTGATTCCCTGTTCGACGAGGCAGTCGCGAAACCCCTGCGCGCCGCCGAAGCCACCGATCCGCAGCGGCACGCCGGGATCGAGCGGCCGCCGCGTCACCCCGGCCAGCGATGCCAGCACCGGCACGCCGCGCGCCGCAAGCGCCGCCGCAAGCTCGCGCGCTTCGCGGGTGCCGGCCAGCACCAGGACGGTCATGGCCCGGCCCGCCCGAGTATCACGCCGGCGCGGTCGATCAGCACCACGTCGAAGGCGATCGCGCGGCCATCGCCGGCGCGGCCGAACCGGCTGCGCAGCTGCGCCAGCGCCGCCTCGGCCACCCGCGGCCCAAGCCCCGGCCCGGCAATCCGCAACGCGTCGAGCGCGGTATTGGCCTGCCGCACCTCGGGCACCCCGGCAAGCTCGGCCAGGGCCGCGAAATCGACCTGGCTGCGCGACGAATGCAGATCGACCGCGCCCTGCGCCAGCTTGCTCAGCTTGCCGATGCCGCCGCCGATCGTGACCCGCGGCAGCGGGTGTTTCTGCACGTATTTCAGCAGCCCGCCGGCGAAATCGCCCATGTCGAGCATCGCGTGATCCGGCAGCCCGTAGAGCTTCTGCACCACCGCTTCCGAGGTCGCCCCGGTGCAGCCGGCGACGTGATCCAGCCCGGCGGCCCGCGCCACGTCGACGCCGCGGTGGATCGACGCGATCCAGGCCGAACAGGAGAACGGGCGCACCACGCCGGTGGTGCCGAGGATCGAAATCCCGCCAAGAATGCCAAGCCGCGGGTTCCAGGTCTTCTCGGCCAACGCGGCGCCGCCCGGCACCGAGATCGTGATCTCGATGTCCGGCGTCCGCGCCAGCTCGGCGGCCAGCTCGGCCACCACCTCCTCCATCATCTTTCGCGGCACCGGGTTGATCGCCGGCTCGCCGACGGCGATCGGCAGGCCCGGCCGGGTCACCGTCCCGACGCCCTCGCCGGCGCGAAAGCTGACGCCGCCCGGCCCGGCGGCCACTCGCACCACGATCAGCGCGCCATGCGTCACGTCCGGATCGTCGCCGGCGTCCTTGACGATGCCCGCCTCGGCCCAGCCCGGCCCCTCGGCGCGGTGCGCCACCGCGAACACCGGGGTTTCGCCACGCGGCAGAAGCAGCCCGACCGACGCCGGCCAGTCGCCGCCCCACAGCCGGGTCAGCGCCGCCCGCGTCGCGGCGGCGGCGCAGGCGCCGGTGGTCCAGCCGCGGCGAAGTTGGGCGGGCGTGCTCATGATCCGGACATTAGGAGAGCCGATCGGCAGAGGAAAGCGCCGCCGGGGCTTTCACAACCGGCCGCTTGCGACAATAACGAGGACATGACCGATTCAATCTCGCTTCCCGCCCACCCCTGGCCCGAACTGCACCCCGGCTGGGTCTGGCTTTGCGGCGCCGGCCCCGGCGATCCGGGGCTGCTGACGCTGCACGCGCTAAACGCGCTGCGCCAGGCCGACGTCATCGTCTACGACGCGCTGGTCGACGAGGCGATCCTGGCCTGGGCGCCGCAGGCCGAGAAGATCTACGCCGGCAAGCGCGGCGGCAAGCCCTCGGCCAAGCAGCGCGACATCTCGCTGCGGCTGGTCGACCTGGCGCAGGCCGGCCGCCGGGTGCTGCGGCTGAAGGGCGGCGATCCCTTCGTGTTCGGTCGCGGCGGCGAAGAGGCGCAGACCTTGGTGCAGCACGGCGTGCCGATCAGGATCATCCCCGGGATCAGCGCCGGGATCGGCGGGCTGGCCTATGCCGGCATACCGGTGACCCACCGCGACGTGAACCAGGCGGTGACCTTCGTCACCGGCCATGACCAGAGCGGCGCGGCGCCGTCGTCGCTCGACTGGGCGGCGATCTCGCGCGGCAGCCAGGTCATCGTGATCTACATGGGGATGAAACACGCGGCGCTGATCGCGCAAGCGCTGATCGCCGCCGGCCGCCCCGCCGACGAACCGGTGGCGGTGGTCGCGGGCGCCACCACCTTGGCGCAGCGGGTGCTGGAAACCCGGCTCGACCGGCTGGCCGCCGACATCGCCGGTGCCGGGCTCGAACCCCCGGCAATCATCTGCATCGGCCGCGCCACGCTGATGCGCCAGGTGCTCGACTGGCAGGGCCAGATCGCCGGCGATGCCCCGCGC
>JBFGEI010000299.1:0-4013 GCA_041580155.1 Limimaricola sp.
ACCAGCAGCGCGGTGGCCAGCGCGTCGGCGCGCATCGCGGTGCCGGCAAGCACCGACACCGCCAGCAGGCCCGGATCGGCGGGCCGGGCGCGGGACGGGTCGATGATGTGGCTAAGGCTGCCGCGCCCCGCCTGCCCGTTCGGGGCCAGCCCCGAGCTTGCCAGCGCCCGGCCGCGCAGCGCCACGATCCGCTGCGCCGTCCAGCCCGCGCCGCCCGGACGTTCGATCGCGACCTGCCAGTCGCGGCCCGACGGGCTGCGGCCGGACCCGCGCAGCTCGCCGCCGATCTCGACCAGCGCATCGCAGATCCCTAGCGCCGCAAGCCGGTCCAACGCGACATCGACCGCGTGGCCCTTGGCGATGCCGCAGGGATCGAAGCTGAGCCCCGGTACCGATTTGCGCAACACCCCGTCGCGCAGCATGTAGGCGCCGCCCGGCATGGCGCGGGTCCGGTCGCCGCGGATCGGACCGAAGCCGAACCGGGCCACCAGCGGCCCGACGCCGGGATCGAAGGCACCCTCGGTCAGATCGCGAACCCGTAGCGCCTCGCGCAGCACCGCCGCGAAGCCCAGCCCCGGCCGCAGCGCTTGCCCGACCCCCACCCGGTTGAAGCGCGACACCACGCTGTCGTGGCGCCAAGGCGACATCTCGGCGTCGATCGCGGCAATCACCCCTGCGATCGCGGCCTCAGCCGCCTCGGCCGGGGCCGACCCCGGCAGCACCGCGCGCCAGCTGCCGGCAAAGGCCGGGCCGCCGATCACCCGCGCCTCGCCGCGACCGGTGCCGGCAACCAGCAGCGCCGCGCCTCCCGCCAGCACTCCGCGTCGTGTCATCTGCATGGCTCAGCTCCCGAAATCATCGTTGAAGATCCGCTCCTGATCGACCCCCGCGTCGTCGAGCACCGCCAGCACGGCGCGGATCATCAGCGGCGGGCCGCAGAGGTAGTAGTCGCTCTCCTCCGGCGCCGGGTGATCGCGCAGGATGCCGTCGCGCAGCGTGTCGTGCACGAAGCCGGTCGCGCCGGCCCAAGGTTCGCCGGGGGCGAGGTCGGAGAGCACCGGGATCCAGTCGAACCGGTGATGCTCGGCCGCCAGCGCGTCGAACTCGTCGCGGTAGATCAGCTCGGCCTCGCTGCGGGCGCCGTAGCAGAACCGGATTCGGCGGGTCCCAGGCCGCGACAGCTGGTCGTGGATGATCGCCCGCAGCGGCGCCATGCCGACGCCGCCGCCGACCAGCACCATCTCGCGGTCGTCGTCCTTGGCGCGGAACGCGCCGAACGGGCCGCTGACCGCGACCCGCTGCCCGGTGGTCACCGAGAACAGCCAGGACGACACGATGCCCGGGGGCGCGTCCGGCGGCGACGGCGGCGGCAGTGCGATGCGGATGTCGAGAACCAGCCGCCCGGCTTCGGTGTCTTCGGGCAGGTTCGACACCGAATAGGCCCGGCTGACCGGCGCGTCGCTGGACGCCCGCAGCCGGCGCAGATGCGCCCAGGCCGCGGCGAAACGCTCGGGCACCGCGATATCGGCAAAGCGCAGCGCGTAGGCCGGCGCGGTGACCTGCACGAAGCAGCCGGCCTCGACCGCCGGCCGCCGGCCCGGCGGCAGCCCGAGCGTCACCTCGCGGATCAGCGGCGTCAGGAACCGCGTGGCGATCACGGTGCAGTCGAAGCTCTCGGCCTCGAGCAGCGCCACCGGCACCTCGACGCCGAGATCGCCGCGCAGCACCGTCTGGCAAGCCAGCCGCGTGCCATCGCGCAGCTCGGCGCGCGACAAAAGCGCGGTCTCGACCGGCAGCGCCGCGCCACCGCCCTCGGTCACCCGCACCCGGCACAGCCCGCAGGTCCCGGCCCCGGCGCAAGCCGACGGCAGCAGGATCCCGGCGTCGCTCAGCGTGCCGAGCAGCCGGTCGCCGGTGCGCCCCGGCACCTCGCGCAGCGCATTGACCGTGACCCGCGCCGGCCGCGCCGGCACCAGCACCGCGCGGGCCAGCAGCACGCATAGGCTCAGCGCCAAGACGAGCGCCGTCAGCAGCAGCGTGGCGACGATCACCCCGGTCATGGCAGCGCCCCGCCGAACGCCGAAAACCCCAGCGACATCAGCCCGGTGACGATGAAGGCGCCGCCAAGCCCGCGCAGCCCCTCGGGCATGTCGGAATAGCGCAGCCGCTCGCGGATCGCCGCGAAGCCGGTGATCGCCAGCGCCCAGCCGGCGCCGCTGCCAAACCCCCAGACCACCGACTCGGCGATCCCGTAGTCGCGTTCCACCATGAACAGGCTGCCGCCGAGGATCGCGCAGTTCACCGTGATCAGCGGCAGGAAGATGCCGAGGCTGCGGTGCAGCGCCGGCGCCACCCGATCGAGCAACATCTCGAGGATCTGCACCGTCGCGGCGATGCTGCCGATGAAGGCGATGATCCGCAGGAAGCTCAGGTCGATGTCGGGCAGCCCGGCCCAGCCCAGCGCGCCATCGGCCAACAGGTAGCGGAAGATCACCGCGTTCAGCGGCACCGTGACGCCCTGCACCAGGATCACCGACAGCCCGAGCCCGACCGCCGTTCCAAGCCGCTGCGACACCGCGAGGAAGGTGCAGATCCCTAGGAAGAACGACAGCGCGAGGTTGTCGGCGAAGATCGCAGTTAGGAAGATCTCGGTCATGATCCGCCCCTTGCCGGCGCCAGCCGGTGCTCGGGGATCTCGACCTGCTCGGGGCGCAGGCTGCGGATCGCCCAGATCAGCAGGCCGATGATGAAGAAGGCCGATGGCGCCAGCCGCATCAGGCCGAACGGCTGAAACCAACCGCCGGTCTCCTGCGTCGCCACCAGCGGCACCCCGAACAACCCGCCGGTGCCGCAGAACTCGCGGATCGCGGCGACGATCAGCAGCACCAGGCTGTAGCCGAGCCCGTTGCCCAGCGCGTCCAGGACCGAAGCCCCGACAGGGTTGCGCATCGCGAAGCTCTCGATCCGGGCCAGCACGATGCAGTTGGTGACGATCAGCCCGACGAAGATCGACAGCCGCTGGCTGACGGCGAAGGCGTAGGCCTGCAGCAACTCGTCGGTGACGATGACCAGCGACGCCACGATGGTGATCTGCAGGATCAACCGCACCGACCCCGGAACGTGGTGCCGGATCGCGCTGATGATCGCCGCCGCGACGCAGAGCACCGCGGTCAGCGCCACGCTCATCGTCAGCGCCGTCGCCATCGAGGTGGTGACGGCCAGCGCCGAGCAGATCCCGAGGATCTGCCGGGTAACCGGGTTCTCGGCGATCAGCGGCCGCAACAGATGCGCGAGACCCCGGGTCATGCCGCACCCTCCCGCGCCAGCCGGTCGAGAACCGGGCCGTAGCCATGGGGACCCATCCAGAACCGCACCATGTCGGCGACACCGTTGCCGGTCCGGGTGGCGCCGGATATCCCGTCGACCTCATACGGTCCGCTGGCGGTGCCGCGCACCACGTCGATCACGATCCGACCGCTGGCATCGGCGATCTCGCGTCCGGGCCAGAGCGCCTGCCAGTCCGGATCATCGATCCGCGCGCCGATCCCCGGGGTTTCGCCATGCTCGGTGATCGCCAGCGCCGCCACGGTGTTGAGATCGGGCTCCAGCGCCAGCAACCCGCGGATCCGTGACTGGTAACCGACGCCTTCGACCGGCAGCACCACCAGCAGCAGCGCCCCGTCGCGTTCCAGCAGATGCACCGCGGCGCGGCGTGCTCGCCGTCCCAGCCCGGCGATGTCGGCCTCGGGCGGCAGCGCGATGCCAAGCTCGGGGTCGGCGGCCTCGGCGGCGGCGTCGAAGCCGGCCGGGTCGACGCCGCGCAGCACGGCGCCGGTCTCGAGGTCGACGATCCGGGTCTGCAGCCCGGTCGCCCCCTGCTGTTGCAGCACGTCGCGCAATCCGGGCAGCGTGTCGAGCATCGCCGCCATCCTGGCCTGCCGCGCCGCCTCGCGGTTGGCCTGCTGCCGCGGTTCCAGCGCCAGCGCGGTGATCGACACCAGCACGGCGGCGCC
>JBFGEI010000300.1:0-3972 GCA_041580155.1 Limimaricola sp.
GTCGATCCGCTCGGGCGTCAGCACCGCGATGCCGTTTGCCTCGGCCCAGTCGCGCAGCGGCGGATGCCGGGTGACGACGCAGGTGATGGCGTGGTTTGCGGCGCGCAGCATCCGCGCGCATTCCAGCGCCAGCGTGTCGTGGCCGATCAGCGCGGTAGAGATGCTCATGCCCGCGGCTCCGGCGTCGCGCTGTCGGGCATCGTCGCATCCCGGATCGCGGCCTCGGGCGCGGTCGCAGCCGGCAAGGCCCTGTCGCCGCGCGCCGCCAGCGCCCGCAGATCGTGGCGCAGCATGTCGCGCAGGAAATGCGGCGGGTCGCCCGGCCGCCGGCCGGTGGCAAGGCAGCGCATCCGGTGCAGCCCGCCGGCCCCGAGATGGGCCAGCGTCGCCATCAACGCGCCGCGGCGGCCGTGATGGGTGGCGAAATAGCGCAGCCGCGACTCGAACCAGTAGCCCGGCACCCGGGTCCAGCGCTTGGCCCCGGTCGACACCGAGCCGATGTGCTCGACCGTGCTGGAGCGCACGAAATGGGTCTCGAAGCCGGCGGCGGCGGCGCGGCGGCACAGGTCGGTTTCCTCGAAATACAGGAAGTAGCCCTCGTCGAAGAGCCCGATGTCGTCGAGCACGTCGCGGCGCATCATCAGGCTCGCCCCGGCAAGCCAGTCGACCCGGCCCGACACCGGCGGCGTCGGCAGCGGCACCGCGTGGCGCGCAAGTCGCCGCGACACCGGGCCGAACCGCATCGCGCCCTCGATCTCGGAGCGGATCGACGGGAAGCGGAAGGTGGTCAGATGCGGCGCGCCGTCGGGGCCGTGGATGTAGCTGCCGGCGAAGCCCGCCTTCGGATTCGTCGCCAGGTGATCGATCAGCGCCTGCACCGCGCCCGGCGCCGGGAACGCGTCGGAGTTCAGTACGTAGACGTAATCGGGGCGGCCACCATCGCGCAGCCCGGCGCGGATTCCGACGTTGTTGCCGGCGCCGAAGCCGCCGTTGCGCCCCGACTGCACGACCCGCACCCGTTCGCCCCAGCCGTTCGCCGCCACCGCGGCGCGAAGCGCCGCTTCCGACCCATCGCCGGAGGCGTTGTCGACGATCACGATCTCGCCCGGGATCGCCTCGGTCGCCAGCAGCGCCGCTTGCGCCGCGCGCAGCGTCATCTCGGGGGTGCGCCAGTTCAGGATCACCGTCAGCAGTCTGGTCATGGCTCGCCTTTCCCTCGTCATTCCGCCGCCGGTCTCCAGGCGGTGTCGCCGCTGCCCTGCGGCCGCTCGGCCGCCTCGATCGCCCGCCGCAGCCGGCCCGCGAGCACCCGCACGTTCGGCTCGAGCACCATCGAATCGTGGTCGCCCGGCACCTCGATGACCTCGCTGCGCGGCGCCCAGCGGCGCCAGCCGTTGTCGGGCAGCACGTAGGCCCTCTCGGCGCTGACCCAGCGATCCGGCCCGACCTGCCAGTTGCCCGACAGCGGCGGCCGGAACAGCGTCAGCGGCCCGGACCAGTCGCGCATCCGGTAGTTCGCGACCGACTCGAGGAACGCCGCCTCGATCGCGGCGTCGTGGAACTGCGGCGTCGCGGCTTCGGCGTCGGCGGACTTGCGGCGCTTCGCGATCTCCCAGCGCAGCCGCCGCGCCGCCCAGACCGCCGGGTAGGCAAGACCGCGGGCCCGGGCCTCGTGCAGCTGGATCGCCATCCGGTCGCGCCGCGACAGCGGCGCGCGCTGCGGCAGCGGCGTGTCGAGCAGCAGCAGCGCCGCGACCTCGTCGCCATCGGCCGCCAGCTGCTGCGCGATCTCGAAGGCGGTGATGCCGCCGCCGGAAAACCCGCCCAGAATCCAGCGGTCGCCGCGCTGCACCTGGCGCATTTCAGCCAGGCAGTCGCGGGCCGCCTCGATGGTGCTGCGATGCGGCGCCTGGTCGCCCAGCAGACCGCGCGCCTGCAGCCCCCAGACC
This sequence comes from Limimaricola sp., assembly GCA_041580155.1. Taxonomy (GTDB): domain Bacteria; phylum Pseudomonadota; class Alphaproteobacteria; order Rhodobacterales; family Rhodobacteraceae; genus Limimaricola. The sequence continues at coordinate 1,950 of JBFGEI010000300.1, forward strand.
GGCCGGTCGCGGCCGACCAGCTGCGCCAGGTGCCGCAGGTTCAGCACGTTGCCGAACATGCCGGCGACCAGGAACAGCGGCGCCCGGGTCCCGCCACGGCCGTCGTGCATCGGCACCAGGTGGATGAAGCGGCGCTGATCGGTGGCCGTGACCGCCGGAGCCGCGAGCGTGTCGGCATCGCCGGCACCGGCGCCCGCCGCCTCGATCCGGGTCGCGATGGCGCGGATCGTCGGCGCCTCGAACAGCAGCGAGATCGGGAAATCGACGCCGAACCCCTTCTTGATCATCGCGAACATCCGCACCGCGATCAGGGAATGGCCGCCCAGATCGAAGAAGCTGTCCTCGGCGCCGACCTTGTCCAGCCCCAGAAGATCCTTCCAGAACCCGGCGAGCCGCTGTTCGGTCGCGGTCTCGGGGGCGACGTAGTCGCCGTCGAGATCGGGCCGGTCGAAGCCGGCCTCGGCCGGCGCCGCGCGGTCGGGGGCGGCCGCCTGCCGGGTCAGCAGGTCGAGATCGAGCGACGAGATCACCAGTTGCGGCAGACCGGCGTCCAGCGCCGCGAGAAAGGCTTGGCCGCCTTCGTCGGGGCGGATGCCCTGGGTCAGGTTGTGACGCAGCCGTTCCTCGGCCGGCGACAGCGGCCGGGGCGCTGGCGCGCGGGCCGGGGCGGCAAAGCGCAGCGGCTCGGCCAGCCGCTGCATCGCGAAGCCGGCGATCTCGACCAGCACCGTTCCGTCGGGCGCCGCGAGGCTGATGTCGAAGCTGGCGTGGTCGTCGCCGGAGTCGGCAAGCCGGACCCAGCTGACGATGTCGCGCGGCAGGGCGCCGAACACCCGGACCGAGGCATAGGACACCGGAACCCACAGGGTCGTCGGCGCGTAGCCCGGGATCAGCCGCATCGCCCAGCCGGTCGCAAGATCGACCAGTCCGGGGTGCAGCGGCATCGCCGGATCGGCGTCCTCGGCAAGCTGCAGCCGGGCCAGCCCTTCGGCGCCGGCAGTGCGCATCGACCGCAGCACCCGCCACTGCGGGCCGAACCGCAGCTGCTGCTCCTGCGGCGCGGCGAGACTGCCGTCAGCCCGGACACCGTCGGTTTCGGGCGCGCCGATCCGCGCCTCGATCCCGGCAAGGTCGAGCCGCGGCGACCTGGCCTCGATCGGCGCCAGCCGCGCCGTCGCCACCGGGTCGGGCGCGTCGTCCAGCATCACGCGCATTTCCTGGTCGGCCGCGTCGCCGGTCAGCGTCAGCCGAACGAGCGCGGCACCGCTGTCGGGGACCCGAAGCGGCCGCAGGAAGCGCAGGTCGCGCAGCTCGAACCTGTCTGGCCCGCCCTGCCCCGCCAGCGCCTCGGCGGCAAGTTCGAGATAGCCGGTGCCGGGCAGCAGCGCGTCGCCGCTCGCGGTGCGGTGCTGATCGAGAAACCAGCGGTCCGACGCGATCCAGCGCGCCGCGAAGCGACCGCCCGCGGCGTCGCGGTAGTCGAGCATCGGCAGCTTTGCCGCCACGTCCGGCAGGGCCGCCACCGGCGCCGGGCTGCGCGCCGCCATCGCCTCGGCGGCCATGCCCACCCCGGACCACAGCCCCCAGCCCAGCGCCGTCACCCTGGTGCGGCCGCCGGCGCGCGACGCGGCATAGGCGTTGAGATATTCATTGGCCGCGAGGTAGTCGACCTGGCCGGCCGGCGCGGTGACGGTCGAGCTGGACGAGAACAGCACCATCCAGTCCAGCGCACCGTCCGGAAACAGTGCGTCGAGCACCCGCGTGCCGTAGAGCTTGGGCGCCAGCACCTCTTCGATCTGGTCGGGCTGCTTGCCGAGCATCGGCGCATCGGCGATGGCGCCGGCGGCGTGGATCACGCCGCGGATCGGGCCGAGCGTCGCGCCGATCCGGGCGACCGCGGCCTGCATTTCCTCGGGGTTGCTGACATCGGCGGCGATCACCTCGACGGTGCCGCCGGCGGCCTCGAGCCGCGCCACCGCGTCGATCCGGCGCCGTACCGGATCGTCCGGATCAAGCCGCGACA
>JBFGEI010000301.1:0-3893 GCA_041580155.1 Limimaricola sp.
ATCAGCTGATGGAAATGGGCTGGATTCGGCTGGGTCGGCGCCGGATGACCCCGGGCCGGCCGGTGACCTTCGTGGTGACCTCGGAATTCCTCGACCACTTCGGGCTCGAGACCGCGCGCGACCTGCCCGGGCTGAAGGAGCTGCGCGCCGCCGGGCTGCTCGACAGTCGGCCACCGCCCGAAGACGGGGCCGAGGACGGGGCCGGCGACCCTGGCCAGGACCAGATGTTCGGCAACTGATCCAAGGCCTTGCAGGCGCAGTACCACCAATGCTGCGCGCTCTGTAAACACTTCGTTAACACTCTCCTGCGAGTCTCGCGTCCAGACGCGCGGCGCCGCCTTGGCGGCCGCGAGGTGGGACTGGGTGACATGGCGATCGAGACAGCGCGCCGGCTATCGGCTCAGAGCTTCGGCGAAGTCCGCGCGGCGCTGGTTCTGGCGCGGCGGATCGGGCGCAGCCGGCTCTGGCTGGCCGGGTTGGCGGCGCTGATCAGCGTCGCGGCGCTGATCGGCTACCTGGTCGACTACCGCCCGCTTTACGTGCCGATGGCCGACGCCCCCGCCACCCATCCGCTGACCGCCATCGCCGGGCTGCTGCTCGCGGTGGCGCGGCTGCTGCCCGGCCGGGATGCGCGACGCCAACGCCGCCGCGGCGCCTCCGTCGTGCTGGCGGGCCTCGCCGCCGCCATGCTGGTGCTGCGCGGCCTCGAGGTGACGCTGCCGTCGACGCCGCTGCCGATCGGCCAATGGCTCGACGGGCTGGTGGTGCCGGACAGGATCGCCGCCGAAACCCGGTCGAACTTCCCGACCGCGCTCACCAGCCTGGCCGTCGCCATCATGCTGCCGCCAAGATCGTCGCTCGGTCTCGCCACGGTCCTCTCGGCGATCGCGGTCTGCGGCGCGGTGTTGGTAGGCTATGGCTACGGCATGCACGCGGCGGTCTGCGGCATGTCGCCGATCGCCGTGCTCATCACCTTGCTGCTGGCCTTCGGCACGCTGCAGCGGCATCTCGACCCGATCGCGCTGCGGCTGGTGATGGCGCAGAATTCATTGTCACGGGTGCTGCGGCGCCAGCTGGGATTGGCGATCTGCGGCTTCTGGTTCGCCGGGCTGCTGGTGCTCGAATTGCGGCCGCGGCAGCTTGACCCGGTGGCGCCGCTGTTCGTCACCCTGATGCTGGTGCTCAGCGTCGCCGGGCTGATGTCGACCGTGGCGATGCTGGCGCGCGCCGAGAACGCCCGGCAGCGCAACGTCGCCGCGTTGCAGCGGATGACCTTCACCGACCCGCTGACCCGGCTGGCCAACCGCCGCGCCGCCGAAATCTTCGGCCGCCGCGCGCTGGCCGCGGCGCAGCACGACGGCGCCGGGCTGGCGGTGGTGCTGATCGACATCGACCGGTTCAAGCGGATCAACGACCGCCACGGCCACGCCGAGGGCGACCGGGTGCTGCGCGAGGTCGGCGCGCTGCTGCCGCGCTGGCTGCGCGGCTCGGATCTCGCGGTGCGCTGGGGCGGCGAGGAGTTCCTGCTGATCCTCTCGGCAGCCCGGCTGGGCGGCGCGCAGGTGCTGGCCGAACGGCTGCGCCAGGCCCTCGAGACGCAGCTGCAGCTGCCCGATGGCACCAAGGTCACGGCCTCGCTCGGCTGCGCCGAGCTGCTGCCCGGCGAGGACGACCTCGCGCCGGCGCTGTTGCGCGCTGACGCGGCGATGTACCGGGCAAAGACCGCCGGTCGCAACCGGGTCGAACCGGCGCTGGCGGCCGAGGTTCTGGCGCAGCCGGTGGCCGATCTGGGCTGGGGCCAGCCGCGCAGCGGCTATGGTGTCGCCGGGCTGGTCGGCGCCTTCGCGGAAGAGCAGGAGGCCTGGATCGACTGACGCGGCGCGTCGCGCGGCGCCAGGGCCGTCCGGCGCTTCGCGCGGCGCCAGAACCGTCCGTTTGTCAGCCGGCGGTGCTGGCCGGATCGCGGAACTGCTTCGACAGCTTCAGCCCCTGGCCCTGGTAGTTCGAGGCGATGCCGGCGCCGTAAAGCTGGTCGGGCCGGGCGCTCATCCGCTCGTAGACCAGCCGGCCGACGACCTGGCCGTGTTCGAGCACGAAGGGCGCCTCGTGGCAGCGCACCTCTAGCACCCCGCGCGACCCCTGGCCGCCGGCGGCGGCGTGGCCGAAGCCGGGGTCGAAGAAGCCCGCGTAATGCACCCGGAATTCGCCGGCCATCGCCAGATACGGCGCCATCTCGGCGGCGAAATCCGGCGGGATCGTCACCGCCTCGCGGCTGACCAGGATGTAGAAGGCGCCGGGGTCGAGGATGATCCGGCCGCGGCTGGCCGGCACCGCCTCCCAGAATTCGGCGGCGTCGTAATGGCCGATCCGGTCTAGGTCGATCACCCCGGTGTGTGGCTTGGCGCGGTAGCCGGCGCAGGGGCCAAGCTCGGGCGACAGGTCGACCGAAAAGCCAAGCCCGTCGTCGATCACCGCGGCGCCGCCGACCAGCGGCTCCAGATCGTGCAACGCCGCCAGCGCCGCGTCGTCGAGCACCGACTGACCGTCGCGGAACCGGATCTGGTTCAGCCGCATCCCTGGCCGCACCAGCACCGAGAAGCTGCGCGGGCAGATCTCGGCGTAGAGCGGCCCGTCGTAGCCGGGCGCGATGCGGTCGAATTCGGTGCCGCCATCGGTGATCAGCCGGGTCAGCAGATCGAGCCGCCCGGTCGAGCTCTTGGCATTGGCGACGGCCTGGATCTCGGGCGGCAGCGCCAACGACTCGAGCAGCGGCACCAGGTAGACGCAGCCCTTTTCCAGCACCGCCCCGTCGGTCAGGTCGATGCGGTGCATCTCGAATTCTTCGAGCCGCTCGGCGACGGTGCGGCGGGCGCCGGTCAGGAACGACGCGCGAACGCGGTAGGCGGTGTGGCCAAGTCGCAGGTCGAGGCTGGCGGGCTGGATCTGCGCCGGGTCGATGCCGGGCAGGGCGGTGATGCCGCCATCGGCGATCAACGCCGCGATCCTCTGGCTGGGCAGAACTCCGGTCACGCGTGGCTCCCTCCGGATATGACGACGCCCGCCACAATATGCGGCGGGCGGTCATTTGGTCGGGCTAGCAGGACTCGAACCTGCGACCTTCCGTCCCCCAGACGGACGCGCTACCAGGCTGCGCTATAGCCCGACTGAGGCGCGTTCTGCCCGAACTCTGGCGGGAGGGCAAGCCGCAAATCGGGAAAATCTCGCGCCGCGGCGCGCTAGGCGTCCGGCCCCGGCGTCAGCCTGTCGCGCAGCGTCGACAGCCGGGCGACCAGCTGCGGCAGCTGCTGCATCGCGCCGGGCTGCAGGCCGCGGCGCTCGGCCCGGGCGAGCCAGCCGAACAGGCCCATCGAGACCGGAGCGTCGTCGGATGACTCCGCAGTGACGCCGGTGTCCGGCTCGGGCGCGGCGACCTCGGTGTCAGGCGCGTCCGACGCCTTTGCATCGGCGGCAGGCGCCTCTTCGGAGGCCGCGGCTTCGGTGACGTCGGCAGCATCGGGCATGTCCGGCGCCGCCTCGGCGACGGGCGCCGGGTCGGGGGGCGTGGCTGGGTCTGCGGCGTTCGGCACCGGCTGTTCCTCGGGGCTGGTCTCTGCGGTCGGCGCCGGGGTTGACCCAGCGTCGTGTTCCGCATCGCTGTGGCCCGTCGAGGCCCCGGTGGCAAGGGGCTGCGCCTCGATCCCGGAGGTGCCGGGGCCGTCCTGCAACGTCGGGCGCGCGGCGTCGGCGACCGGCGCCGCATCCTCGAGCAGTTCGGCATCCTCGGACTCCGACGCCTCGGCGAAGCCCGCGGCCCATGCCGGTTGCCTCGGGGCGCGCCGGACCGGTTCGGCCAGCCAGTCGTCGGTCACCTCGTCGGCGTCTTGCGGAATCCG
>JBFGEI010000302.1:0-3885 GCA_041580155.1 Limimaricola sp.
GACCTGCACCACGACAGCGAGATCGTGAGTGATGTAAAGCGCGGCAACGCCGGTGTCGCGAATGGCCTCCTTGATCGCGGCCAGAACGTCGATCTGAGTGGTCACGTCGAGCGCGGTGGTCGGTTCGTCGAACACGACGAGATCCGGCTTGGGGCACAGGGCCATCGCAGTCATCGCCCGCTGCAGCTGCCCCCCCGAGACCTGATGCGGATAGCGGTCGCCAAAGGTCTCCGGGTTGGGCAGGCCGAGCTTGCGGAACAGCGCCACTGCCCGCTTCTTGGCCTCGGCCCTGCTGGCCAGCCTGTGCCGTAGCGTAGCCTCGATCACCTGCTCCATCAGCCGCTTCGACGGGTTGAAGGCTGCCGCCGCCGACTGCGAGACATAGGTTACGCTGTGGCCGCGCAGCGCGCGCAGCCCGGCTGGACCCTGCTTTCGAATGTCCTGCCCGTTGACGAGAACCTCGCCGCCCGTGATCCGCACACCGCCGCGGCCATAGGCCATCGACGACAGACCGATCGTCGACTTGCCGGCACCGCTTTCACCGATAAGCCCAAGCACCTTGCCCTTCTCGAGCGTGAAGGACACGCCTTTGACGATCTCGACCTCTTGCGGCGGCTCGCCCGGCGGGTAGGCCGTCGCGCCGATCCTCAGGTCTCGCACATCCAGAAGAATGTCAGGCACCGCGGCCTCCTTTCAGTGAGGTCGTGCGGGTCAGGATCCAGTCGGCCACCAGGTTGACCGAGATCGACAGCACGGCGATGGCCAGCGCCGGGACCAGCGCCGCCGACACGCCGTAGACGAGGCCATCCTTGTTTTCCTTCACCATGCCGCCCCAGTCCGCGAGCGGTGGCTGCACGCCAAGGCCGAGGACGGACAAGGTCGAGATGAACAGCACCGCGAAGATGAAGCGAAGCCCGAGTTCGGCGACGAGCGGCGACAGGGCGTTGGGCAGGATCTCACGAAGGATGATCCAGCGCGTGCGCTCACCGCGGAGCCGCGCCGCTTCGACGTAATCCATCACGGCGATATCGACCGCGACCGCGCGCGACAGGCGGTAGACCCGCGTGGCGTCGAGAAGCCCCATGACCAGGATCAGCACCGGAAACGTCACCTGCGTCGCCGACAGGATCACCAGCGCGACAATCAGCGCCGGGATCGACATGAAGAGGTCGACGATGCGCGACAACGCCTGATCGATCCATCCGCCGGCGACCGCTGCGAAAAACCCGAGCACCGAGCCGGTGACGAAGCTCACCATCGTCGCCGCCGTGGCGATGAAGATCGTGGTCTGGCCACCATAGATCAGCCGGCTCAGGAGGTCGCGGCCGATGTTGTCGGTTCCAAGCCAGAACCTCTCGGATGCCGGCTCCCAGACGCCGCCGACGATCTCGGCCATGCCGTAGGGTGCGATCAGATCCGCGAAGATCGCCGCGAAGAAAAAGGCTCCGGTCAGCACCATGCCGATCAGGGCAGAAAGCGGTGCGCGGATCATTTCGGGTGCCTCAGTCGCGGGTTCGCGAGGATCGACACCACATCGGCAAGGATGTTCAGACCGATATACACCGCCGCGAAGATAAGAGCGCAGGCCTGGACCACCGGCAGGTCGCGCTTGGAGACGTGGTCGACCAGATACTGGCCCATGCCGGGGTAGACGAAGACCACTTCGACGACGACGACACCGACCACCAGGTAGGCGAGGTTCAGCATCACGACGTTCACGACCGGAGCAATGGCGTTCGGAAACGCGTGCCGCCAGATGATCGTGAAGGGTCGCAGACCCTTGAGTTCGGCGGTCTCGATATAGGCCGACTGCATGACGTTCAAAATCGCGGCCCGGGTCATCCGCATCATGTGCGCCAGCACGACGATCACCAGAACCATGACCGGAAGGGCGATCGCCGACAGTTTCTCGCCTAGGCTCATCCCGGGGAAGATCATCGAGATCGGAGAAAAGACCCTAAACTTCACGGCCAGCAGATACATCAGGATGTAGGCGGCAACGAATTCCGGCATCGAGATCGTCGACAGTGTCACGGCCGAAATCATCTTGTCCGGCCAGCGGTTGCGAAAACGCACCGAGATCAGCCCGAGTGTAATCGCCAGCGGTACCGCGATGACTGCCGCCCAGGCGGCCAGGAACAGCGTATTGCCGAGCCGCTCGCCGATCGCGGTCGAGATGCTCTGCCCATTGGTGAGCGCGGTCCCGAGATCGCCCTGAAGCGCCGCGAAAAGCCAGCCGAAGTACCGCGTCAGCGGCGGTTCGTTCAGCCCCAGCGTCTCGCGCAGGTTCCGCAGCGAGGTCTCCGTCGCCGCTTGGCCGAGGATCGACTGCGCGACGTCGCCCGGCAGCAGTTCGACGCCGATGAAGATCAACGCCGAGGCCGCGAGCAGCAGCAGCAGACCCAGCGCGATGCGCTGGGTCACGAGTTTCAGGATCGGGTGCATCCCCATCCCCTCAGGACAGCCAGCACTTGACCGGACCGCGCCCGTTCATCAGACCGCCATTCGGATCCGCCGACCAGCCGCCGACCCGGCTGCTCACCGCGTCGACATAGTCGTTGAACATCGGGCAGATCAGCCCGCCCTCGTCGCGCAGGATGTGGGCCATCTCGGAATACATGGCCTTGCGCTTGGCCTGGTCGAGTTCGCCACGCGCGGCGATCAGAAGCTGGTCGAACCTCTCATTGAAGAACCGCGTGTCGTTCCATTCGGCTGTCGAAACGTAGGCCGTCGAGTACATCTGGTCCTGCACCGGGCGGCCGTCCCAGTAGGAGGTGCTGAACGGCTGCTTGTTCCAGACGTCGGACCAGTAGCCGTCATCCGGTTCGCGCCTGATCTCCAGCGGGATACCGGCCGCGGCCGCCGACTGCTGGAAGAGCTGCGCGGCCTCGACCGCTCCGGGGAAGGCGGTGGCCGCCGTACGCAGGACGATCGGGCTGCCATCATGGCCGGATTTCTTGTAGTAGAAGGCCGCTTGCTCGGGGTCGTATTCGCGCTGCGGAATGGTCTCGTCGAACAGGGGCGAAGCGGCGTTGATCGGGAAGTCGTTTCCGACCGACCCGAGGCCGCCGAGGACCTTGTCGACCATCTCCTGACGGTTGACCGCGAGCTTCAGCGCCATTCTGAGATCGGCATTGTCGAACGGCGGCTCGGTGCAGTGCATGATGAACACGTAATGCGCGCGGCCCGCCACCGACTTGATCTCGATGCCGGGCGCGTTGCGCAAAAAGCCCACCACCTTCGGATCGACCTGGTTGATCATGTGTACCTGGCCAGCCTGGAGCGCCGCGACCCGCGCCGTAGTGTCGTTGATCACGAGGATCTCGATCTCGTCGGCGTGGCCGATGCTGTCGTCGAAGTAGTTCTCGAACTTCTCGAAACGGTGCCGCACGCCAGGCTGGTTCTCGACGATCCGGTAGGGTCCCGCGCCGATGCCTGCGGTCGGATCATCCTTTCCGCCATTGGGCTGGATGATCAGGTGGAAGTCGGCCATCAGGTAAGGCAGGTCAGCGTTGGGCGAGGCAAGCTCAACCGAGAACCTGTCACCTTCCGCCTTCATCGACTCGATGCCCTGGATGATGCCGAGGGCTCCGGACTGGGATTTCTCGTCGGCATGGCGCTGCATCGTCGCGAGAACGTCCTCGGCGGTGACCGTCTTGCCGTTGTGAAACTCCACGCCCTGTCGGATCTTGAACGTCCAAGTCTTGGCGTCGGAGCTCGACTCCACCTCCTCGGCGATGCGAAAATCGATGTTGCCCGCCGGGTCGACGTCGACCAGCTTTTCTCCCCAGGTCAGGTTGACCGCGGAGGGCACCTGCGAGGCCGCCAGCGCCGGGTCCAGCGTGTTGGTGCGTTCGCCGCCCTGCATGCCGGCGCGGATCAGGC
>JBFGEI010000303.1:0-3821 GCA_041580155.1 Limimaricola sp.
CGCGACCGGATGCCGTTCCTGCTGGGGCTGGCGCTGTTCGCGCTGTGCTTCCTGGGGCTCGGGCTGTCGGTCTGGCCCAACGCGATCCCGCCGTCGATCACCCTGTGGGAGGCGGCGGCGCCGGCGAAGAGCCAGTGGTTCATGTTCGTCGGAGCGGTGGTGTTGGTGCCGGTGATCCTGGCCTACAGCGGCTATGCCTACTGGGTGTTCCGCGGCAAGCTCGACCCCGAAAAGGGCTACCACTGATGCTGCGGCGGCTGGCCTGGTTCCTGGCGCTGTGGATCGTCGGGGTGGTGGTGGTCGGCGTGGTCGCCTACGCGATCCGCGCGGTGCTGCTGTGAAACGCAACGGGGTCCCCCGATCGGGGGACCCCGTTTTACTTGTCGATCGGTGCGCGAGACCCGGCGATCAGGTCGGGGCGCCGCAGTCGCCGACCAGCTGCTCGTACTGGGTGGTGACCCAGCCCAGCAGCGCCTGCGGTTCCTGGGTGTCGAAGCCTTCGATGATCCGGCCGAACACCGCCGCGGCGCGGCTGTTCTCGACCATCGGGATCTGCTGCGCCGACAGCACGACCTCGTAGACGAAGAAGCCGACCGCGATCAGCAGCACGCCGCGCGCCACGCCGAACAGGAAGCCCAGCGCCTGATCGAGACCGCCCAGCGCCGAGCGCTGCACGATGCCGGAAAACAGCGGCGTGAAGATCGAGAACACCACCAGCGCCACCGCGAAGACCACGGCGAAGGCGGCGATGATCGACAACTCGCAGCTGTCGCCGACGAAATCGCCGACATAGGGCACCTGCCGCACCAGCGGCTCGATGCTGTCGGCGAAGACGAAGGCCAGCAGGGTGGCGCCGATCCAGCCGGCGATGGCCAGCGATTCACGCACCAGCCCGCGCGAATAGGCCAGCAGCGCCGAAACCACGATGATGACCGCGACGATGCCGTCGATAATGGTAAAGCTATCCATGTCGTTCCTTATTCCCGCTCGGACGGGGTCACGCCGAAGACCGCCTCCGCAAAACCGGGGAGGTCGCGCATCTCGCGCAGCTCCATCCCGGCGGCCAATTCCGTCCCCGCGCGGCGCTTCGGGCGCAGCGGCAGGATGGACTGCGTGAAACCAAGTTTCGCGGCTTCTTTCAACCTGTTTTCGGTCTGCGCCACCGGGCGCAGCGCACCCGACAGGCTGATTTCGCCGAAAATGACACAATCCGAGGGCAGGGCGGCGTCCTCGCGCGCCGAAAGCAGCGCCGCGGCCACCGCGAGGTCGGCCGCGGGCTCGGTGATCCGCATGCCGCCGGCGACGTTGAGATAGACGTCGAGCCCGGCGAAGCTGACGCCGCAGCGGCTTTCCAGCACCGCGAGGATCATCGACAGCCTGCCGCCGTCCCAGCCCACCACCGAGCGCCGGGTCTGGCCCGGCTGCGCCGGCGACACCAGCGCCTGGATCTCGCACAGGATCGGCCGGGTGCCTTCCAGCCCGGCGAACACCACCGACCCCGGCGCGGCGCTGTCGCGCTCCGACAAAAACAGCGCCGAGGGGTTCTTCACCTCGGCCAGCCCCTTGCCGGTCATCTCGAACACGCCGATCTCGTCGGCCGGGCCGAAACGGTTCTTGTGGGCCCGCAGGATGCGGAACTGATGGCCGCGCTCGCCTTCGAAGTAGAGCACGCAATCGACCATGTGCTCGACCACCCGGGGACCGGCGAGGGTGCCTTCCTTGGTGACATGCCCGACCATGATCACCGCGATGCCACGCTTCTTGGCAAAGCTGGTCAGCTCGTGCGCCGCAGTCCGCACCTGGCTCACCGAGCCGGGCGCCGCCTCGACCTTGTCGGACCACATGGTCTGGATCGAATCGATGATCACCAGGTCGGGGCGCTCGATCTCGAGCGTGGTGAGGATGTCGCGCAGGTTGGTTTCGGCGGCAAGCTGCACCGGGCTTTCGGTCAGCCCGAGCCGGACCGCGCGCAGCTGCACCTGGGCGGTGGATTCCTCGCCGGTGACATACATCACCTTCAGCCCGTTGCGGGCGAACCGCGCCGCCGCCTGCAGCAGCAGCGTCGACTTGCCGATGCCGGGATCGCCGCCGACCAGCAGCGCCGAGGCGGCGACCAGCCCGCCGCCCAAGACCCGGTCGAGCTCCTCGACCCCGGCCATGGTGCGGGGCGGCGCGTCCTGCGTCGTCGCGAGATCGGTCAGCACCATCGGCGCGCCGCGCTTGGCGCCCAACGCCTTGGCGCCGGGGCCGCTGGTCAGCGGCGCCTCTTCCTGGATGGTGTTCCACGCGCCGCAGGCGTCGCAGCGCCCCGACCACTTGGAATGGGTCGCGCCGCATTCGGTGCAGACGTAATTCAGATCCTTGGCCATGCAGCCTTTTCGCCGATACAGAGCGGCCCTTCAATGGGCCGTGCACGACAATGGGGGAAGGCCGCACACCGGCGCGGCGGATTGCGCCGATGCGGGGTTATTCGGCGGCCGGCTTGATCGACACCACGGTCGCCGCTTCGGCGGCGGCGGGCTCTGCCGGGTCGCGCCGGCTGACCTCGTAGCCCAATGGCGGCAACGCGGTGTGCAGCTGATCCTCGAGCTGCGCCAGCTGGCTGGCGACCACCGATTCCTCGAGTTCGACCTGATCGGCCCAGCGCTTGATCTCGCGGCAGACGTGCAGCGCCTCGACGATCCGGGCCTGCTGGTTCTCGGCCTCGGTCTGGCGCTCGGTCAGGAACTTCTTGGCGCGGGCGACCTTCTCGTCGGAATAGATGTCGGCCAGTTGCCGCGCCTGCTGGCTCATCTGCGCCGCGACCTCCATCACGTCGTGCTCGAGATGGCCAAGGTCGGGGTGATCTCGCAGGAACGACAGCCGCTCGCGCACGGCGTCGAATTCGGAACTCAGGGTGAACAGCCCGGCGCGGTCGGCGGTGTGGCAGCTGTGGTAGGCGCGCGCCACGTCGGTCATGCCGATCCGGAAATCGCGATGGCTGCGTTCAAGTCGCATCACCCGGCTGCTGGACGGCAGGAAGAACAGCAACAGCACCAGCAGCGCGGTGACGCCGATCTGCAGCGCCATGCCGGCCCAAGGCAGCCAGACCCCGCCCCAGGTGACCGACAGCACCGGCCAGGGCAGATAGCCCAGCGCGGCGGCGGTGGTCGCGGCGGCGGCGGTCAGCGCGCAAAGCGTCAGCAGCGCCATCGCCAGCAACTGGATGACCCGGGTGGCCTGCGAGGTGATGCGGTTCTGGGACACGGGGTTCCTCCAGCTTGAAGCGGCAGTCGCCGGTCAAGCCGGAGACCAATCCGCTGGTTCCAAGCCTACTCCGTTTCCAGAGTCGGTCGGCCAGAAATGTGGCTCAATTGACCCAAATGACGGTCACAACCGCGATAAATAAACCATGGGTTGCGGTGGCTTCAGCCCCCGGTTGCCACGCGAGCGTAGCGCGCGCCGAGCGAGGTGAGGATCTCGTAGCCGATGGTGTCGGCGATCCTGGCCAGCATGTCGATGTCCTGGTGCGGCCCGATCAGCGTCAGGTAGTGCGGATCCTCGGCCAGGTCGGTCACGTCGACGGTGATCAGGTCCATCGACACCCGGCCGACCAGCGGGCATGGGGTGTCGCCGTGCCACAGCGTGGCCTTTTGCGACATCGCCCGCAGCAGCCCGTCGGCGTAGCCGGCCGACAGCGTCGCCAGCCGGGTCGGTCGTTGGGCCTGCCAGGCGTTGCCGTAGCCGACCACCTCTTGGGTCGCCAGGTCGCGGCATTGCACCACCGGAAGGTCAAGCCGCACCACCGGCGTCGCGTCGGCGAAAGGCGCGCCGCCGTACAG
>JBFGEI010000304.1:0-3818 GCA_041580155.1 Limimaricola sp.
CGACGATCATCGAGGACGACCCCGAGCTGCCGTTCCCGGTGCGCAGCAACGCCCCCGCCTATGCCGACCAGGGCACGACGGGCATCGAGAACCTGACGCTGGCGCATTTCGGCCGGCCCGGCTCCGATCTCTACAGCCGGGTGACGGTCGGCTATCTCGAACGGATGTTCGGTGGCGTCTCGACCGAGCTGTTGTGGAAGCCGGTCGACAGCCCGCTCGGGCTCGGCGCCGAGGTGAACGTCGTCAAGCAGCGCGATTTCGACATGGGTTTCGGCTTTCGCGACTACGAGGTCGTGACCGGGCATGGTTCGGCCTATTACGATTTCCAGAACGGGTTTCTGGGGCAGGTCGACGTCGGCCGTTACCTGGCCGGCGACTGGGGCGCGACCTTCGCGCTGGACCGCGAGTTCGAGAACGGCTGGAGCGTCGGCGCCTATTTCACCCTGACCGACGTGCCGTTCGAGGACTTCGGCGAGGGGTCGTTCGACAAGGGGATCCGGCTGACGATCCCGATCGACTACGTGATCGGCCAGCCGACCCGGCGCGAGGTCTCGACCTCGCTGGCGTCGCTGACCCGCGATGGCGGCGCCCGGCTGGTGGTCGAGGGCCGGCTTTACGACCTGGTCCGCGATGGCCACCAGGACGATCTTGAAGACGGCTGGGGACGGTTCTGGAGATGAGCATGAAGCTGCGCAACGCCGGGGCTGTCCTGGCCCTTATCCTGGTCGCCGGCTGCGGCGGCGAAAGCGACGGCATGGCGATGATCGGCGGGCTGGCCCGCACGCTGGCACCGGGGCTCGCTCCGGGCGACGAGGCCGAGCGACAGGCGGCGAGCCAGGCCGCGACCGCCGAGCTGTCGGCCGCGATCGCCGCCGATCCGACCAGCGTGATCGCGGTCCAGATCAACGCGCTGGGAATCGCCGAGCCGGCGCGCCGGGTGATCGACAACGACGGCCGCAGCACCTGGGCCGGGGCCTCGGGCTATACCGTGGCCTATGATAACGGCATGCTGGTGGCGACGCGCGGGCTGATCGACGACCTGATGGCGGCCGACACCAGCCAGAGCCGCGCCGCGCTGCGGCAAGGCGGCGGCCGCGCCAAGCGGGTGCACGAGATGCTCGACGACCGGGATCGAATCGTGCGGGCCGAGTTCGACTGCGTCATTGAGCCGGAAGCCGCCGAGCGCATCGATCTTGGCGCGCGCCAAGTCGAGGCCCGCCGGTTTCACGAGAATTGCGAGGGCAGCGCACTGATTTTCGACAACTACTACTGGCTGGACCCGCAGGGCGGCATCCTCGCGTCGCGTCAGTTCGTGACGCAGACTGTTGCATATTTGCGTAGCAACCGCCTTTAGTTTGTTTTGCCGACCCGTGCAGACTGGTCAACGATCTTGTGTGATACAGGTATCTTGGCTATAGCCGACTTAACGCTTTGTTATCAACTGGAGTAGAGACATGCGCTTCACCAAGACCCTCGTCGCCGCCGCGATCGCCGGCACCCTGACCTCGACTTCGGCTCTGGCCGGTGGTCTCGCCGTCGAAATCGTCGAGCCCCCCGTTGTCGTGGTCGAGCCCGTCGCCGAGACCCGGTCCTCCTGGGGCTACATCCTGCCGCTCGTCGCCGTTGCCGGCCTGGTGGCTCTCGCCGCCTCGTCCGACTCGAACTCGAAGACCTCGGGCGAAGAGTAAATCTCTCCCAAGATCTTTCTGCCGCTGGTCCCTGGATCGACGGCGCGGAACGGCGAACCCTTCGGGTTCGCCGTTTTCGTTTCTGCGACTGCAGCATCGGCCGCGTGATCCGGGCCGCGTGACCGGATCAGCGCCGCGCCATCATGGCCAGCCGGATCAGCGCCCGTTCGACCAGCGCCCGGCTTGGCGCCAGGCTGGCCGAGCGCAGCTGCAGGTCGGTCTCGATCAGCAGCGTCACCGCCTTCTCGAGCCGGTCGCGGCCCCAGGCGCCGGCCTGTCGCACCATCGCGTCGCGCCGCGGCCCGAAGATCGGCGGCCGCGCTCGGGCGATGCCCTGCGACGCGCCGCCGGGATCGCTGGCGGCGGCGTGCAGCGCCCGGAAATGCCGCAGCGCCATGATGCACAACGACACCGGTGTGGTGCCCTGCGCGTAAAGCCGGCGCAGCAGCGCCGCGATCCGCGGCGCCTGGCCTTCGGCCACCACGGTGAGCAGCGCGTCCATCTCGGCCTCGGTCGAGCGCGGCGCCACCGCGGCGATATCCTCGGCGGTCACCGGGGTCGGGTCGCCGTGCTTGTAGAGCCCGAGCTTCTCGATGGTCTGCCGCAGCCCGCCGGGATCGAGGCTGCGCGACAGTTCGGTCAGCAGCGCCCGGCCGTCGGAATCGGGCTCGGGCAGCCGCGCGTCCTTCAGCATGGCGGCGACTTCCTCGGGGCCGGGCGGGTCGTCGTAGATCCCGATCGCCGCCGCCGCGAGATGGCCTTCGAACAGCTTGCGCAGCGCCGATTTCGAGGTCAGCTGGCCGGCGGTCGCGATCAGCTGGGCGTCGCCCGGCCGCCAGTCCTTCAACGCCTCGCCGATCAGCGGCGCGAGGCCGTCGGTGGCGCCTTCCAGAAACGCGACGCGCGGCCCGGGAAAGAAGCCCTGCGCCCGGATCGCATCCACCAGCGCCGCCGGATCCTTGCGCAGGTCGGCCCCGGCCAGACGGGTCAGCCGCATTTCGGCATCGGCCTGCGGCCCGGCCAGCCCGAGGATCACCTGCTGCCGCCGCTGCGCCACCCGCATCGCGTCCTCGCCCCAGATCAGCAGCCCCGACAGCTTGGGGTCGGGCTTGCGGAAAAACGCGGTCGCGTCGCGGGCCGACAGCTTCATGGCGCCGAGAGACCGGGCGCCGCGGCGATCAGCCGGGTCAGGATCAACTCGGCCAGCAGCACCGCCAGCCGGTCGCGCGCGTCCTCTTCGGCCGAAGCCGAGGCGACGGTGCCAAGCGTCGCCGAATAGCCGGTGAAGCCGTCGACCGTGCCGGCGGCCAGCTCGGTGCCGGTCGCGGCGTCGCGCAGCAGGTAGTCGGCGGTGCCGACCAGCCGGTAGCGGGTGGTGACGCCGTCGGCGCTGATCGCGGCCTGTTCACTGGTCTCGGTCGGCTCCACGCCGAGCACGTAGCGGGCCTCGGTCGGGGTGCCGAGCCGGTCGAGCAGCCGCTCGCGCAGCCGGTAGCCCTCGAGCGTCGCCGGGGCATCGACGGTCACCGCGCCGCGCAGCGCCGCCGCACCGCCGCGCGGCCCGTAGGCCGGGGCGAAGCCGCAACCGGCAAGCCCGAGCCCGGCGAGCCCGGCCAGCAGCAAGCTGCGGCGGCCCGGGTCAGACCACGACATTTACGATCCGCCCCGGCACCACGATCAGCTTTTTCGGCTGACCGCCCTCGAGCGCCCGGACCACCGCCTCGTCGGCCAGCACCAGCGCCTCGATCTCGGCCTTCGGCATTTCCTTCGGCACCGAGATCTCGGAGCGGCGCTTGCCGTTGATCTGGATCGGCAGCGTCACGCTGTCCTCGACCAGCCAGCGCGGCTCGGCCACCGGCCAGGCGGCGGCGGTGACGAAGCCGTCGCCGCCGAGCAATCCCCAGACCTCTTCCGACAGGTGCGGCGTCATCGGCGCCATCAGCTGCGCCAGCACCAGCGCCGCCTCGCGCCGCGCCGCGACGCCGGCGGTCGACTTCGCCAGCACCGAGGTGAAGGCATAAAGCTTGGCGATCGCGGCGTTGAAGCCGAAGCTCTCGAGCCCGAGCGTCACGTCCTGGATGGTGCGGTGCAGCGCCCGCGTCAGCGCCTCGTCGTCCTGCGGCACCGCCG
>JBFGEI010000305.1:0-3769 GCA_041580155.1 Limimaricola sp.
GAAACCTACCCGGCGGCGATCCTCGCGGCCGACGCGCTGGTGGTCGACTGGACCGCCGGCCCCAATGCCACGGTCAGCGAACAGCAGATCCTCGACGAGGCGGCCCGGCTGGCCGCCGACCCCGACAGCGGCGCGATGTTCGTGCAGATCGGCGACGCGAAGGCCACGATCGACGGCGCCGCCCCCGAGCGGCTGGTCAAGGGCACCTACCGCACCCACAGCGTGCTGCACTTCCAGCTCGAGCCGGTCAACGCGCTCGCGGTGCAGGAGGATGGCCATTGGCATATCCACGGCGGCAACCAGTGGCAGTCGCTGATCCTGCCGGTGCTGGCGCAGGCGCTCGAGGTCGAGGACAGCGCGATCACGCTGCACCAGTATTACCTCGGCGGCGGCTTCGGCCGGCGTCTCTATGGCGACTACTTCGTGCCGGCGGCGCTGACCGCCAAGGCGATCGGCAAGCCGGTCAAGATGGTTTTCACCCGCGCCGACGACACTTGGCTCGATTGCGCCCGGTCGCCGTCGGTGCAGATGCTGACTACCGCGCTGAACGACGACGGGCTGCCGGCGGCCTGGGATCACGCCGCCGCCGCCGGCTGGCCGACCGCGGCGATCGCGCCCTACGCGCTGGCCGAGGCGATCGAGGGCGCCGGCAAGGTCGACAGCTTCTCGGCCAGCGGGTCGGATCACTGGTACGACATCCCGGCGCAGAAGATCCGGGCGATCGAGGTGCCGCTGGTGCGCGAGACCTACACCCCGGGCTGGCTGCGGTCGGTCGGCGTGGGCTGGATCAACTGGGCAGTCGAAAGCCACATGGACGAGGTGGCCCGCGCCGCCGGCAGCGACCCGCTCGACTACCGGTTGGCGCTGCTCAAGGCCGACGGCCGCAACGCCGGCGAAGCCCCGGTGAGCGTCGGCGGCGCCGCGCGTCTGGCCAAGGTGCTGGAGCGGACCCGCGAGGTGTCGGGCTGGGACCGGCGCGGCGACCTGCCGAAAGGCACCGCGCTTGGCCTGTCGACCTCGTTCGGCCAGGAACGGACGATGCCGACCTGGGTCGGCTGCGTCGCCAGGATCAAGGCCGACGCCGAGTCCGGCGAGGTGAAGGTCGAGAAGATCACCATGGTGATCGACGCCGGCACCATCGTGCACATGGACGGCGCGATGGCGCAGGCCGAGGGCTCGATCCTCTGGGGTCTGTCGATGGCGATGTTCGAAGCCACAGAGATCGAGAACGGCGTGGTGCGCGACCGCAACCTCGACACCTACACGCCGCTGCGGATCGACCAAGTGCCCGAGATCGAGATCGAGTTCATCGAGAGCGACGAGATGCCGGTCGGACTCGGCGAACCCGGCACCACCGCGATCGCCCCGGCGATCGGCAACGCGATCCGCGAGGCGCTCGGGGTGCGGATGACCGACCTGCCGATCCGCCCCGAGGCGATCGCGGCGGCGCTGAAGGCCTGACCCGACCCGGGCCGCCGGTCACGGCGGCCCGGCATTCGGACCGACGCAAAGCGAAGCGCCGCGACAAGACTGCCGCGGCGCTTTGCACATCCCGTAGGTTTGGCGCCGCGCTACCCGGCCACGATCCGGAAGCTGCGCCGCGCCACCGCGGCGTCGACGAAGCCGCGTTCCTCGGCGCTCAGGCTGCGGTGGCGCGGGTAGACCGGCGCCGCGCGGTCGTCCAGCAGCCCGACCTGCCAGTTGTCGGTGGTGTCGAAGAAATCCTCCGCCCCGGCTTCGCCGAACTCGCGCA
Organism: Limimaricola sp.; assembly: GCA_041580155.1. GTDB lineage: Bacteria > Pseudomonadota > Alphaproteobacteria > Rhodobacterales > Rhodobacteraceae > Limimaricola. Next base: position 1,754 of record JBFGEI010000305.1, read on the forward strand.
GGAAGCCCTGCACCACCACGTCGAGATAGCTCATCGGAATCGGCATGTGGGCTTTTGCAGGCCAGGCCCCGGGCCGGACCGCGTAGATCGCGATCTGGACCGGCCCGTCCAGGCGATGCGCCACGTCGGCATCGGCCGGCAGCCGGTCGTAGCCGGCCTCGCGGGCATCCAGCGCCTGCCAGTCGCCGTTCGGGACATGCGCGACCAGCCCGTCGATCTCGGTCGCCGGATCGCGCACCACGCTCAGAAAGGCGTGCTGGCGCTGCCCGGTCAGGCTCCAGACCCGACGCCAGCCGCGCGCCCGCGCCGGGTGCGCTTCGACGAAGTCGTGGGTGGTGCGGTTCACCAGGCTTCCATAGCCGAAGAAATGCGGTCTTGGTGTCATGGGGCTGAAATATGGGGTTCCGGCGCCCGGTGCAACAGCGGCGCCCGGGCCCGTTGCGGCGGGTGCAAGCCGGTCATGCGTGGCCCGGCCTGACCGGCGGCGCCGCGAATGCCGATATCTGGTTGGTAGAACACAAAGAAGACCGAGACCCCCGATGATCCTCCCTGCCCCGTTGCCTGGCGCGCTGCCCGACTGGCGCGTTCTGCTTGGCGCGCATTACCGCCGGCTCGGCGCCGGCTCGCGTCATCGCAGGTTCCTCGCGCCGCTCGGCGACGCGTCGCTGCAGCGGGTCGCCGAACGCAGCCGCCCGGATGCGGTGCTGGCGACATGGCTGGACGGCCGGCCGCGCGCCGTGCTCGAGATGTTCTGCGCCGCGGGCCAGCACGCCGAGATCGCGATCTCGGTCGAGGATGCCTACCAAGGCCAGGGCCACGGCCGCCGGCTGTTCGACGCCGGTCTGGGCCAGGCCCGGCGCCGCGGCGTTCGCACCGCCGACCTGCTGTTCGCGCGCGACAACGCCGGGATCCGCCACCTTGTCGAAGCGGCGGGCGGCCGGATCACCTGCCACGGCAGCGATTGCGAGGCGCAGATCGACCTGTGGCCCGACACCGCCCACACCGTACCCGCCGCCGCCAACACCGACGCCGCGCCGGCCCGGGCGGCCTAACGCAGCAGCGACAGCCCGAAGATCCCGGTCCGCGCATCAAGCCGGGTCAGCACCCAAGGCCCGGTGGCGCCGGTGTCGTAGTTCAGCACCAGCCGAAAGCTGGTCAGCCCGAGCGGCGACAGGTAGCCCGGCCCGGCGACGACCCGGTAGTCCATGTTGCAGGTCACGCTGGCTCCGTCGCGGCTGCTGCCGGTCGCGGTCAGCTCGGTGACCCGCCGGCCGTCGTAGATCCGTACCGGCCCGGGGCAGGCCCCGGTGCGCAGCAGGTGGCCGAAGCCGGTCACCGGGTCGACGACGCCGGCCGGAACCTGTGCCGGCTGCGACAGGTCGGTCTGCTCGGATTCGGGGGTGACCGACGCGGTCTCGGCCCGACCACCGGCGATCCGCAGCGCCACGTCGCGCGACTTGCGGGTCGACCGGGTGCGGCTGGCGTGTTCGATCACCGAACCGGCGGTCACCGAGGTCGCGGCGAAGCTGCCGTCGAACACCCCGAACGGCGTGCTGTCGAGGATCGAGGTCAGCTCGGCCCGGCCACCGCCCGCCGCGTCGCTGTAGTCGATCGTGCCGAGATTGTCGCCGGCGACCACCACGCTGAACCGGTCGGCGCTGGCGGCGGTCGCCGCGACGCCAAGCAAAACGGCGGCAAGAAAGCTGGTGCGCATCGGCGGTCCCTCGCGGTGTGTCACGGCAATCCCAACGCGGGGCCGCCGGCTTCGGTTCAGGCCGGCACACCACCCCAAAGCGCGGCGCGCGTCCAGTGCCTTGCGCCCGTCGGCGCGCGGCGATCGGCAAGGATCCACTGGCCTCGGCGCGATGGCGCCGGGCATGCGCGACGCCGACAGCCAGAGCCGCTGGCCAGGCGAGGTTGATCTGTCGCAAGGCAGCGCCGCGCCGATCCGGCTAGGGCTGCGGTGGGAGGTCACGATGCAGGACCACGGCCACAGCAGACAGGAAATCGCACGAC
>JBFGEI010000306.1:0-3747 GCA_041580155.1 Limimaricola sp.
CGAGGCCGGCGACCTGGTGTCGGACCCCGGCCTGTTCTTCCGCGCGTCCTGCATGATCACCCTGGTCGGCGGCACCATGGTCCTGATGTGGCTCGGCGAGCAGATCACCGCGCGCGGCAGCGGCAACGGCATCTCGCTGATCATCTTCGTCGGCATCATCGCCGAGATCCCGGCCGCGCTCGCCCAGTTCCTGAGCCAGGGCCGCTCCGGCGCGATCTCGCCGGCGGTGATTCTGCTGGTGATCGCGATGGTGATCGGCGTGCTGACCTTCGTGGTGTTCATGGAGCGCAGCCTGCGCAAGATCCACATCCAGTACCCGCGCCGCCAGGTCGGCATGAAGGTCTATGACGGCGGGTCGTCGCACCTGCCGATCAAGGTCAACCCGGCCGGCGTGATCCCGGCGATCTTCGCCTCGGCGCTGCTGCTGCTGCCGACCACGCTGTCGACCTTCTCGGGTGGCCAGACCGGTCCGGTGATGTCGACGATCCTGGCCTATTTCGGCCCGGGCCAGCCGCTCTACCTGATCTTCTTCGCCGGCATGATCGTGTTCTTCACCTACTTCTACACCCGTGAAGTCGCGTTCAAGACCGACGAGGTCGCCGACAACCTGAAGAACCAGAACGGCTTCATTCCGGGCATCCGCCCGGGCAAGCGCACCGCGGAATACCTCGACTACGTGGTGACACGGGTGCTGGTGCTAGGCTCGGCCTACCTGGCGCTGGTCGCGCTGCTGCCCGAGATCCTGCGCAGCCAGCTGGCGATCCCCTTCTACTTCGGTGGCACGTCGATCCTGATCATCGTGTCGGTAGGCATGGACACCATCCAGCAGGTGCAGTCACATATGCTGGCGCATCAGTACGAAGGCCTGATCGAGAAGTCGCAACTGCGCGGACGTCGCAGCGGCAAACCTGGGAAGACCAAGACAAAGGCGAGGGGGCCGGCACGTAGATGATCAACATCATTCTTCTGGGACCGCCGGGGGCGGGCAAGGGCACGCAGGCCAAGCGGCTGGTCGCCGAACGCGGCATGGTGCAGCTGTCGACCGGTGACATGCTGCGCGAAGCCCGCTCGTCGGGCACCGAGATGGGCCGCCGCGTCGCCGACGTGATGGACCGCGGCGAGCTGGTCACCGACGAGATCGTCATCGGGCTGATCCGCGAGAAGCTGACCTCGAACAGCGCCTCGACCGGCTACATCTTCGACGGCTTCCCGCGCACCCTGGCGCAGGCCGACGCGCTCGGCGCGCTGCTGCAGGAGCTCGGCGCGACGCTCGACCACGTGATCGAGATGCGGGTCGACGACGAGGCGCTGGTGTCGCGGATCACCGGCCGGTCGACCTGCGCCAGCTGCGGTGAGGTCTACCACGACACCACCAAGCCGGTGCCGACCGACGGCAAGTGCGTCAGCTGCGGCGGCACCGAGTTCAGCCGCCGCGCCGACGACAACGAAGACGCGCTGCGCACCCGTCTGCTGGCCTACTACAAGCAGACCTCGCCGCTGATCGGCTACTACTACGCCCAGAAGCGGCTGGAGACGGTGAACGGGCTGGCCCCGATCGACACCGTCGCCGCCGAGATCGCGGCGCTGCTGCAGCCGGTGCCGCAGGACGCTTGACGCGGCACGCGCTATCGGGCAGGGGGCTTGACCCCCTCCCCGCCAGCCCATAGACAGCCGCATCCCGTAAGGGAATCATTTCGTGCCGGACGGGTCGCCCCCGGAAGGCGCGGACCACCTCGACAGACCGTGGCCCGGGAATCCCCTGGGCCTCAGTTGTGAAAAAAGGCTCCGGGATCACGGAGCCGCAACGAAAGGACCGACAACGTGGCACGTATTGCCGGCGTGAACATCCCGACTGCGAAGCGGGTTCCGATCGCCCTCACCTACATCACCGGGATCGGCGACAGCGCCGCTCGCGACATCTGCAACGCCGTCAACATCGACCTGACCCGCCGGGTCAACGATCTGTCGGATGCCGAGGTCCTTGCGATCCGCGAGCACATCGACGCCAACTACACCGTGGAAGGCGACCTGCGTCGCGAGACCACGATGAACATCAAGCGTCTGATGGATCTCGGCTGCTACCGCGGCCTGCGGCACCGCCGCAACCTGCCCGTTCGCGGCCAGCGCACCCATACCAATGCTCGTACCCGCAAAGGCCCCGCGAAGGCCATTGCCGGCAAGAAGAAATAAGGGGGCGCATCAATGGCACGTGATACCCGTCGCGGAGGCAAGAAGAAGGTCTCCAAGAACATCGCCGCTGGCGTGGCGCATGTTAACTCGTCGTTCAACAACACCAAGATCCTGATCTCGGATGTGCAGGGCAACGCGATCGCCTGGTCTTCGGCCGGCACCATGGGCTTCAAGGGCTCGCGGAAATCGACCCCCTACGCCGCTCAGCTTGCCGCCGAAGACGCCGGCAAGAAGGCTCAGGAACATGGCGTGAAGACGCTCGAAGTCGAAGTGCAGGGCCCGGGTTCGGGCCGTGAGAGCGCGCTGCGCGCCCTCGCCGCCGTCGGCTTCAACATCACGTCGATCCGCGACGTGACCCCGATGGCCCACAACGGCTGCCGGCCGCCGAAGCGCCGTCGCGTCTAAGCACAGACTACCTGGCCGGGGCTGCGCGATTTCCGCGCGGCCCCGGTCCGTCATTTTGAAACCTCGGGCGTCCGCCTCTCGGGACATGGAGCGCGGACAGGAATGGAGGGACGCATGATCCACAAGAATTGGGCCGAACTGATCAAGCCGACGCAGCTTGACGTGAAACCGGGCAACGACCCGGCCCGGCAGGCCACCGTGGTCGCCGAGCCGCTCGAGCGCGGCTTCGGCCTGACGCTGGGCAACGCCCTGCGCCGCGTGTTGATGTCGTCGCTCCAGGGCGCCGCGATCACCAGCGTCCAGATCGACAACGTTCTGCACGAGTTCAGCTCGGTCGCCGGCGTCCGCGAGGACGTCACCGACATCGTGCTGAACCTCAAGGGCGTCGCGATCCGCATGGAAGTCGAAGGTCCGAAGCGGCTCTCCGTCCAGGCCACCGGCCCGGGCGTGGTCACCGCCGGCGACATCTCGGAAAGCGCCGGCATCGAGGTCCTGAACAAGGATCACGTGATCTGCCACCTCGACGATGGTGCGTCGCTCTACATGGAGCTGACCGTCAACACCGGCAAGGGCTACGTCGCGGCCGACCGCAACAAGCCCGAGGATGCGCCGATCGGCATGATCGCGATCGACGCGATCTACTCGCCGGTAAAGAAGGTGTCCTACGACGTGCAGCCGACCCGCGAGGGCCAGGTGCTCGATTACGACAAGCTGACCATGAAGGTCGAGACCGACGGCTCGCTGACGCCGGATGACGCCGTGGCCTATGCCGCGCGGATCCTGCAGGACCAGCTGTCGACCTTCGTCAACTTCGACGAACCCGAGTCGGCCAGCGCCGGCGCGATGGACGACGGTCTGGAGTTCAACCCGCTGCTGCTGAAGAAGGTCGACGAGCTCGAGCTTTCGGTGCGCTCGGCGAACTGCCTGAAGAACGACAACATCGTCTACATCGGCGACCTGATCCAGAAGACCGAAGCCGAGATGCTCCGCACCCCGAACTTCGGCCGCAAGTCCCTGAACGAGATCAAGGAAGTGCTTTCGGGCATGGGTCTGCATCTCGGCATGGACGTCGAGGACTGGCCGCCAGACAACATCGAAGACCTGGCCAAGAAGTTCGAAGACCAGTTCTGATATTGCGGGGGCGGGCGACCG
>JBFGEI010000307.1:0-3739 GCA_041580155.1 Limimaricola sp.
CGGCATCGCCAACGCCAACCTCGCCTCCTACGCCGAGCTGCGCCGCTTCAAGGAGCACGCGACGATCCTGCTGGTCTCGGGGGTGTTCATCCTGCTGGCCGCGTCGCTGGACTTCGAAACCTTGGCGGCGCTGAACTGGCGCTCGATCCTGTTCGTGATCTCGGTGGTGCTGCTGGTGCGGCCGCTGACCGTCTACCTGTCGCTGATCGGCGCCGGTGTGCCGTGGCGCGAACAGCTGCTGGTGGCGCTGACCGGGCCGCGCGGCGTGGTTCTGGTGGCGGTCGCCGGCCTGTTCGGCGAACGGCTGGCCGAGCTGGGCGTCGCCGATGGCGCGATCGTCGGTCCGCTGGCCTTCGTGCTGGTGGCGGCGACGGTGGTGCTGCACGGCTTCACCCTGGCGCCGTTCGCCCGGTTCCTCGGGCTGTCGGGCGGGGTCACGCCCGGGGTGCTGATCATCGGCGGATCGCGCTGGACCATGGGTCTGGCCGAGGCGCTGCGCAAGGTCGAGGTCCCGGTGCTGCTGGCCGATCCCAACCACAACAACCTGCGCGCCGCGCGCTCCGAGGGGCTGCCGACCTATTCCGGCGACATCCTGTCGGAATCGGCCGAGCACTGGCTGGAACTGGTCAGCTACGACCTGGTGGTCGCGGCGACGGAGAACGATGCCTACAACACGCTGATCGCCACCGACCTGGGGCCGGAATTCGGCCGCGACAACGTCTTCCAGATCACCCGCGAAAAGAACGAAAGCGCCCGCCACGCGCTGTCGAATTCGCTGACCGGGCGGCGGTTCGGCCCCGACGAGACGCATCGCGGGCTCGAACAGCTGATGCGCGACGGCTGGACCTTCCGGGTCACCCGGCTGACCGAGGAATACACGCTGAAGGACTGGCGCGAGAAGCGGCCCAACGCGAAGGTCATCGCCCGGATCTCGGCCAGCGGCGAAACCCGGTTCATCCGCGAGGATGAAGAGATCAACGCCGCGCCGGACGTGCGGATCGTGTCGATGCTGCCGCCCGGCGAAGGCAAGGGCAACGATCCGCAGCCGACCAAATCCAAGTCCGGGCAGGCCGCGAAACCCGCCGCCGACACCGGCAAGACCGGGCCGGACACCCCCGGCGTCCCCGCCTGATCGCGCCGCCCCGACCGACCTCGGGGCGGCGGCGCGCCGCCCTTTGGCGGCCGCCAACGCGTTGCCCGCGTTGACGCGCCGCCACTCCGTGGTAAAGGGTCTTGCCTGGCCGATCTGCGGCACGACTGGCCGAAAGGACTGCGCATGAACCTGTTTACCGACATCCGGGCGCTGGTGCTCGACACGCTGGACGCGATGACCCGTGACGGGGCGCTGCCCGACGGTCTGGCGACCGACGCCGTCACTGTCGAGCCGCCGCGCGACGCCGCGCATGGCGACATGTCGACCAACGCCGCGATGGTGCTGGCCAAGCCCTCGGGCAGGAAACCGCGCGAGATCGCCGACGATCTGGCGGCCCGCCTGCTGCGCGACCCGCGGATCGTCACCGCCGAGGTCGCCGGGCCGGGCTTCATCAACCTGCGTCTGGCCGATGTGCAGTGGCAAGAGCTGACCCGCGCCGCGCTGACCACCGAGGGCTTCGGCCGCTCGGTGCTGGGGCAGGGCGAGAAGGTCAACGTCGAATACGTCTCGGCCAACCCGACCGGCCCGATGCATGTCGGCCACGCCCGCGGCGCGGTGTTCGGCGACGCGCTGGCGCGGCTGCTCGATTTCGCCGGCTACGAGGTCACCAAGGAATACTACGTCAACGACGGCGGCGCCCAGGTCGACGTGCTGGCGCGCTCGGCCTTCGAACGCTACCGCGAGGCCTGCGGCATGACGCCCGAGATCGGCGAAGGCCTGTATCCGGGCGACTACCTGGTGCCGGTCGGCGAGGCGATGAAGGCGCATTGGGACACAAGGATGCTGAACAGCCCCGAGAGCGAATGGCTCGAGGAGGCGCGCGAGATCGCGATGCAGGCGATGATGCAGATGATCCGCGACGATCTCGCGGCGCTCGGCGTCACCATGGACGTGTTCTTCTCCGAGAAGTCGCTGTACGGCACCGGCCGGATCGAGGACGCGATCAAGACGCTCGACGCCAAGGGGCTGATCTACCGCGGCACGCTCGAGCCGCCGAAGGGCAAGACCCCCGAGGATTGGGAACCGCGCGAGCAGACGCTGTTCCGCTCGTCGGCGCATGGCGACGACGTCGACCGGCCGATCATGAAGTCCGACGGCGCCTGGACCTACTTCGCGCCCGACATCGCCTATCACTACGACAAGATCGACCGCGGCTTCACCCAGCTGATCGACGTGTTCGGCGCCGATCACGGCGGCTACGTCAAGCGGATGAAGGCGGCGGTCTCGGCGCTGTCCGAGGGCCGGGTGCCGCTCGACGTCAAGCTGATCCAGCTGGTCAAGCTGTGGAAAAACGGCGAGCCGTTCAAGATGTCGAAGCGCGCCGGCAACTTCGTCACGCTGCGCGATCTGGTCGACCAGGTCGGCGCCGACGCGGTGCGGTTCCACATGCTGACCCGCAAGAACGACGCGCCGCTCGATTTCGACTTCGACAAGGTGCTCGAGCAATCGCGTGAGAACCCGGTGTTCTACGTGCAATACGCCAACGCCCGGGTGAATTCGGTGCTGCGCAAGGCAAAGGCGGCGGGCATCGCGGTCGACGACGCGACGCTGGCCGGCGCCGATCTGGCGATGCTCGACCACGAGGCCGAGCTGGCGCTGATGCGGTCGCTCGGCGAATGGCCGCGCCAGGTCGAGATCGCCGCCCGCAGCCACGAGCCGCACCGCGTCGCCTTCTACCTCTACGCGCTGGCCTCGGATTTCCACGCGCTGTGGAACCGCGGCAATGACGAGGTATCGCTGCGTTTCGTGCAGGACGATCCGGCCACGACCCAGGCGAAAATCGCCCTGGCGCGGGCGGTCGGCGTTGTGATCGGGCAGGGCTTGAGTATTCTCGGCGTCACCCCGGTCGAGGAAATGCGCTGATCCGCATGACCCGGGATCAGGCCGGAACCGGCAGAGCAGAAATCCGGAACGGATCGTGGTCCGCGCCGGTGGGAGAGGCAAGAATGGCAGAGCCGACCGAGGCGCACGGCGCAAGCCGTCTGGCGCGGAAAGCTGGCCTGCTCCTGCGCAACGCAGGGGCGCTGATGTCGCTGGCGCTGGTGCTGGGCATCGGCATCTGGGGCTATCGGCTGCTGGTGCGCGACGTCACCGGGATTCCCGTCGTCAAGGCGATGGAAGGGCCGATGCGCGAGGCGCCCGAGGACCCGGGCGGCGAGATCGCGCTGCACACCGGGCTTGCGGTCAACGAGATCGCCGCTTTGGGCGAGGCCGCCGGCCCCGAGGAACGGCTGGTGCTGGCGCCGCCCGAACCCGGTCTCACCGAAGAGGACCTGATGGTGCAGCCCGACGCCGAGGCGGACGAGCTGCGGCCGGGGCAGGATTCGATGTTCCTCGGCGCGCCAGAGCTGGTCGAGAAGGCCCCGGCGGGCGAGGTGATCGCGCCTGCCGCCGAGGTCGCCGCTGCCGATCCCGAGGCGCCGATGTCCGAGGCCGACATCCTGGCGATGGCCGACCGGATCGCCGGCACCACGGCGCCGCTGGAAGCGCTGCCGGACGCGGTGCCCGGCGTGGTACCGGGCGCGCCGCTGCCGTCGACCGACGCCGCGGTGGCCGCGGCGCTTGCCGCGCCGGCGCCGGCGCCCG
>JBFGEI010000308.1:0-3719 GCA_041580155.1 Limimaricola sp.
AGCGAGCGGGCGGCGAAGACCGGGGTGGCGCCGACCCATGCGGCCTCGGCCCCGCAGCCCGCCGGGCACATCAGCGCGCGGTCATCCTCGCCCGCCGCGAGCGCCGCCGGAAGCGCGCCGACGACCGGGACGAGGCGGCCGTTCAGCGACAATTCCCCGAGCGACAGGGTGGCCTCGACCCGCTCCTTCGGGATGATCGCCAGCGCCGCCAGCAGCGCCAGCGCGATCGGCAGGTCGAAATGCGACCCTTCCTTGGGCAGGTCGGCGGGCGACAGGTTGACGGTGATCTTCTTCGACGGCAGCGCGATCGCCATGGTGGCCAGCGCCGCCCGGACCCGTTCGCGGGCCTCGCTCACCGCCTTGTCGGGCAGGCCGACGATGGCGAAGCCGGGCATCCCGGCGGTCACGGCGCATTGCACCTCGACCAGCCGCGCCTCGACGCCCTCGAAGGCCACGGTATAGGCCCGCGCCACCATTCTCGCCCCTCCGCCATCGCGACAAGCCTGCGGTGGCGGAGGTTGACGAAGGGTTAACGGGTGCCGTCGAGCAGCTTGCGGAACTCGGGCCAGGCCTCGGGGTCGGCGACGGTCTTGTCGCGGCAGCCGGCGTTGCAGAAGCCGAACACCCGGTCGCCGACCCGCATCAGATGTTCCGCGGGCCCGCCGGAATAGGGGCAGGTGGCGTTTTCCGGAGTGCCGTCGGTCACCGGCTCGGCGGCGAGCGGCGCCGGCCCGGGCCAGGCCAGCTGCGGCAGGGCCCTGGCATAGGGGTTCGGGCGCTGCGGTTCGGCGAGGCCAAGCGCCCGCCAGCGCCGGAACGCGCCATGTTCGAGATGCGCCGCGACATAGGCCCGGGCCTCGGGGCCGACGGGCAGGCCGTAGGTGGCGATCCGCGTCGCAACCGGGGCGTAGAACACGTCCGCCAGAGACCAGTCGCCGAACAGCCAGGGCCCGCCGGCGCCGTGCCGGGCGCGGGCCAGCGACCACAGCTCCTCGATCCGGTCGAGATCGGCGCGCACCGCGTCCGACACCTCGAAGCCGTCCCAGCTGTGCGCCAGCATCATCGGGCAAGCGCCGCGCAGCGCGCCGAAACCGGAATGCATCTCGGCCGAGATCCACCTTGCCAGACCGCGCGCCACCTGGTCGCGGGGCCAGAAGGCGACCTCGGGGTGCCGTTCGGCCAGAGTCTCGGCCATCGCCAGCGTGTCGCCGACCACCACCCCGTCGGGGGTGCGCATCACCGGCACCAGCCGCGCCGGCGCCATTGCCGCCAGGTCCTGCGTCAGCGTGCCGCTGTAGAGCCCGGCCAGGTGCACCCGCACCGGGCGGCCGAAGGTCTCGAACATCAGCCAGCCGCGCAGCGACCAGCTGGAATACAGGCGATCGCCGATGTGAAGATCGTAGCTCATGCCGCTCATCCTACCGTGCTTGTCAGCCTCAAAGCCATTCAGACTTGTCGTCATCCCGGTCACGGCGCCAGATTGATCGCGTCGGCGCGCCAGCCGGCGGCGTCGCGCGTGATCCGGCAATGCGACAGCGGGTCGATGCTATGCGCAAAGACCTCGAGCGCGCTGCAGCCCAGCGCCCGGCGCAGCTGGGTCAGAATCACCCCGAAATGCGCCACCACGATCAGATCGCCGGAGTGGTCGGGTTTCCAGATCCGATCGACCACGGCATCGACCCGGGTCTGCAACCGGTTCCAGCTTTCGCCCATCGGCGGCGCCGGATCGCCGGGGCGGTCCCAGAAATCGCGCAGCAACGCGGGGCTCTCGGCCTCGATCTCGTCGTGGCTGCGTTGCTCCCAGGCGCCGAAATGCAGCTCGCGCAGGTCGGGCTCGTGCGGCAGCCGGACCCGCGCCCCGGCGATCGCATCGGCCGTCGTCACCGCGCGGGTCAGGTCCGACGATACCACGGGCGCGTCGGGCAACAGCGCCGAAAGCCTGGCCAGCGCCGCGGTGTCGGACAGGTCGGCCGGCAGGTCGGTCCATCCGGTCATCGTCTTGGCATGGGTCGGCCCATGCCGGATCAGCCACAGCGTGCTCATGCCAGGTCTCCCTTCAGCGCCAGCGGCAGACCGGCGATCACCGTCACCACCAGCTCGGCGCGCGCCGCGAGGCGGCGGTTCAGCCCGCCTTGGGCCGCCCGGAACCGGCGTGCAAGCGCGTTGTCCGGCACGATCCCGGCACCGACCTCGTTCGACACCACCACCACCGGCGCCGGGCAGGCGTCGAGCGCCGCGAACAGAGCTTTTTCGGCGTCCTCGAGCCCGGCATCCGCCAGCATCAGGTTCGACAGCCATAGGGTGACGCAGTCGATCAACACAACGTGATCCGCCGCGATGCCGTCCAGCGCCGCTGCCAGATCGAACGGTGCCTCGATGGTTCGCCAGCCGGGCCCGCGCGATGCGCGATGCCGGGCGATCTTTGTTTCCATTTCCGAATCAAAGGCCTGCGCGGTGGCGATGTAGATCCGGGGCCGCCCATCGGCGCCGATCAGCGCCTCGGCGAAGTCGGACTTGCCCGAGGCGGCGCCGCCTAGCACCAATGTCAATCTCTGCAAGATCATGTCGGAAACTTTCTGCCAGCCGGGACGTTAGGGACGCGAACATGGTGACTAGCAGGCCGACCGACCAAGGCAAGCGCACCGCTCCTTTTTGGCGATCCTGGGGACGACAGACATGGCTTTCGACGGATATTCGGATCAGACGATGACGCGGAACGCCATGCGGGCCGAGCTGCTGGACGCGGAGACCGAGCTTCGGCTGGCCTACGCCTGGCGCGACCAGCGTTGCGAGAAGTCGCTGCACCGGCTGATCACCGCCTACATGCGGTTGGCGATCTCGATGGCCTCGAAATTCCGTCGCTACGGCGCGCCGATGAACGACCTGATCCAAGAAGCGTCGCTCGGGCTGATGAAGGCGGCCGACAAGTTCGATCCAGACCGCGGCGTGCGGTTTTCGAGCTACGCGGTGTGGTGGATCAAGGCGTCGATCCAGGACTACGTGATGCGCAACTGGTCGATGGTGCGCACCGGGTCGACCTCGTCGCAGAAGTCGCTGTTCTTCAACATGCGCCGGGTCCAGGCCCGGCTGGAGCGCGAAGCCGCCGCCGAGGGCCGCGAGCTCGACGGCGCGTCGCTGCGCAAGGCGATCGCCAAGGAGGTCGGGGTGCCGCTGGCCGATGTCGAGATGATGGAAGGCCGGCTCTCGGGGTCGGACTTCTCGCTCAACGCCACGCAATCCTCGGAGGACGAGGGTCGCGAGTGGATCGAGGCGCTGGTCGACGACGGCAAGCAGGCCGCCGAAACCGTGCAGAACACCCATGACACCGACACGCTGCGGCACTGGCTGCTGAACGCGCTGACCGCGCTGAACGCCCGCGAGCAGTTCATCGTCCGCGAGCGCAAGCTGCGCGACGACCCGCGGACGCTGGAAAGCCTCGGCACCGAGCTGGGCCTTTCGAAAGAGCGGGTGCGTCAGCTCGAGGCCGCCGCCTTCGGCAAGATGCGCAAGAGTCTCGAGGGCCAGTCGCGCGAAGTCATGGGCTTCTTCGGCTGAGACGGTTTGACATCGGCGCCGCTGATTGCCCCGGCTTGCCGATCCGCCTAGTGTCGCCTCCGCATCATACAGCGGGGGCGTCTTGTCTCGTATCCTACTGATCATCGGCGGCGGCATCGCCGCCTACAAGTCGCTCGAGCTGATCCGTCTGCTCGGCAAGGCCG
>JBFGEI010000309.1:0-3709 GCA_041580155.1 Limimaricola sp.
ACGGGTTTCGCGGGCGGCCCGCACCGGGGCCGCCTGCTGCGGAAGGTCTATCGCCCGTTTGCCTGTCGCCATGCGCTGTACTTCCCATTGGTGGCCGGATCGGTCGGCGGGTAGAGGCCGAAGGTCGATGCGCCCTTTTGAACCTCCTCCATCACGAAATCCTCAAAAGAGGTCATCTCGATGGCTTCGTCTGCGACTTCCTCGGCGATGTGCCTCGGAATGCATACAACCCCCTCGTTGTCCCCGACAATGACGTCGCCGGGAAAAACCGACACGCCGCCGCAGGCGATCGGGTCGTTGACCGCCACCGCGTGGTGCTTGGTGAGGTTGGTGGGGGCGCTGGGGCGCGCGTGATAGGCCGGCATCTGCAGCTCGGCGATCTCGGGGGTGTCGCGGAACCCGCCGTCGGTGACGATGCCCCGGCAGCCAAGCTGCTGCAGCCGCGTCGCCAGGATGCAGCCAGCCGAGGCGGCGGTGGCGTCGCCGCGCGAGTCGATCACGAAGACCGCGCCCTCGGGGCATTCCTCGACGCCCTTGCGCTGCGCGTTGTTGCGGTCGCCGAAGCTTTCGAGCACGTCGAGATCTTCGCGCGCGGGAATGTAGCGCAGCGTGTAGGCCAGCCCCACCATGTTGCGTCCCGACCGCAGCCGCTGCGGCCCCTGCAGGTAGATGTTGCGGAACCCGCGCTTGAACAGCGCCGTCGTCAAGGTCGCCGTACTGACCTGCATCAGCTTCGCGTGGGTCTGTTCCCCGAGCGCCAACATTTCCATCGTCCCCTCCTGCCCGTCCGCGACGGCTCTGCGTGATTTCCGGCCCACCCTAGCCGGCGGCGCCGCGCCTTGTCAATATTTGTAAGTGAATTTTTGACAAGATGATCGTCGGCGGCACGGCCTTGGTCGCAAGTTAACCGGCCAGAAACCTGCATATTTCGCCATGAGCGCCGCCTCGGGCAATATTTGTTGCGGATTTTTGTAAACCATAGTACCAATCAATAATTACAAGTTCGAGGGAGGAAACGAACATGTTCATCAAGACCATCCTGACCGGTTGCGTCGCGGCGCTGGCGCTCGGCAGCGCCGTCGCCGCAGAGGAATGGCGCGGCTGGAACATCCACGTCGAGGACTACCCGGTGAGCCACGGCATGGAGCATTTCGCCAAGCTGGTCGCCGACCGCACCGGCGGCGATCTCACCGCCAGAACCTATCATTCCGGCGTACTCGGCTCGCAGCCCGACGCGATCGAGCAGCTGCGGCTTGGCGTGATCGATTTCGGCGTGTTCAACCTCGGCCCGATGGGCCAGGCGGTGCCCGAGGCCAACGTCACCCTGCTGCCGTTCATCTTCAAGGACGTCCCGACGATGTACCGGCTGATGGACGGCGAGCTGGGCGAGGCGATCGGCGAGGGCATGCGCGAGCGCGGCATCGTGCCCGTGGGCTGGTACGCCGCCGGGGCGCGGTCGTTCTACAACGGCGAAGCGCCGATCGAGACGCCCGAGGACGTCGCCGGCATGAAGGTCCGGGTGATGAACAACGACCTGTTCGTGGGCATGATCGAGGCGATGGGCGGCAACGCCACCCCGATGGATTTCGCCGAGGTCTACCAATCCCTGCGCACCGGCGTCGTCGACGGCGCCGAGAACAACCCGCCGTCCTACGAATCGACCAACCACTTCGAAGTCGCCAAGTACTATTCGCTGACCGAGCATCTGATCATCCCCGAGTGCCTCTGCATCAGCCTCAAGGCCTGGGACGGGCTGACGCCCGAACAGCAGGAGATCGTGTCCGCGGCAGGCCAAGAAAGCGCGATCTACCAGCGCGAGCTTTGGGACGAGCGCGAGGCGGCGAGCCTCGAGAAGCTGAAGGGCGCCGGGGTCGAGGTCAACGAGATCGCCGACAAGGCCGCGTTCCAGGCGGCGATGACCCCGGTCTACGACAGCTATGTGGCCGACAATCCCGACATGGCGTCGCTGGTCGAGCTGGTCCGCAGCTCGGAGTGAGCCGTCTCGGCGGGGGCCGTCGCCCCCGCCCTTTCCATTGCACGGGACATTGCCCATGACCGCCCATCCCCGCCTGATCGCCAGCCTCGACGCGGCGCTGCGCTTTCTTCGCAACGCCTGCCTCTTCGTGGCCTCGATCTGCCTCGTGGTGCTGATCGCCAGCTTCGGCTGGCTCGTGTTCGGCCGCTACGTGCTCAATGCCACGCCCACCTGGGTCGAACAGCTGTCACTGCTGCTGGTCGGCTACATCACCTTTCTCGGCGCCGCCGCCGGCATCCATGACGACGGCCATCTCGGTGTCAGTTTCCTGCGCGACGGCTTCGGGCCGCGCGTCTCGTCGGTGCTGCGCAGCGTCGCGGATCTCGCCATGACCGGTTTCGGCCTCGTCATGTTCACCGCTTCGACCGAGCTGGTTCGTTTCGGCTGGTCCTCGCAACTGCCGATGTTGAACCTGCCCGAGGGGATGCGCGCCATTCCCGCCGCGATCTGCGGCCTGCTCGCGGCGCTGTTCTGCGGCACCCGCGCCCTGCGCCGGATGCTGGGCGACGCACCCGCGACCGATGCCTTCATGCTGGAGAACCTCTGATGGGACTCGCCGTTCTTCTGGGCGCCTTCGCCGTCACCCTGCTGCTGGGGGTGCCCGTCGCCTTCGCCATGGGCATCGCCGCCGCGCTGACCTTCTGGTTCGAGGGGCTGCCGCTGCTGATGACCTTTCAGCGCACGATCTCGGGCATCTCGGCCTTCTCGCTGCTCGCGATCCCGTTCTTCATCTTCGCGGGAGAGCTGATGCTGCATGGTGGCATCGCGCGCAAGCTGGTGAACTTCGCCGGCACGCTGGTGGGCCATGTCCGCGGCGGGCTGGGCTCGGTCAACATCCTGTCGAGCATGCTGTTCGGCGGCATCTCGGGCTCGGCCATCGCCGACATCTCGGCGCTCGGCTCGTTGCTGGTGCCGGTGATGAAAGAGCGCGGCTACCGCGCCGACTACGCGGTGAACGTCACCGTCACCTCCTCGATCGCCGGCATCGTGATCCCGCCCAGCCATAACATGATCATCTTCGCCATCGCGGCGGGCGGCGGCGTGTCGATCTCCAAGCTCTTCGTCGCAGGCGTGGTGCCGGGCATGCTGATGTGCCTGTGCCTTGCCATCGCCGCTTACATCCTGGCGATCCGCCACAACTACCCCGCCGAAGCCTTTCCGGGCTGGCGCGCGGTTCTGGTGGCGGCGGCAGAATCCCTCCCCGGTCTCGTCACCGCGATCATCATCATCGGCGGCGTGCTGTCGGGCGTGTTCACCGTGACCGAATCCGGGGCGTTCGGGGCGCTCTACGCGCTGGCGCTCACCGGGATCGTCTACCGCAGCCTGAGCTGGGAGGACTTCCGCCTCGCCATCGTCAACTCGGTGCGCACCACGGCGATGGTGATGATCCTGATCGGCTTCGCGGCCTCCTTCGCCTACCTGCTGGCGCTCTACCAGGTGCCGACGCGGTTGAGCGACCTGCTGTTGTCACTGACCGAGAACAAGATCCTGATCCTGCTGATGATCAACGCGATCCTGCTGGTGCTGGGCATGATCATGGATATGGCGGCGCTGATCCTGATCTGCACGCCGATCTTTCTGCCGATCGCCAAGAGCCTCGGCATGGAGCCCGAGCAGTTCGGCATCATGATGCTGGTCAACCTCGGCCTTGGGCTCTGCACGCCGCCAGTCGGC
>JBFGEI010000310.1:0-3673 GCA_041580155.1 Limimaricola sp.
CGGGGTGGCGTCAAAGAGTGAGGCCGCTAAGGAACAGCCTATGCGGCTGCGCAGCATCTTCGCCGCGATGCCCGGCGCGTGGATCGCGGATCGCGCGTGAAGCCCGGCGGCGATCGGCCTGTCTGCGCTGAACAATTCACCCCTGCGGCGATCAACACAGGAGAACACGGCAATTGCAGGTTGTCCTAGCGTCAATCTCGAAACATGTTGCCTGAACCGGAATCGCACCGCTCACTAGGCGCACCGAGACATCCTACCAGGAGCGAACATGTCCTTGATCATCACAGGCGTGCTAGACGGACCCCTGAGCGGCGGGCTTCCCAAGATCGTTGAAATCTATGTCGGCGCCGACATCGCAGACCTGTCGATCTACGGCGTCGGGTCGGCGAACAATGGCAATGGCGGCGGGGTCGAGGAGTTTACCTTCCCGGCGGTCCCGGCGAGCGCGGGCAGCTTCCTGTATCTCGCGAGCGAGAATACAGGCGCCGGCGCGTTCCTGGGCTTCGATGCCGACTACGTCACCTCTGCGGTGAACATCAACGGCGACGACGCGATCGAGCTGTTCCAGAGCGGCGCGGTGATCGACCGCTTCGGCCAGCCGGACCTGGATGGCACCGGCACCGTCTGGGACTACCTGGATGGCTGGGCCTCGCGCCAGCCCGGCACCGTGGCCAACCCGGTGTTCGACCCGGCGCAATGGGTCTTCTCGGGGACCAACGCGCTCGACGGCGAGACCAGCAACGACAGCGCCGCGACGCCGTTCCCGGTGGGCGGCTATGCCGCGGCGCCGGTGACGCCGCCAAGCCCGAGCTTCGTGATCAACGAGATCGACCCCGACCAGGCCGGCACCGACTCCGCCGAGTTCGTCGAGATCTACGACGGCGGCCTGGGCAATCAGTCGCTCGACGGGCTGACGCTGGTACTGTTCAACGGCAATGGCGATACGGCCTACACCAGGATCCCGCTCGACGGGCTGACGACGGACGCCGACGGCTTCTTCGTGATCGGGTCGCAGAACGTGCCGAACCTCGACCTTGCGGCCTGGACCACCAACGGGCTGCAGAACGGCGCCGACGCGGTGGCGCTCTATCTTGGCGCCGGGCCGGATGCGCCGACCACCGACAATCTGCTCGATGCCGTGGTCTACGGCTCGGGTGCCGTTGATGCCGGTCTGCTGGCGGCGCTGGGCCAGAGCGTGCAATACGACGAGGCGGCGGGGGGCGCGGCAGCCGACCAGGCGCTGGCGCGCGATGTCGACGGCAGCGGCGATTTCGTGACCCGGGCGCCGACGCCGGGGGCGACCAACACGATCCAGCCGCCGACCGAGATCACCCTGATCAGCGAGATCCAAGGCAATGGCGGCAGCAGCGCCGACGCCCGGGTCGGCACCGATGACCGCAGCGCCTATGTCGGCCAGACCGTCACCATCCGCGCCATCGTCACCGCCGACTTCCAGGACGGTCCCTTCGGCGTGCTCGGCGATCTCAACGGCTTCTACGTGCAGGAGGAGATGACCGATTACGACTTCGACGACCTGACCTCCGAGGGCATCTTCATCTTCGACGGCAACGGCCCCGGGGTCGACGTTATGGCCGGCGACCTGGTCGAGATCACCGGCACCGTCGGCGAATTCTTCGGCGAGACCCAGATCAGCAACGTCACGGTGTCGGTGCTGGCCTCCGGGCAGGCGCTGCCCGACGCGGTCGAGATCGAGTTCCCGACCGCCAGCGTGATGCTGGACGCCAGCGGCGGCTACGTCGCCAACCTCGAGGCCTACGAGGGGATGCGGGTGACCGCCGACCAGGCGATGACGGTCAGCGAGCTGTTCAATCTCGACCGGTTCGGGCAGTACACCGTCAGCGCCGACGGCCGGCCCAGCCAGTTCACCCAGACCAACGCCCCCGACCAGGCCGGCTTCGACGCGCACCAGCGCGGCGTCGCGGCGGGGTCTCTGGTGCTCGACGATGGCAACGGCGGACAGAACCCGGACCAGATCCGGCTGATCGACGGCAACGACGGCGTGCTGACCGCGGCCGACAGCTTCCGGATGGGCGACACGATCTCCGGGGTCACCGGCGTCGTCGGCTATTCGTTCAACGAGTTCCGCATCAATTCGGGCAGCGGCGACTACGCGCAGGTCAACCCGCGGCCGGCCTCGCCCGAGGACGTCGGCGGCAACTTCCGGGTCGCCAGCCTGAACGTGCTGAACTACTTCACAACGCTCGATGCCGGCGGCGCGGTCACCGACAACGGGTCGGGACCGCGCGGCGCCAACACCGCCGCGGAGCTCGAGCGCCAGGCAACCAAGCTGGTCAACGCCATCATCGAGATGGACGCCGACATCCTCGGGCTGCTCGAGATCGAGAACGACTTCGCCGGCGACGGCTTCGCGATCCAGGATCTGGTGGGCCGGGTCAACGCGGCGCTGGGCGCCGAAGTCTACGGCTTCGTCGATCCGGGGCAGGAGTTCGTCGGCGGCGACGCCATCGCCAACGCGATGATCTACCGGCTCGACAGCGTGGCGCTGCGCGGCGACATGGCGATCCTGACCGAGTTCGACGGCCGCAACTTCCTCGATCCGCTGGGCGCTGGGCGCGACCTGAACCGCGCCGCCATCGCGCAGAGCTTCGTCGATCTCGACAGCGGTCAGACCCTGACCGTCACCGTCAACCACCTGAAGTCCAAGGGCTCGCTCTCGGGGCTTGCGGCCGACGAGGGGCAGGGCGACGGCCAGGGCAACAACAACGCGACCCGCACCGAGGCGGCGCTGATCCTGGCCGACTGGCTGGCCAGCGATCCGACCGGGCAGGGCGACGCCAACCGGCTGATCCTCGGCGATCTCAACGCCTACGCGATGGAGGATCCGCTGACCGCGCTGGCGGCGGCGGGCTACACCGACCTGGCGGCGCAGGTGCTGGGCGACGACGCCTATTCCTACGTGTTCGACGGCCAGACCGGCACGCTCGACTACGCGCTGGCCAACGACGCGCTGGCGGCGATGGTCAGCGGCGTCACCGAGTGGCACGTCAACTCGGACGAGGCCGATGCGCTGGACTACAACCTCGACTTCGGCCGCGACCCGAACCTGTTCGACGGCACCACGCCGGCGCGCAACTCGGACCACGACCCGGTGGTGGTCGGCTTCGACTTCGACCCGGTTTACCAGCAGCTGTCGGGCGGCCGGCGCAACGACCGTCTGGTCGGCAGCGACGACCGCGACGAGATCGACGGCGGTCGTGGCAATGACCGGATCTCGGGTCTGGGCCATTCCGACCTGATCTTCGGCGGCGACGGCAACGACCGGATCCACGGCGGCGACGGCGACGACCTGATTTTCGGCGGCGCGGGCAACGACCGGATCTGGGGCGGCGCCGGCGACGACCGCATCGATCTTGGCGGCGGTCGGCATGACCGGGCCGAGGGCGGTATCGGTGCCGACGTCTTCGTGTTCTCGGCGGCGATCGCCGAGGACCGGTCGCGCGACCGGGTGGCGCTGCGCGATTTCGATGTCGCCGAGGACAGCATCGACCTCGGCGGCGCCGAGATCGCCAGCTACAGCGAGCGCGGTCGGTCGGTGCTGATCCGGCTGGACGGCGGCCACGACACGATCCGCATCGACAACGTTTCGGA
The DNA here is from genome assembly GCA_041580155.1 of Limimaricola sp. Taxonomy (GTDB): domain Bacteria; phylum Pseudomonadota; class Alphaproteobacteria; order Rhodobacterales; family Rhodobacteraceae; genus Limimaricola. The sequence goes on from JBFGEI010000310.1 coordinate 3,631, forward strand.
GTTCGACCGGATCGTGTTCGTCGAAGACCACGCCTTCGCCTGA
>JBFGEI010000311.1:0-3644 GCA_041580155.1 Limimaricola sp.
ATGGACATCAAGGTCGCGGGCATCACCCCGGCGATCATGGAGAAGGCGCTCGAGCAGGCGAAGGCCGGCCGGATGCACATTCTCGGCGAGATGAACAAGGCGCTCTCCGGCGCCGGCGACTTCTCGGTCCACGCGCCGCGCATCGAGACCATGCAGATCCCGACCGACAAGATCCGGGAAGTGATCGGCTCGGGCGGCAAGGTGATCCGCGAGATCGTCGAGCTGTCGGGCGCCAAGGTCGACATCAACGACGACGGCGTGATCAAGATCGCCTCGGCCAACGGCGATGCGATCAAGAAGGCCTACGACATGATCTACTCGATCGTGGCCGAGCCGGAAGAGGGCAAGGTCTACAAGGGCACGGTCGTGAAGCTCGTCGATTTCGGCGCCTTCGTGAACTTCTTCGGCAAGCGCGACGGTCTGGTGCACGTGTCCCAGATCGAAAACCGCCGCCTGAACCATCCGTCGGATGTGCTGAAGGAAGGCCAAGATGTCTGGGTCAAGCTGCTCGGCTTCGACGATCGCGGCAAGGTCCGCCTGTCGATGAAGGTCGTCGACCAGGACACCGGCATCGAATCGACCAAGGAAGACGCCTCGGCCGAGTGATCGACCACGACGTCTGAGACCCCGCAAGGGTCTAGGATCGGGCTCCGGAGGCAACTCCGGGGCCCTTTTTCGTCACCCTTGCCGCGGCGTCGTGACCGCGACGGCACAATCCCGCCGGAACCGCGCCGCGCCGCGCCCGCGCCGGCCGGGACGCGGCCGGGCCGTGCTAGCCTTCGGCGCATGGCCGCGCCGCCTGAGGCATGGCGTGGCGCCCGCAGCAGCAGGACCACAGGCATGACACCGACCCGAAGAGGCTTTGTCGCCGGCGCCGCCGCCGCGCTTTGCGCGCCGCTCGCGACCCCGGCGCTGGCGCAGCGTGTGGTGCGGATACCGCGCGACTGGCTGCCGACCGAGATCGACGTGAACCCGGTGCTGGTGCCCGGCGAGATCCACGTGCGGATCGCCGAGAACCGGCTGTACTGGACGCTGGGCGACGGGCGGGCGATCCGCTACGTGGTGGCGCTTGGCGCGGCGGGGCGCAACTTCCAGGGCACCGCCACCGTCGGCCGCAAGGCCGAATGGCCGGGCTGGATGCCGACCGCCAACATGATCCGCCAGGAACCCGAGGTCTACGGTCGTTTTGCCGGCGGGCTGCCCGGCGGCCACGAGTGGAACCCGCTCGGGGCGCGGGCGCTCTACATGTATCAGAACGGCCGCGACACCTACTACCGGATCCACGGCACGCCGCAGCCCTGGACCATGGGGCAGAGCTTTTCGTCGGGCTGTGTCCGGCTGATCAACGACCACGTCGTCGATCTGTATGACCGGGTGCCGGTGGGCACCAAGGTGGTGGTCGCCTGAGCTTCGGCGGGGCGCGCGCGATAGCGCGCCCCGCCCGTCGGGTCAGACCGGCTGCTTGGTCATCCGCAGATACGGCAGAACGGTGGTGAACTCGCCGAACTTCTGCTTGGCATCGGCATCGCTCACCGTGGCCGGGATCACCACGTCCTGGCCTTGCTGCCAATCCGCCGGTGTCGCGACGCCCTTTCCGGTCGTCAGCTTCAGCGCGTCGAGCGCGCGCAGCACCTCGGCGAAGTTGCGGCCGACGGTCATCGGGTAGGTCATCGACAGCTTCAGCTGCTTGTCCGGGCCGATGATGAACACCGCGCGCACCGTGGCGCTGTCGTTCGGTGTGCGGCCGTCCGGCAGGTAGGCATCGGCCGGCAGCATGTCGAAGGCCTTGGAGACCTCGAGCCCGTCATCGGCGATGATCGGGAACTGCGGCGCGGCGCCGCCGGCCTTCTCGATGTCGGCCTTCCAGCGCTTGTGATCCTCGACCCCGTCGACCGACACGCCCATCACCTTGGTGTCGCGCTTCTTCCACTCGGCGTCGAGCCGCGCCACCGCGCCGAATTCGGTGGTGCAGACCGGGGTGAAGTCCTTGGGATGGCTGAACAGGATCGCCCAGCCATCGCCGACCCAATCATGCAGCGACATGCTGCCCTGGTCGGTCTCGACGGTGAGGTCGGGGATTGTATCGTTGATGCGAAGGGCCATGATCGCCTCCTGTGTCCGCGGTTGATGGTAGAAGACATAGGAAGCCGCGCGCCATTTCACCACCGGTTGCAGCGGCGCAAAGGGAGTGCCAGTCTCCGCGCAAACGAGGAGATGAGCCATGATCGAGAAACGTGATTTCTACATCGACGGCGCCTGGGTGGCCCCGGCCAACCCGCGCGATTGCCAGGTGATCGACCCCTCCACAGAAGAGCCCTGCGCGGTGATCTCGCTTGGCGACCAGGCCGACACCGATGCCGCCGTCGCCGCCGCCAAGCGCGCCCTGCCCGGCTGGCGCGCCACCGACCCGTCCGAGCGCCGCGCCGTGGTGGCGCGGATCCTCGAGCAATACGAGGCCCGCAAGGAAGAGCTGGCGCAGGCGATCAGCCAGGAGATGGGCGCGCCGATCGAGATGTCGCGCAACAGCCAGGTCACCAGCCTGGCCTGGCACCTGGAGAACTTCCTCACCGCCTTCGACAAGATCGAATGGGTCAAGCCGCTGGGCGACCACGCGCCGAACGACCGCATCGCGCTGGAACCGATCGGCGTGGTCGGGCTGATCACCCCGTGGAACTGGCCGATGAACCAGGTCACGCTGAAGGTGATCCCGGCGCTGCTGGCCGGCTGCACCGTCGTGCTGAAGCCCTCCGAGGAAGCGCCGCTGTCGTCGCTGCTGTTCGCCGAATTCCTGCACGACGCCGGGGTCCCGAAGGGCGTGTTCAACCTGGTGAACGGCGACGGCGCAGGGGTCGGCAGCCAGCTGTCGACGCATCCGGACGTCGAGATGATCTCGTTCACCGGCTCGACCCGGGCCGGGAAGGCGATCTCGAAAGCGGCGGCCGAGACCCTGAAGCGGGTCACGCTCGAGCTGGGCGGCAAGGGCGCCAACCTGGTGTTCGCCGACGCCGGCGCCGACGCGGTGAAGCGCGGCGTGCGGCATTGCTTCAACAACACCGGCCAGTCGTGCAACGCGCCGACCCGGATGCTGGTCGAACGCAGCTTCTACGACGAGGCGGTCGAGATCGCCCGCGCCACCGCCGAAGCCACCGCCACCGGCCCGGCGATGGAGTCCGGGCGCCACATCGGCCCGGTGGTGAACAAGGCGCAATGGGAGAAGATCCAGGGGCTGATCGAGACCGGGATCAAGGAAGGCGCGCGGCTGGTCGCCGGCGGTCCGGGCCGCCCCGAAGGCCAGAACCGCGGCTTCTTCGTGCGGCCGACGGTGTTCGCCGACGTGACCCGCGACATGACCATCGCCCGCGAGGAGATCTTCGGCCCGGTGTTGTCGATGATGCCGTTCGAGGACGAGGCCGAGGCGATCGAGATCGCCAACGACACGCCCTATGGCCTGACCAACTACGTGCAAAGCGCCGACGGCGCCCGGCGCAACCGGCTGGCGTTGCAGCTGCACTCCGGCATGGTCGAGATGAACGGCCAGTCGCGCGGCGCCGGCAGCCCGTTCGGCGGCGTCAAGCAGTCGGGCCGGGCCCGCGAGGGCGGCCTTTGGGGCATCGAGGAATTCCTTGAAGCCAAGGCGATTTCCG
>JBFGEI010000312.1:0-3635 GCA_041580155.1 Limimaricola sp.
GCGTGCCGTCGAAGGCGCTGCTGGCCGCCGGCAAGCAGGCGCATGCGATGACCACCGGCGCCGCGATGGGCATCACCCCGGTGACCCCCGAGATCGACTTCGCCGCGGTCAAGGATCATGTCGCCCGCACCATAGCCCGCATCGCCCCGGTCGATTCGCAGGAGCGCTTCGAAGGGCTCGGCGTGAAGGTGATCCGCGACACCGCGCGTTTCGTGTCGCCGACCGAGGTGCAGGCCGGCGACGTGACGATCAAGGCGCGGCGCTTCGTGCTGGCCACCGGGTCGCGGCCGCTGGTGCCGCCGATCGACGGTCTCGACGCGGTCACCGCCTACACCAACGAATCGATCTTCGCGCTGCGCGAGCGGCCGCCGCATCTGATCGTGGTCGGCGGCGGGCCGATCGGCATCGAGATGGCGCAGGCGCATCGCCGGCTGGGCTGCGAGGTGACGGTGATCGAGGGCGCCAAGGCGCTGGGCAACGACGACCCGGAAGCCGCCGCCGTGGTGCTCGACGCGCTGCGCGCCGAGGGCGTGAAGATCGTCGAGCAGGCGCAGGTCACCAAGGTCACCGGCCGGGACGGCGCGCTTGCCGTCGAGACCGGCAAGGGCCGGTTCGAGGGCACGCATCTTCTGGTTGCGGTCGGTCGCAGCGTGGTCACCGACGGGCTGGGGCTCGAGGCGGCGGGCATCGAGTTCGACAAGAAGGGCATCAAGGTCGGCGACGACCTGCGTTCGGTCAGCAACAAGAAGGTCTACGCGGTCGGCGATGCCGCCGGCGGGCTGATGTTCACCCATGTCGCCGGCTACCATGCCGGGGTGATCATTCGGTCGCTGCTGTTCGCGCTACCCTCGAAGGCCAGGACCGCGCATATCCCCTGGGCCACCTACAGCGATCCGGGGCTGGCGCAGGTCGGGCTGACCGAGACCCAGGCCCGCGAGGCGCATGGCGACGCGCTCAAGGTGATCCGCATGGCATTCGACGACAACGACCGGGCGATCGCCGAGCGTCGCGATCACGGGTTTCTGAAACTGATGGCGGTGCGCGGCCGGCCGGTCGGCGCGACGATCGTCGGCGCCTCGGCCGGCGATCTTATCGGGGTCTGGGCCATCGCGATCGCCAGCGGCACGAAATTGTCGAAGATTGCCGGGGCCGTTTTGCCCTATCCTACGTTGGGTGAGATTAACAAACGCGCTGCGGGCAACTATTTCAGCGCCAGCCTGTTCGATAACGACTGGGTGAAAACGGCCGTGAGAACGGTGCAGCGCTGGGTTCCCTGAACCGGGCGCCCCGCGCGCGGTGAAAGGGCTTTGATGCTGAATACCCTGTCGGGACGGTTCCTGATCCTCACCACGGTCTTCGTGATGTTGGCCGAGGTGCTGATCTTCGTGCCGTCGGTCGCCCGGTTCCGCGAGGATTACCTGCAGCTGCGGCTCGAGCGGGCGCAGATCGCGTCGCTGGCGCTGTTGGCCGACGAGATGATCGACCCGGAGCTAGAGCGCGAGCTGCTGACCAACGCCGGGGTGTTCAACGTGGTGCTGCGTCGCGACGAGGTGCGCCAGCTGGCGCTGTCGTCGCCGATCCCGGCGCCGATCCATGCCACCTACGACCTGCGCGACGCCGCCGCGCTGCGGCTGATCCGCGACGCGATGGCGACGCTGGTCGACCCGTCGAACCGGATCATCCGGGTGATCGGCGATCCGGTGCAGCAAGGCGGGCTGCTGATCGAGGTCACGATGGAGCAGGGGCCGCTGCGCGCCGAGATGCTCGAATACGGCCTGCGGATCCTGCTGCTGTCGGCGATGATCTCGGTGGTGACGGCGGCGCTGCTGTTCGGCGCGGTGCAGATGTTCCTGGTGCGGCCGATCAAGGAGGTCGTGGCGCAGATCCGCAACTACGCCGACGCCCCCGAGGACACCCGGCGGATCATCGCGCCGCGCGCCAAGCTGCGCGAGCTGCGCGATGCCGAGGTGGCGCTGCAGTCGATGGAAACCCAGCTGACCGGCGCGCTGAAGCAGAAGGACCGGCTGGCGCAGCTCGGCGGCGCCGTCGCCAAGGTCAGCCATGACCTGCGCAACATCCTGACCTCGGCGCAGCTATTCGCCGACCGGCTCGAAGGCTCCGAGGATCCGCTGGTCAAGCGGATGGCGCCGAAGCTGGTCGGCTCGATCACCCGCGCGGTCAACTTGTGCGAATCGACGCTGGCCTTCGGCCGCGCCGAAGAGCCGCCGCCGACGCTGACCCGGATCCAGCTGTCGCAGATCGTTTCCGACGTGATCGACGCCGAGCGGCTGGCGGCCGGCGAGCACGATCTGAGCTTTTCCGAGAACATCCCGGCCGGGCTGATGATCCGCGCCGATGGCGAACAGCTGCACCGGGTATTGTCGAACCTGGTGCGCAACGCGCGGCAGGCGATCCTGGTGACCGGCAAGCCCGGCGAGATCAGCGTCGCCGCGCATGAGGACGAAGAGGCCTGGTGGATCACCGTGACCGACACCGGTCCGGGACTGCCGCCGCGGGCCCGCGAAAACCTGTTCCGCGCGTTCCGCGGCGGCGTCGCCAAGGGCGGCTCCGGGCTTGGTCTCGCGATCGCCGCCGAGCTGGTCCGCGGCCATGGCGGCCGGCTCGAGCTGCGCCGCTCAGACGACACCGGCACCGAGTTCGCGATCTGCCTGCCACGCGGCACCGCGGTCGGCACCGCGATGGCGGTCTGAGGGCTTCCGCGAGGGCAGGGCAAAAAGTGCGAAGAACCTGCAAGCTTCCGCTTGCACTCCCCGGCGGTGGCGGCTACATCCGCCTCACTCACCGCGGACTGGTAGCTCAGTTGGATAGAGTACTTGACTACGAATCAAGGGGTCGGGGGTTCGAATCCTCCCCAGTCCGCCACTTCCCACTGAAATCGCAGCGAAAAATGACCCTCCGGGGTTCATACCCGCCATAAGGCCCGCCATGCCATCTGCGCTTGGATGCCTTTTGATGCGACCGTGTTTTGCCCAGCGCCTTACATGAAGTGGACCGGCTGCCGTAGCTACGTGGGGCTTCACCTTAGCGAACCGAGGCGCCGATGCTGGGGTATTTGCGTTTGTCGCCCTAGCGGGCGCCCCCCCCCAATTCCTATTCGTTTTGTGGTTGGCGAGGCTGATCCCCATTTTGTGAACGTGCGCGTTCATGGGCCTCAATCGGTCCCCGAGTCGATGCCCTCGAGCTTTGAAGTCCCCCGTCATACCGTGGGGCCGTGGTGCGAGCGCGCGATGGGCCTAGCTTTTTTCTGCCCGTTTCTGACGCGGCTGCGAGAGCGCCGGTCCTTTTGGCTCTGATGCTCGACTTCTGAGGCGCCCCCATGGCGTCGGGCCAACGAGGGCGGCGTGGCTACTTGCACCCGTCAGGACGGGCGCCATCACCGCTCAATCTGAGCTGGAGATGGATCGCGGTCGTAGGCTTCGCGAAGCGGCGCCCCCTGATGCCTCTGCCATCCTCCGGGCGGCCTCGGTCATAGCGGCATGGATCGCGGTCATCTGGACGACGAGCATGGCCTCCACCGCGTCGCGCGGCTCGATTTCCGCAGCCATCGCGACGATGAAAGGACGGTAGGCCTCCCCCGGTCTGCCCAGCGCGTTGACTGCGCTGTTGAGGAGGCC
>JBFGEI010000313.1:0-3631 GCA_041580155.1 Limimaricola sp.
AGCGTGTTCAAGAAGCACGGGATCCACCCGATCGCGCCGCAGCTGGGCGACAAGTTCGACCCCAAGCTGCACCAGGCGATGTTCGAGGCGCCGGTGCCGGGCACCCGCGCCGGCGAGATTATCCAGGTCGCGACCGAAGGCTTCATGCTGCATGACCGGCTGCTGCGGCCGGCGCAGGTCGGCGTGTCCTCGACCCCGGCGAGCTGAGCCGGCGCGGCGCCGGTCGCTGGCGTCGGATCTGCGTATTTCAGGGACAAAGTAGACGGGCGCGGCGCTGGCCGCGCCCGTTTCGCGTTACAGCAGGCCGCGCAGTTCGTAGACCAGTTCCAGCGCGGCGCGCGGCGACAGCTCGTCGGGGCGGATGTCGCGCAGCCGGGTCTCGACCTCGGAGGGTTTCGTCGCCGCGGCAGCGGGCTGCGGCTTGGTCGCCGCGAACAGCGGCAGGTCGTCGATCAGCGCCTGGCGCCGGGTCCCGCCCTCGCGTTCGCCACGCTCCAGCGCGTCGAGCACCACCCGGGCACGGTCGATCACCGAGGCCGGCAGCCCGGCGAGGCGCGCGACCTGCACCCCGTAGCTGCGGTCGGCGCTGCCGCGCCGCACCTCGTGCAGGAAGATCACCTCGCCCTCCCATTCGCGCACCGCGACGGTCGCCGCGGCGACGCCGTCGAGCTTGGCGGCGAGCTGGGTCATCTCGTGGTAATGCGTCGCGAAGATGCCGCGGCAGCGATTGGTCTCGTGCAGGTGTTCCAGCGTCGCCCAGGCGATCGAGAGGCCGTCGTAGGTCGCGGTGCCGCGGCCGATCTCGTCGAGGATCACCAGCGCCCGGTCGTCGGCCTGGTTCAGGATCGCCGCGGTTTCGACCATCTCGACCATGAAGGTCGAGCGGCCGCGCGCCAAGTCGTCGGACGCGCCGACCCGGCTGAAGATCTGGCTGACCAGGCCGATATGCGCCGCCTCGGCCGGGACGAAGCTGCCGATCTGCGCCAGCACCGCGATCAGCGCGTTCTGCCGCAGGAAGGTCGATTTGCCGGCCATGTTCGGACCGGTCAGCAGCCAGAGCGGGGTCTGCGACAGGTCGCAGTCGTTGCCGACGAACGGCGCCCCGGCGCGGCGCAGCGCCTGTTCCACGACCGGATGCCGGCCGCCGGTGATCTCGAAGGCGCGGCTGTCGTCGAGCCGCGGCCGGCACCAGTCCTCGGAGCGCGCCAGGTCGGCCAGCGCCGCCGCCAGGTCGAGTTCGGCCAGCCCGCGCGCCAGCACGCCGAGCGGGCCGGACTGCGCCAGGATCGCGCCGCGCAGCGTGGCGTAGACCCGTTTTTCAAGCTCGAGCGCATGGCCGCCGGCGTTCAGGATCCGGGTCTCCAGCTCGCTCAGCTCGAGCGTGGTGAACCGCACCTGGCTGGCGGTGGTCTGGCGGTGGATGAAGCGGTCCGACAGCGGCGGCGCCAGCATCTTCGCGGCATGGGTCGCGGTGGTTTCGATGAAATAGCCCAGCACGTTGTTGTGCTTGATCTTCAGCGCCGACACCCCGGTTTCGGCGGCGTAGTCGGACTGCATCGCGGCGATCACGCCGCGGCCTTCGTCGCGCAGCCGCCGGGCGTCGTCGAGATCGTCCGAATAGCCGGCGGCGACGAAGCCGCCGTCGCGCGCCAGCAAGGGCGGCTCTGCGACCAGCGCCGCGTCCAGCAGGTCCTGAAGATCGTCGAGACCGCCGAGGGCTGCGACCGCCTCGGCCAGCAGCTCGGGCAGATCGAGCCCGTGACACAGCGCCGCCAGCCGGTCGGCGACCTCGATGGTGCCGCGGATCGCCGCCATGTCACGCGGGCCGCCGCGGTCCAGCGCCAGCCGCGACAGCGCGCGGTCGAGGTCGTGGGCGCCGCGCAGGGCGGCGCGCAGATCAGCCGCCAGCCGGCCGTCCTGCGCCAGATGCGCCACCGCCGACTGACGCGCCGAGATCACCGGCAGGGTGCAGGACGGCGAGGCGACGCGGCGCTCCAGCAGCCGCGCGCCGGCGGCGGTGACGGTGCGGTCGACCGCCTGCAGCAGCGACCCGTCACGGCCGCCGCCCAGCGCATGGGTCAGCTCCAGCGAGCGCCGGGTCGCGGCGTCGATCCGCATCGCCGACATCCGGCCTTCCAGCACCGGCGGCCGCAGCAGCGGCAGATTGCCCTTCTGGGTCAGCTCCAGATACTCGACCAGCGCCGACAGCGCCGAGACCTCGGCCCGGCCGAAGGTGCCGAAGGCATCGAGCGAGGCGACGTTCCACAGCTTCTGCAGCCGCAGCGCACCGCCGGCGCTGTCGAAGGCGCCCTTGGCCATCGGCGTCACTGCCAGATCGAAATCAGAGACGATTGCGGCCAGATCGCGCTCGGTCGTCTCGTCGAGCAGCAGCTCGCGCGGGGTCAGCCGCGCCAGCTCCGGCCCCAGCTGGGCCAGCGCGCAGGGCAGCACCGACACCGCGCCGGTCGAGATGTCGACCCAGGCCAGCGCGCCGTCGCCGCGCAGCTCGGCATAGGCCGCGAGGTAGTTGTGCCGCCGCGCGTCGAGCAGGCTTTCCTCGGTCAGCGTGCCGGGGGTGACCAGCCGGACCACGTCGCGCTTGACCACCGACTTGTAGCCGCGCTTCCTGGCCTCGGCCGGGTCTTCGAGCTGTTCGGCGATGGCGACGCGAAACCCCTTGCGGATCAGCGTCAGCAGGTAGCCTTCGGCGGCATGCACCGGCACGCCGCACATCGCGATGTCGTCGCCCATGTGCTTGCCGCGCTTGGTCAGCGCGATGTCGAGCGCCTCGGCCGCCGCCACCGCGTCGTCGAAGAACATCTCGTAGAAATCGCCCATCCGGTAGAACAGCAGCGCGTCCGGATGCCCGGCCTTGATCTCGAGATACTGGGCCATCATCGGCGTGACGGTGCTGGCTTGCGTGTTCATTCCACCCCCGGGATCTGCGCCCGCGACCCTACCGATTGGGCCGGCGCCGCGAAAGTCGAAAACCGGTCGGCCGCTCGGGCGTTGCGCCGCGGCGCAGCAACCCGGTACTTCTTGGGCAGCAGGAGGAACACCGATGGTCAAACCCCGTTTCACGCGAGAAGACGCGCTGAACTTCCACGAAGAACCGAGCCCGGGCAAATGGGAGGTGGCGGCGACGGTGCCGATGACCACCCAGCGCGACCTGAGCCTGGCCTATTCGCCCGGCGTCGCGATCCCCTGCGAAGTGATCTTCGAAAATCCCGAGGCCGCCTACGACTACACCAACAAGGGCAACCTGGTCGCGGTGATCAGCAATGGCACCGCGGTGCTCGGTCTCGGCAATCTCGGGGCGCTGGCCTCGAAGCCGGTGATGGAGGGCAAGTCGGTGCTGTTCAAGCGCTTCGCCGACGTGAACTCGATCGACATCGAGTTGGATACCGAGGACCCCGACGCGTTCTGCAACGCGGTGCGGCTGATGGGGCCGAGCTTTGGCGGCATCAACCTTGAGGACATCAAGGCGCCCGAGTGCTTCATCATCGAGCAGCGGCTGAAGGAAGAGATGGACATCCCCGTCTTCCATGACGACCAGCACGGCACCGCGACCGTCTGCGTCGCGGGGCTGATCAACGCGCTGCGCTCGACGGGGAGAGACGCCGACGCGTGC
>JBFGEI010000314.1:0-3604 GCA_041580155.1 Limimaricola sp.
GCCGCCCCCCCGGGCGCGCCAGCGGCCGGGGCGGGGGCGAGCGCCGCGACCGCGGCGCTCAGCGGCGCATCCTCGGCGCTGCGCGCCACGCCGCCGAGAAACTGCGTCACGTAGGCGATGTCGCGGTCCGACGGCCAGCCGTCGCTGAGCAGCTGCGACACCAGTTCGAGATCGTCGCGATAGGCCATCGGATCGGGGTTCACCCGCTCTTCGGTCAGCACGCGCAGCCCGCCCGGTTGCCGGTCCGCCGGGAGGTGGCGCAGCACCGCGGTCTGAAATTCCGAGATCCGCGCGATCGGCTTGTCGATGAAGCCGTCGGCGCCGGCCGCTGCTGCCGCGGCTTCGCCTCCCGCGTCGCCCGAGGTGCCGATCAGCACGTCGACCCGCGGGTTGGCATTGGCCAGCTCGGCGATCAACTCGGTGCCGGAGCCGTCGGGCAGGCCGAGATCGACGATGACCGCGCTGGGCCGGTAGACGCAGAGATGCCGCCGGGCGTTGTGCAGGCTGTCGGCGCGGCGGATCCGCGCGCCCGATCGCAGGCACAGCAGGCGCATCGCCTCGGAGGCGTAGCGGCTGTCCTCGACCACCAGCACGGTCAGGCCAAGCAGCGGTCGGGCGGCGTTGGCCGGGCGAGAGGACAGGAAGTCGTCGAGCAATGGCATTGGCTGCATCCTTGCCGGGGGGCGGCCACGGCGGCCGGGGGAGACCGGGGAACCGGACAGCCCCGAGTGTTTGCGCTGCGCGGTAAAGACCAGGTTAAGCTGCGACGCTTCGCCCCGCCGTGCCGCGGTTGCGGCGGCGTCGCGTCAGCGGCATAAGGGCGCCAGCCATCACGGAGAGCCTGATGATCGGTCGTCTGAACCATGTCGCCATCGCGGTGCCGGACCTCGCCGCCGCCGCCGCGCAATACGCCGGCGCGCTTGGCGCCGATGTCGGCGCGCCGCAGCCGCTGCCCGAGCACGGCGTCACCGTTGTGTTCATCACCCTGCCGAACACCAAGATCGAGCTGTTGCAGCCGCTGGGCGACGCCAGCCCGATCGCCAGCTTTCTTGCGAAATCGCCGGCCGGCGGCATCCATCACATCTGCTACGAGGTCGCGGATCTGGGCGCCGCGCGCGACCGGCTGATCGCCGAAGGCGCCCGCGTGCTGGGCGACGGAAGCCCGAAGACCGGGGCCCATGGCAAGCCGGTGATCTTTCTGCATCCGAAGGATTTCAACGGCTGCCTGATCGAGCTCGAGCAGGTCTGACGCCGGTCCCGGCGCCGGTGTCGGGATCTGCGTATTTCTGGAACAAAGTAACGGGGCAGTCGCGCCCCGGGGAGAGGTCAGATGACCATCACCGCCGCCCTCGTTCTATTCGCCGTGACCTGGTTCATGGTGCTGTTCATCGTGCTGCCGCTGCGCCTGACCACCCAGGGCGACGCCGGCGAGGTGGTGCCGGGCACCCATGCCTCGGCGCCGGCCGATATCCGGATCGGCCGCAAGGCCAGGGTCACCACCTACTGGGCGGTGCCGATCTGGGCCGCGATCTCGGCGGTGATCCTGTGGGGCGGGATATCGGTCCGCGACATCGACTGGTTCGACCGGATGGAGCAGAACGTCAGCGCCGAGTGACCCGGCGACCCGCCAGCCGATGATAGAGATGCGTGAAGGTGGCGGCGCCCAGCACCGGCACCAGCAGATTGACCAGCGGCACCGACAGCGGCACCGCCATCAGGCAGCCGGCGCCCCAGATCCGCAGCGGGTGCCGGCGGCGCAGCAGCCGCGCCCTGGCCCGGCCCTCGCGGCGCATTGCCGCCATGGTGAAATACTCACGTCCCAGCAGCCAGCCGTTGACGCCGTAGAACAGCAGCGGGGCCGCCGGCGGAAACGCCAGACTCAGCGCGAAGGCGGCGGCGTTGATCAATACCAGCAGCCCGAGAAAGGTGACGGTGTCGCGGATCTGCTCGGCCAGCGGAATCGGTGCCGGCGTCGGCAGCCCGGGGTAGTGCCGCGCCTCGACCGCCTCGGCGACCTCCTCGAGAAAGAAGCTGCTCATCGCCGAGGCGACCGGCAGCATCAGGAACACGGACAGCGCCAGCATCAGCAGCAGCGATCCCCAGCCGAGCGCGTCGTCGATCCAGGCCACCTCTCCCAGCAGCGGCAGCGTCACGCTGTCGGGTGCGACCAGCCCGACCAGCGCCAGCAATCCAGCGTAGAGCGCCACCAGAAGCCCCGCCGACAGCGCCAGGCCGAGCCACAGCACCCGGCGGAACCGCGGGTCGAACAATTGCGCCAGCGCCCGGCTGAAATCGGCGAGGATCATGCTGCGCGCCACTCCACCAGCGTGGTGATGTCGGGCCGCGGCCGCTCGGGCGGTGGGGCGGTTTCGGTGCCGATATGGATCAGCCCGGCGATCGTCTCGCCGTCCGAAAGGCCGAGCCCGTCGCGGCAGAACACCGGGTCATGGCTGGCCCAGCCGGACAGCCAATTTGCGCCCCAGCCCGCCGCCAGCGCCGCGTTCAGCAGCGACAGGCAGACGCAGCCTGCCGAGTAGAGCTGTTCGATCTGCGGCACCTTGTCGGAGGGCTTCGGCGTGGCGACGACGGCGATCGCGAGGTCGGCATCGCGGTATTGCGCCACCGCCTTGTCCAGCTTGTCGGCGGCGATGCCCAGCGCCTCGGCCCGGGCCGGGACAAGCCCGGCCAGCCGTGCCAGCGCCGGCTTCTGCAGCACGATGAAGCGCCAGGGTTCGAGCTTGCCGTGGTCGGGCACCCGCGCCGCCGCGGTCAGCAGCAGCAGCAGCGCGTCACGGTCGGGCACCGGCGCGGTCAGCGTCTTCGCCGGGCGCGACCGTCGGGTCAGCAGGAAATCGAGTGCGGCCTGGTTCGGAACGGGCATGGGGTCTCCGGGGTCTGGCGGTTCAGCGCCCCATCCATGCCCGAGTTCGCGCCCGAGAGAAAGCCGTGGCCAAGCGCCCGCGGCGCCGCGTGCATCGCTGGGCCGGCCGCGCCCTAGAGCAGGGCCGGCAAGGCCAGCGCCGCCGAGCCGATCGACAGCCCGAGCGGGAACCGCCGGGTTTCGCGCAGCGACGCCCAGCCGGTGTCGGGCGTGGCCACCAGGCGCCGCGCGCCGTAGACCAGCACCAGCCCGCCGAGCATCGCCAGCGACAGCAGGATCATGAACTCCGGCACCGCCCGCGGCGGCACGAACAGCATCAGCACCGCCAGCGCCTTCACGTCGCCGCCGCCAAGCACCTGGGCCGCGAACATGCCGAAGCCGATGGTCAGCACGACCGCCGCGGTGATCAGCCGTCGGTCGAGATCACCGACCAGCCCGAACAGCGCCAGGCCGGTGAACAGCGCCAGGGCCGCCAGCACCAGCCGGTTCGGTATCCGCATGTAGCGCAGATCGGTCCAGATCATGATCAGCATCAGCGGCGACAGCGCGATCAGCGGCAGGGCGTCCATCAGCGATTCCTTTCGAGGATGATCCCCGCAAGCAACGGATCGCCGAACCGGTTGCAGATTTGACGGCAGGACTTGGGCGAAATCCCGACCTCGGGCCAAAAACCGCGCGACCCGGACGGCCCTTCGGCGCAACGCCGGCCTTGGCCTGCCGCGC
>JBFGEI010000315.1:0-3559 GCA_041580155.1 Limimaricola sp.
GCTGGATCAGCGGGTCGACGTTGAAGCCCTGCTTGAGGACCGTCACCCCGTCCTCGCCGCCTTCGGTCGGGATGCCCTCCTGGCTCATCCAACTCAGGAAGGGGTATTCGTTGCCGAAGAACCAGACGCCGATGGTCTTGCCCTTGAAGTCCTGCGGCCCGGTGATGCCGGTGTCCTTCCAGCAGGTCAGCATCAGCCCCGAGCTGGCGAAGGGCTGGGCGATGTTGACCACCGGCAGGCCCTTTTCGCGCGCCGCCAGCGCCGAGGGCATCCAGTTCAGCATCACGTCGGCGCCACCGCCGGCCAGCACCTGCGGCGGCGCGATGTCGGGGCCGCCCGGCAGGATCGTGACCGCCAGGTCCTCTTCTTCGTAGAACCCCTGTTCTAGCGCCACATAGTAGCCCGCGAACTGCGCCTGGGTGACCCATTGCAGCTGCAGCCGAACCTCGTCGGCGGCCTGCGCTGCGGCGGGAATGCCGACCCCCGCCATCAGCGCCAGCGCCGCGGAACCGGCGAAAATCATCTGTTTCATCCATCGTTCTCCATGTTTTTGTGCCGGCCCGTTGCGGGCTTCTTGCGGGTTATCTGCGTTGCGACGGGTGCCAGAAGGTCACCCCTCGCTCGATCAGCGCGACCAGCCCGTAGAAGCTGGTCCCGGCCAGCGCCGATACCAGGATCGCGGCCCAGACCATGTCGAGCGACAGCTGCCCGACCGAGGTGGTGATCCGGAACCCGAGCCCGAGCGTCGGAGAGCCGAAGAACTCGGCGACGATGGCGCCGATCAGCGCCAGCGTGGTCGAGATCTTCAGCCCGTTGAAGATGAATGGCATCGCCGCCGGCAGCCGCAGCTTCAACAGAGCCTGCCAGTAGCCGGCGCCCCAGGTGCGCATCTGGTCGCGCTGCATCGCGGTGGTGTCGGAAAGTCCCGCCACGGTGTTCACCAGCATCGGGAAGAACACCATCACCACCACCACCGCGGCCTTCGACTGCCAGTCGAAGCCGAACCACATCACCAGGATCGGCGCGGTGCCGACGATCGGCAGCGCCGCCATGAAGCTGGCCAGCGGCAGCAGGCCGCGGCGCAGAAACCCGAACCGGTCGACCGCGATCGCGGTCAGGAACCCGGCGCCGCAACCGATGACATAGCCGGTCAGCGCGCCGCGCAGGAAGGTCTGCACCACGTCGCTCCACAGGATGCCGAGGCTGTCGCCGAACCGCGGCGCGATCTGGCTCGGCGCCGGCAGGATCACCAACGGCACGCCGAAGCCGCGCACCAGCATCTCCCAGATCGCGATCACGGTCAGGCCGAAGATCAGCGGCACCGCCAGCTTGGCCCACAAATGGGCGGCGTAGCGCCCGGTCGACAACCAGACGTTCAGCGCCCAGGCCGCGGCCCAGACCACGAGAATTGCAATCGCCGGCATCATGCGCCCGCCCCCATGCGCCGCAGCGTGCGGCGTTCGATCCAGCCGACCAGCGCGACGAGCACCGCCGCCAGCGCCGCGGCGGCGAACAGCGCCGCCCAGATCTGCGAGGTCTGGCCGTAGTAACTGCCGGCAAGCATCCGCGCGCCAAGCCCGCCCTTCTGCACCGGCAGTTCGCCGACGATGGCGCCGACCAGGCTGGCGGCGATGGCGATCTTCAGCGACGCGAACAGATACGGCGTCGAGGCCGGCAGCCGCAGCTTCCAGAACGCCTGGCCCTTGCTGGCGCTGTAGGTGTGCAGCAGGTCGATCTGCATCGCGTCCGGCGCGCGCAGCCCCTTCACCATGCCGACCACCACCGGAAAGAACGACAGCCAGGCCGAAATCACCGCCTTCGGCAGCAGCCCCTGAACCCCGATCGAATACAGCACCACGATGATCATCGGCGCGATCGCCACGATCGGTACGGTCTGGCTAACGATCGCCCAGGGCATCACGCTGCGGTCCATGGTGCGGCTGTGCACGATGCCGACCGCCAGCAGGATGCCGAGCCCGGCGCCAATCAGGAACCCGAGCGCGGTGGCCCCCAGCGTGACCCCGGCGTGGTAGACCAGCCCGCGGTTCGACAGGCTGCCCGACTGCACGATGCCGCGGCGGCCGCTCAGCTCCTCGACCACGGTGCTCTGCCACAGCTCCCGCGCCACCTGGTGCGGCGCCGGTAGCCGCGGCCGGTCCTGGGTCCAAGCGGCGGCAAGCTCGCCCGGATTGTCGAAGAGCAACCCGAGCACCGGCGCGTCGCGCCGCTCCAGCGCGGTCGCCGGGACCACCTGCGCGCCGCCACGCTCGGCCTCGGTCAGCACCTCGCGGATGTTCATTGGCACCGCGGCGAGATACCAGAACGCGAGGGTAGCGAGCAGCACCGTCAGCACCGGCATCACCCGGCCGGTCATCGGCGCACGGCCTGCGTTACTTTGTCCCGCAAATACGCAGCCCGGCCGCAGGACCGTCGCTGGCCGGTCCCGGCCGAGCCCATTGGATTTGCGTATTTTAAGGACAAAGTAACCATCAGCTGCTCTTTTCTGGATGCGGCACAGCCTGGCGAGGCGATGGCCGTGGACGAAGTAGCGATCCGGAGCCCCCCGGCCCCCGCAAGGCGGCTCGGGGGGCGAAGGGATCAGGCATCGACATGGCCGGCCCGCAGACCCTCGCGGACCCGGTGCGCGATCTCGATGAACTCGCGGCTGTCGCGGATGTCGAGCGGCCGTTCGCGCGGCAGCGGGCTGTCGATCACGTCGGTGATCCGGCCGGGACGCGGGCTCATCACCACGATCTTGGTCGACAGGAACACCGCCTCGGGGATCGAGTGCGTGACGAACAGCGTGGTCTTGCCGGTCGCCGACCAGAGCTTCAGCAGCTCTTCGTTGAGATGGTCGCGCACGATCTCGTCCAACGCGCCGAAGGGTTCGTCCATCAGCAGGATCTCGGCGTCGAAGGCCAGCGCCCGGGCGATGCTGGCGCGTTGCTGCATGCCGCCCGACAGCTGCCACGGGAACTTCTTCTCGAAGCCCCCGAGATCGACCAGCTCGAGCGTGTCACGCACCCGGCGGGCCTGCTCGGCCTTGGAGAACCCCATGATCTCCAGCGGCAACCGGATGTTGCCGCCGATGGTGCGCCACGGGTAGAGTCCGGCGGCCTGGAACACGTAGCCATAGGCCCGGGCGCGCCGCGCCGCGTCGGGGCTGAGCCCGTTGACCTTCACGCTGCCGGCGGTCGCGGTCTCGAGCCCGGCCACCACCCGCAGGAAGGTGGTCTTGCCGCAGCCCGAGGGGCCGATGAAGGACACGAAATCGCCCTTCGCGATGTCGAGATCCACGCCCTTCAGCGCGTGGACCGGGCCATCCGCGGTCTCGAAGGTCAGGTCGACGCCGCGCGCCGAAACTACCGGATCAAGCGCCACGTCGATCAGACTCCGCTCGCCGGGATGCCGGACCGTTCGACCGGTCGCGGCGCGGTCAGCGCCTTCCAGCTCGACAGCGCGCGGTTGACCGCGCCGTCGGGCTTGCGGGCGACGAATTCGCCATGGCCCTCGTGGCTGCGCAGCTCGCCGTCCATCACCGCGACCTGGCCGCGGCTCA
>JBFGEI010000316.1:0-3543 GCA_041580155.1 Limimaricola sp.
ATCGCCTGGGCGATCTTCGACACCTGGCGGCGCGGCGCGGCCGGGGTGGCGCTGTCGGGCATCAAGTATTCCTGGAAGCAGAAATTCGAGATCCTGCCGCGGGTGCTGCCGTTCGTCGGGATCATCATCGGCGTGCTCTACGCGCTTTACGGCGGCATCGCGACGCCGTCCGAAACCGCCGCCGTCGGCGCGCTGCTGTGCATCATCGTGGTGATGATCGTCTACAAGATGGTGCAGCCGAAGGCGCTCTGGGCGATCCTGCGCGACAGCACCCGCGAAAGCGTGATGATCCTGTTCATCATCGGCGCCGCCGGGGTGTTCTCGTTCATGCTGTCGTCGCTGTTCATCACCCAGTCGATCGCCGAGTGGATCGGATCGCTCGACGTGAACCGCTGGGTGCTGATGGCGATCGTAAACGTCTTCCTGCTGGTCGCGGGCTTCTTCCTGCCGCCCGTCGCGGTGATCCTGATGTCGGCGCC
Source organism: Limimaricola sp. (assembly GCA_041580155.1). Classification (GTDB taxonomy): domain Bacteria; phylum Pseudomonadota; class Alphaproteobacteria; order Rhodobacterales; family Rhodobacteraceae; genus Limimaricola. The sequence goes on from JBFGEI010000316.1 coordinate 480, forward strand.
GATCCTGCTGCCGATCATCATCGCCGCCGGCTTCGACCCCTACTGGTTCGCGGTGATCGTGACGATCAACATGGAGATCGGCCTGATCACCCCGCCGGTCGGCCTGAACCTCTACGTGATCAACGGCATCGCGCCCGACATCTCGCTGAAAAAGGTGCTGTTCGGCTCGATGCCCTTCGTTGGCTGCATGATCGCCGCGATCGTTCTGCTGTCGGCCTTCCCCGGTCTCGCGACCTGGCTGCCCGACTTCGTGATGGGACCCGCGATATGAGCCTGCTGTCAGACGTTCTGTCGACCATCCTCGACCGCCGCTACCCGTGGCAGCCGACGCGTGAAGCCGACACCCGGCCCGACGCCGAGCTGATCGCCGATCTGTTGTCGAACGCCGGCGAGATCTCGGGGCTGACCCTGGCGCGCGAGCTTCTCGACCGCTACGCCGCCAAGGACGACGCCGGAAAGCTGGGCTTCTTCGCGCATCTCGCCGACCGGCTGGACATCGACCCCGAGGCGGTGCGCACCGCGCTCGATGCCTACGAGGCCGAACCAGGCCCGAAGACCTACGGCGGGTTTCTCGACGCCGCCGAACCGCCGCGCCAGGAGCTGGTGCGGCGGCTCAACCGGGTGCCCGGCGCCACCGCGCGGCTGGTGGCGATGCGCGCCGACCTGATGCGGCTTATCCGGCGCGATGACCCGCGCGCCGCGCTGGACCTGGATTTCAGGCACTTGTTCCAGAGCTGGTTCAACCGAGGCTTTCTGGTGCTGCGGCCGGTCAGCTGGGAAAGCCCGGCGCAGATCCTCGAGAAGATCATCGCCTACGAGGCGGTGCACGCGATCGACAGCTGGGACGACCTGCGCCGCCGGGTGGAACCGACCGACCGGCGCTGTTTCGCCTTCTTCCACCCGGCAATGCCCGACGAGCCGGTGATCTTCGTCGAGGTGGCGCTGACCCGCGGCGTGCCGGGCTCGGTGCAGGGGCTGCTGGCTGGGGACCGGGTCGAGGTCGAGGCCGCCGAGGCCGACACCGCGGTGTTCTACTCGATCTCGAACTGCCAGTCCGGCCTGGCCGGGATCTCGTTCGGCAATTCGCTGATCAAGCAGGTGGTGGCGGATCTTTCGGCCGAACTGCCGGGGCTGAAGACCTTCGTGACGCTGTCGCCGGTCCCGGGGCTGCGGCGCTGGATCGACGCCGAGAAGATCGACCCGACCAAGCTCGACGACGAAGCACTGCGCCGCACCGCCGCGAACTACCTGCTGACCGCCAAGCGCAGCGACGGCATGCCGCTCGATCCGGTGGCCCGGTTCCACTTGGGCAACGGGGCGCAGTTGCACGCGGTGCACGCCCGCGCCGACGTGTCGGCCAAGGGCCTTGCCGAAAGCTGCGGCGCGATGGTCAACTACCTCTATGACTTGGGTAAAATAACGCAGAACCACGAGGGTTTCGCCAAGCGTCAGGAGGTTGCGGCGTCGGATGCGGTGCGCGGTCTGCTGGGGCGCGGCGCGCGGCCCCGTGGCAAGGAAGGGGCATAAGATGGCCAACCCGCTCTACGACACCTTGTTCGGCCGTCATGCCGGTCAACAGACCAGTTTCATCACCCTGCGCGACGGCTCTGCGATCAGCCATGCCGGGTTCCTGGCGATCGCGGCGCGGATCGCGCACGCGCTGAGCGCCGCGGGGCTTGTCCCCGGCGACCGGGTCGCGGCGCAGGTCGAGAAATCGCCCGAGGCGCTGGCGCTCTACGCCGCCTGCGCTCAGGCCGGTCTGGTGTTCCTGCCGCTCAACACCGCCTATACCGTCGACGAGCTGAGCTATTTCATCGAAGACAGCGGCGCCCGGATGGTGATCTGCGATCCGCGCTCCGAAGCCGATCTCGCACCGCTGGCGGCGCGGCTCGGCGCCGGTCTGCTGACGCTTGATGCGGCGGGGCAGGGCGGGCTGACGGCGCAGGCGGCGCAGCATCCCGACAGCTTCGACACGGTGGCCCGCGCCGGCGACGACCTCGCGGCGTTTCTCTACACCTCGGGGACCACCGGGCGCTCGAAGGGCGCGATGCTGACGCATGACAACCTGATCTCCAACGCCGTGACGCTGGCGGCGCATTGGCGCTTCACCGAAGCCGACGTGCTGCTGCACGCGCTGCCGATCTTCCACACCCACGGGCTGTTCGTGGCGACCAACGTGACCGCGGTCTCGGGCGCCTCGATGATCTTCCTGCCGAAGTTCGACCTCGACGCGCTGGTCGATCTGGTGCCGAAGGCGACCGTGCTGATGGGGGTGCCGACCTTCTATACCCGGCTGCTGGGCGATCCGCGCTTCACCCGCGATCTGACGCGCGACATGCGGCTGTTCATCTCCGGCTCGGCGCCGCTCTTGGCCGAAACCCATGTCGAGTTCGAGGCCCGCACCGGCCACCGGATCCTCGAACGCTACGGCATGACCGAGACCAACATGAACACCTCGAACCCCTATGACGGCGACCGCCGCGCCGGCACCGTCGGCCTGCCGCTGCCGGGGGTCGAGCTGAAGATCACCGACCGCGAGACCGGCGAGACGCTGCCGCAGGGCGAGGTCGGGCTGATCGAGGTGCGCGGCCCGAACGTGTTCAAGGGCTACTGGCAGATGCCCGAGAAGACCAAGGCCGAGCTGCGCGAGGACGGCTTCTTCCTGACCGGCGACCTGGGCCGGATCGACGAGGATGGCTACGTCAGCATCGTCGGTCGCGACAAGGACCTGATCATCTCGGGCGGCTACAACATCTACCCCAAGGAGATCGAGCTGCTGCTCGACGACCAGCCCGCGGTGCTCGAAAGCGCGGTGATCGGGGTCAAGGATGCCGATTTCGGCGAAAGCGTGCTGGGGGTTCTGGTGCCGCGTCCGGGCGCGACGATCGATCGCGACGCGGTGATGGCGGCGCTTTCCGGGTCTTTGGCGCGGTTCAAGCAGCCGCGCCGGCTCGAGATCGTCGACGAGCTGCCGCGCAACACCATGGGAAAAGTGCAGAAGAACCTGCTGCGCGAGCGTTTCGGCGGCTGACCGGTCGCGCAGCACCGGCCTTCCGCCCGATCC
>JBFGEI010000317.1:0-3511 GCA_041580155.1 Limimaricola sp.
CCCCGATCACCGCCCCCGGCGCCGGCAGCCCGACGCCGCCGCCGCCCTCGGCCGCGACGCCGCTGCCGGCCGAAGAGCCGGCGGCCTCGCCGGCCGCCGCGCCGGCGCCGCCGCCACCGCCGGTGGCCGACATGGCCAGCCAGCAGACCGCCCCGGCGAAATCCGCGGCGATGGCGATGCCGGCACAGGGCAGCATCATCCGCGCCTACGCCCGCGGCCGCAACGACGGCATCGACATCGGCGCCCCGGCCGGCAGCCCGGTCAAGGCCGCCGCCGCCGGCACCGTCGCCGCGATCACCACCAACACCGAAGGCATCCAGATCGTCGTGGTGCGCCACGACGACGGGCTGCTGACGGTCTACACCCATGTCGTCGACCTGGTGGTCGAACGCGGCGCCCAGGTGGCCAAGGGCCAGACCATCGGCAAGGTGAAGGCCGGCGACCCCAGCCTGCTGCACTTCGAAGTGCGCCGCGGCATGGACAGCCAGGATCCGACCGGCTACCTGCCCTGATCGGCGGCCAGACGCCAAGGGGCCCGCCGCAACCGATGCGACGGGCCCCTCGGCGGACCTGGCCCGCCCTTTTCCGTTACTTTGTCCCGAAAATACGCAGCTTGCCGCCCCGCACCGCGCCGGGGCGTCTCACCCCAGCTTGACGCCCTCGCTGCCCGCCAGGTCGGTGAAGAACTGCCAGGCCACCCGGCCCGAGCGGCCGCCGCGCGTCGCCTGCCACTCGATCGCCTCGGAGCGCAGCCGCTCGGCGTCGATCCGCAGACCGTAGGCCTCGCAATAGCCGCGGATCATCGCGAGGAACTGGTCCTGGTCGCAGGGGTGGAACCCCAGCCACAGCCCGAAGCGATCCGAAAGCGACACCTTCTCTTCGACCGATTCCGACGGGCTGATCGCGGTCGAGCGCTCGTTCTCGATCATCTCGCGCGGCATCAGATGGCGCCGGTTCGAGGTGGCATACAACACCACGTTGTCCGGCCGGCCTTCGATACCGCCGTCAAGCACCGCCTTAAGCGACTTGTAATGCGCGTCGTCATGGCTGAACGACAAGTCGTCGCAGAACAGGATGAATCGCTGCGGCGCCGCCCGCAGCAGGGCCAGGCAGCGGTCGATGCTGGGCAGGTCCTCGCGCTGGATCTCGACGATCTTCAGCGCCGGGTGCTCGGCGTGCAACGCGCCGTGCACCGCCTTGACCAGGCTCGACTTGCCCATGCCGCGGGCGCCCCAGAGCAGCGCGTTGTTGGCCGGCAGCCCCTTTGCGAAGCGCTCGGTGTTGGCGATCAGCGTGTCGCGGGCCCGGTCGATGCCGACCAGCAACGACAGATCCACCCGGCTGACCTTGGCCACCGGCACCATGCGGTCGGGCTCGGGCTCCCACACGTATGCCGGCGCGCCGCGCAGGCTGGGCGCCGGGGCCGGCGGCGGGCTGATCCGCTCCAGCGCCCGGGCGATGCGTTCCAATGCGTCCTCGTTCACGACCGCGGCTCCTCGTCTTCGTCCTCGTCGTCCTCGACCCAGAGCCCTTCGGCCCGCAGCCGTGCCTCGCGCTGCCGCTCGACGCGGGCGACCAGCAGGATCGACACCTCGTAGAGGCCGTAGACCACGGTGAACAGGATCACCTGGCTGACGACATCCGGCGGCGTCGCCACCGCGGCGAGGATCAGGATCGCCACGACGGCGTATTTGCGCACCGAGCCAAGCCCCTGTGCCGACACCAGCCCGGCCTTGCCCATCAGGGTCAGAAGCACCGGCAGCTGGAAGCAAAGCCCGAAGGCGACGATGAACTTGATGGTCAGCGCCAGATAGGCCTGGGCCGAGCCCTGGAAGGCGATGCCGGCGACCGCGGTTTCGGATTCGGGGCCGGTCACCAGCGTACTGGGCTGCTGGAACCCGAGAAAGAAGTCGAAGGCCAGCGGCGTCACCACGTAATAGGCGAAGCTGGCGCCCAGCAGGAACATGAACGGCGAGGCGATCATGAACGGCAGGAAGGCGCCCTTTTCCGACCGGTACAGCCCCGGCGCCACGAAACGCCACAGCTGGTAGGAGATCATCGGGAAGGCCAGCATCAGCCCGCCCATCATCGAGATCGACACCGCGACGAAGAAGCCTTCCTGCAGCGCGATCAGGATCAGCCCGCAATCGTCCTGGCCGCGCGCCGCCATGGCGGTGCACAGCGGCCGGGTCAGGAAGTTGAAGATCGGGTTCCAGACGGTGAAGCAGATGATCATCCCGACCACGAAGGCCAGAAGCGCCTTGATCAGCCGGCTTCGCAGTTCGGCCAGATGCTCGATCAGCGGCGCCGAACTGTCCTCGATCTCGTCAACCGGACTCATGATTTGGCGTCTTCCTTCTGCGCCTCGGGCGCGATGTCGCTTGTGGTCTCGACCGGGCTCGGCATCGGCGCGCTGATCGGCTCGTGCTCGAGATCGGCGGCGGATTCATCGTCGATCGACGGCAACGGCTCGGCATCGCGCGCCTTGCGCTCGGTCGCCGCTTTGGCGGTCGACTCGGCGATCTTGCGGCGGGTTTCCTCGCGGTCGGCCGACAGTTTGGCGGTCTCGCCGCCCGGCTTGAAGCCATCGCGCAGCCCGGCGGCGTCGCGCAGCTTGTCGGTGCCGAAGGCCTTGGGATTGGCCGCGGCGCGGATCGTCTTGGAGATATCGCGCACCCCGGAATCGTCGGCCGCATCCTCCATGGCGCGGCTGAAGTCGCGCGCCATGGCCCGCGCCTTGCCGGTCATCCGGCCGAGCGTGCGGAACATCATCGGCAGGTCCTTGGGACCCACCACGATGAGCGCAACGATGCCGATCAGCAGAAGCTCGCTCCAGCCCAGGTCGAACATGTCGGTCTATCCTGCAGATCTAGGGGGTCAGACCCGGTCCTTGTCCTCGACGGTGCCGGCATCGCGGACCGTCTCGTTGTGGTCCTCGATCTCGCGCTTGCTGTCGTCGACGCCGCGCTTGAAGGCGGTGATGCCCTTGCCGACTTCGCCCATCAGCGACGAAATCTTGCCGCGTCCGAACAGGACCAGCACCACGACAGCGATCAGAAGCAGGCCCGGAAGGCCGATGTTGTTCAGCATGGAGACGTCTCCTCTAGAGCGGCCGCAGCGGCGGCCTGGCATCCGTGTCAGGCCCTCCAGATACGCAGTCGGACCGGCCGCGAAAAGGCCGAAGACTGCGGTCTCGGCCCGTTTGCGCCGATCGCCGGCGCTTTTATTGACACAAACCTGTCAGTTGACACTAATATGGCAGGAGCACCGCCGCCGGAGACCCGCATGACCCGCCCCGACCGACTCGTCGACCTGATCCGGCTGCTGCGCGACGGTCGGCTGCACCGGGCGCAGGACCTCGCCGATCGGCTCGGCACCTCGCTGCGCACCATCTACCGCGACATGGACCGGCTGATCGCCTCCGGCGTGCCGGTCGAGGGCACCCGCGGGCTGGGCTACCGCGCCACCGCCGCGGTGACGCTGCCGCCGCTGAACCTGACGCTGACCGAAC
>JBFGEI010000318.1:0-3501 GCA_041580155.1 Limimaricola sp.
GAACCACTGGCTCTTCGCCGGCGCCGCCGCCTCCCACAGGGTGATCGACGGCGGGATCGCGTTGGGCCAGACCGACAGCCCGAGCCCCAGGAAGCACAGCGCGAACAGCGCCAGCCCCAGCAGGAACGGCATCCGGTCGCGGCTTTCGTGAAACAGCGACCGCGACAGCGCCAGCGCGATCAGCGCAATCAGCACCGGCACCGGCCCGGTCAGCAGCACCAGCGGCCAGGCGAACCAGCGCGCCGCCAAACCGACCTGCAGCAGGTAGGTGGCGATGCTGACCGACACGATGCCGACCAGCGTCGCCACGAAGAAACCGCGCGCCATCAGCCGCACCCGGTGCTGGATCGCCCCCTCGAGCTTCATGTTGAGCCAACAGGCCCCGAGAAAGCCGTAGCCCGCCACCACCGCAAGCCCGCAGATCACCGAGAACGGCGTCAACCAGTCCCACCAGCCGCCGCCATAGGCCCGGCTGTCGACCTCGATGCCCTGCAGGAACGCGCCGAGAATGATGCCTTGGCACAGCGCCGCCATCACCGACCCGCCGATGAACGCCAAGTCCCACGACTTGCGCGACAGCCAGGACCCGGCGCGCCAGCGGTATTCGAAGGCGACGCCGCGGAAGATCAGCGCCAGCAGCATCGCGATGATCGGCGGATACACCGCCGGCATGATGATCGCGTAGGCCATCGGGAAGGCGGCGAACAGCCCGCCGCCGCCCAGCACCAGCCAGGTCTCGTTGCCGTCCCAGACCGGCGCCACCGAGTTCATCATCAGGTCGCGGTCCTCCTTCTTGCGGAAGAACGGGTAGAGGATGCCGATCCCGAGGTCGAAGCCGTCGAGCACCACGTAGACGAAGACCACGAAGCCCAGCAGCAGCGCCCAGGCGGTGGTGAGATCGAAGGAATAATCCATCACGCGCCCTCCGCGCCCATGTCGTGACCGCTTTCGCGCATCTGCTGCTGCGGCGTGATCCCGGCGGTGCGGATCGGACCGGGTTCCTCGCGCACGCCGCGTTCGCCCAGTTCCGGCGCATGCGCCATCAGCTTCAGGATATAGGCGACGCCGGCGCCGAAGATCACGAAGTAGATCACCACAAAGGCGATCAGCGACGCGCCGACGGCGCTGGCGGCCAGCGGCGAATGCGCCTCGGCGGTGCGCAATGCGCCGTAGACCACGAAGGGCTGGCGACCGACCTCGGTGGTGATCCAGCCGGCGATCACCGCGACCAGCCCCGACGGCGCCATCACCAGCGCCGCGCGGTGCAGCCAGCGCGCGTCGTAAAGCCGGCCGCGGAACCGCGCCAGAAGCGACCACATGCCGACGCCGAGCATCGCGAAGCCGATGCCCACCATCACCCGGAAGCTCCAGAACACCACCGCCACCGGCGGCTCGTCCTCGTCGGGGATCGTGTCGAGCCCGTCGAGCGGCGCGTTCAGGTCGTGCTTCAGGATCAACGAGCTGAGCTTGGGGATCTCGATCGCGTAGCGCACCGTTTTCGCCTCCTGATCCGGTAGGCCGAACAGGATCAGCGGCGCGCCGTCGGGATGGCTTTCGAAATGGCCCTCCATCGCCATCACCTTGGCCGGCTGGTGCTCGAGCGTGTTGATGCCGTGCATGTCGCCGAGGAAGATCTGCAAGGGCGCGATCAGCGCCGCCATCCACATCGCCATCGAGAACATGGTCCGGACGCCGGGGTTCGTCGTGCGGCCGCGCAGCAGATGGTACGCGCCGACGCCGCCGACGATGAAGGCGGTGGTCAGATACGAGGCGGTCAGCGTGTGCGCCAGCCGGTAGGGGAACGACGGGTTGAAGATCACCGCGAGCCAGTCCTCGGGCACGAACTGGCCGTTCTCGGCGATCGAGTAGCCCTGCGGCGTCTGCATCCAGGAGTTCACCGACAGGATCCAGGTCGCCGAGATCGCGGTGCCGATCGCGACCATGGCGCAGGCGAACATGTGCAGGCCGGGGCCGACCTTGTCGCGGCCGAAGATCATGATCCCGAGGAACCCGGCCTCGAGGAAGAAGGCGGTCAGCACCTCGTAGGCCATCAGCGGCCCGATCACCGGTCCGGCCTTGTCGGAGAACACCGACCAGTTGGTGCCGAACTGGTAGGACATCACGATGCCCGAGACGACGCCCATGGCGAAGCAGATCGCGAAGATCTTGAGCCAGTATTTGAACAGCCGCAGATAGGCTTCGTCGCGGGTCCGCAGGTACATCGCGTTCAGCACCGCGAGATAGCTGGCAAGACCGATCGAGACCGAGGGAAAGATGAAGTGAAACGCCACTGTGAAGCCGAACTGCATCCGCGCCAGCATCACCGCGTCCAGGCCGAGGAACGTGTCCATGTCTCAGCACCTCCTGTATGCGGCAGATCTAAGCAAACGCCGCGTTCCGGCAACGTGACATCCTGCCCCTGCGACATGCTGCAGCAGATTCGGCCCGACGCAACGGCAAGTTATTTGTGATCCTTTGGTGACACTCACCGGCGCAGGCCTTAAATGGAGCCGCAACGGACCGGATTCGGAGCCATCTCCCCCATGCGCGCGACACCCCCTGCCCATCCCTTCGACGACGACAAGCTGCGAGAGGAATGCGGCGTCTTCGGCGTCGTCGGCGTCTCGGATGCCGCCAGCTTCATCGCCCTCGGGCTGCACGCGTTGCAGCACCGCGGCCAGGAAGCCGCCGGCATCGTCACCCACGACCCCGAGGTCGGCTTCTGCTCGGCCCGGCGGATGGGCTACGTGCGCGACAACTTCACCTCGTCTGACGTGATGGAAACCCTGCCCGGCACGCTCGGGATCGGCCATGTCCGCTACTCGACCTCCGGCCACAAGGGCCAGACCGCGATCCGCGACGTGCAGCCGTTCTTCGGCGAGTTCTCGATGGGCGGTGCGGCCGTGGCCCACAACGGCAACCTGACCAACGCCGCGGCGCTGCGCCGCGAGCTGATCGAGCGCGGCTCGATCTTCCAGTCGTCCTCGGACACCGAATGCATCATCCACCTGATGGCGCGCTCGATGGGCCAGTCGATCCCGGACCGGATGGAAGAGGCGCTGCGCAAATGCGAGGGCGCCTTCTCGATCGTGGCGATGACCCGGACCAAGCTGATCGGCTGCCGCGACCCGCTGGGCGTGCGGCCGCTGGTGCTGGGCAAGCTCGGCGACGGCTGGGTGCTGTCGTCCGAGACCTGCGCGCTCGACATCGTCGGCGCCGAACTGGTGCGCGAGATCGAGCCGGGCGAAATGGTGGTGATCACCCCGGCCGGGGTCGAGAGCAACTTCCCGTTCAAGAGCCGCGCCTCGCGGTTCTGCATCTTCGAGCACGTGTATTTCTCGCGGCCCGACAGCATCCTCGGCGGCCGCTCGGTCTACGAGACCCGGCGCCAGATCGGCGTCGAGCTGGCCCGCGAAGCCCCGGTCGAGGCCGATCTGGTCTGCCCGGTGCCCGACAGCGGCACCCCGGCGGCGATCGGCTACAGCCACGAAAGCGGCATTC
>JBFGEI010000319.1:0-3484 GCA_041580155.1 Limimaricola sp.
AGATGCGCCTCATGGTCGAAGCCGCCGAGGCGCATCGCAAGCCGGCCTAGGCGGCGACCAGTCCGCGGCCCTTGAGCAGCGCCTCGACGCCGGGCATCCGGCCGCGAAACCGTTCGTACAGCAGCGCCGGATCCTCGGATCCGCCGGCGCTGAGCACGTGTTGCTCGAGCTTTCTCGCGGTCTTGGGATCGAAGGCGTCGCCGGCCTCGCGGAACGCCTCGAAGGCGTCGGCGTCCATCATCTCGGACCACAGGTAGCTGTAGTAGCCGGCGGAATAGCCGTCGCCGGTGAACACATGCGCGAAATGCGGCGTCGCATGGCGCATCCGGATCGCCCGCGGCAGGCCGATGCCGTCGAGGATTTCGCTTTGCCGCTGCATCGGGTCCGCCGGCGCCGGGCCGGCGTGGAACTCCAGGTCGACCAGCGCCGAGGCGACCACCTCGACCGTGGCGAAGCCCTGGTCGAAATTCGCCGCCGCCAGCATCTTCTGCATCAGCGCCTCGGGCATCGGGTCGCCGGTCTCGGCATGGGTGGCGAACTCGGCCAGCACTTCGGGCACTTCGAGCCAGTGCTCGAACAGCTGGCTCGGCAGCTCGACGAAGTCGCGCGCCACCGAGGTGCCCGACACGCTCTCGTGGGTCACGTTCGACAGCATCTGGTGCAGCGCGTGGCCGAACTCGTGGAACAAGGTGCGGGCGTCATCATAGGACAGCAAGGCCGGCTGTCCGGCCGGGGGTTTGGCAAAGTTGCACACGTTCATCACGATCGGCCGAACCTCGTCGCCGCCCAGCCGGTGCTGCGACCGCATCGCCGAACACCAGGCGCCGGACCGCTTCGACGGCCGCGCGAACCAGTCGCCGACGAACACCGCGACATGCGCGCCGTCGCGGGTCACCTCGTAGCTGCGGCAGTCCGGATGATAGGCCGGCGCGTCGATCGGGGTCACGGTCAGGCCGAACAGCCGCTGCGCCACGGCGAAGGCGGCCTCGATCATCCGGTCGAGCTGCAGATAGGGTTTCAGCGCGGCGTCATCGACCTCGTGCTCGGCCTGGCGCCGCCATTCGGCGTAGAAGCGCCAATCCCACGGCTCTAGCGGGCCGTCGTGGCCGTCGGATGTCAGCATCCGCTCCAGCGCCTCGGCATCGGCCAGCGCCGCGGCGCGCGCCGGGGTCCAGACCGCGTGCAGCAGGTCGCGGACCGCCTGCGGCGTGCCGGCCATCTCGGTCTCGAGCTTGTAATCGGCGAAGCTGTCATGGCCGAGCAGCGCCGCCCGTTCCTGGCGCAGCGCCAGGATCTCGGCGGCGATGCCGCGATTGTCGGTGTCGCCGCCATTGGCGCCGCGCGCCGCCCAGGCCTCGTAGGCGCGCGCCCGCAGGTTGCGGTCTAGCGAGAACTGCAGGAACGGCACGATCAGCGACCGCGACAGCGTCACCACCGGGCCCAAGTCGCCGCCTGCGGCGCGCGCCGTCGACACCAGGTCGGCCGGCAGCCCGGCCAGATCGGCCTCGGACAGCGGCATCGACCAGGCGCTTTCGTCGGCCAGCAGGTTCTGCCCGAACTGGGTCCCGAGCACCGCCAGCCGCGACTTGATCGCCGCCATCCGCGCCGCGTCGTCGCCCTGAAGCTCGGCCCCGGCGCGCACGAAGCCGCGCCGCGCCAGCATCAGCACCCGCGCCTGTTCGGCATCGAGCCCGAGCGTGTCGCGCGACTGCCAGAGCGTATCGATGCGGGCAAACAGCGCCGCGTTGCCGGTCACCTCGGACCCGTAGGCCGACAGCATAGGTGCGAAGTCGCGCTGCAGCGCCTGCAGCCCCGGCGTGCTGTCGGCGCCGGCGATCGAGTAGAACGCGCCCAGCACCCGGCCGAGACCCTGATCGGCCAGTTCCAGCGCGACGATGGTGTTGTCGAAGCTCGGCGCGTCGGCGCTGTCCGCGATCGCCGCGACGGCGGCGCGGGCGCGGGTCAGCTCGGCCTCGACGGCGGGCGCCCAGTCGGCTTCGGAAATGCGGTCGTAGGGCGGCAGGCCGAACGGCGTGTCCCAGGTCTCGAGCAGCGGGTTGGTCATGTGCGGTCTCCTTCGCCCCAAGACCTACCCCTGCCGGGCGCCGCGTTCCAGAAGCCGCATCGCGTCAGCCGGCGAAACCGCGCCGGCGGCTTCAGACTCTGGCGCCGGCGCCGTCGCAGACCGCGCAGCCCGGCCGCGGCTTCACCCCGATGGTCCGGGTTTCGGCGTAGAGCGCGTCGTAGATCATCAGCCGCCCCGCGAGCGTCTGGCCGGCGCCGGTCAGGTGCTTGACCGCCTCGGTCGCCATCAGCGCGCCGATCGTGCCGGGCAGCGGCCCCAGCACCCCGGCCTCGGCGCAGGACGGGATCAGCGACCGGTCCGGCGCGGTGGGAAACACGCAGGCCCAGCACGGCGTGCCGGAGGCCGGGTGATACAGGCTGAGCTGGCCCTCCCACTGGGTCAGCGCCGCGGCGATCAGCGGCCGGCCGGTGGCGACCGCGGTGGCGTTGACCAACGCGCGTGTGGCGAAGTTGTCCGACCCGTCGAGGATCAGGTCGTAGTCGGCGAACAGCTCCGCGGCGATCTCGGCGGTCAGCCGACGCTGGTAGGGCAGGATCTCGACATGCGGGTTCTGGCCGCGCAACCGCTCGGCTGCGGCGTGCACCTTGGGCTGGCCGATCTGGCCTTCGTCGAACAGCACCTGGCGCCCGAGGTTCGACAGATCGACGCTGTCGTCGTCGATCACCCCGATGCGGCCGACCCCGGCCGCCGCCAGATACAGCAGCGCCGGCGACCCAAGCCCACCGGCGCCGATCACCAGCACCCGGGCCCGGCGCAGCGCCGCCTGACCGGTGCCGCCGATCTCGCGCAGCGTGATGTGCCGGGCGTAACGGGTCAGCTCGGTTTCCGAAAAGCCCTTGCGGGCGGCCGGCGCCGGCGCCGGGGCGACGCGGGATTTCAGCGCGCGCAGGCCGCGCGAATACAGCGAGGCCAGTGCCGCCCCGGCCAGCAGCAGGATCCAGCCCGAGGCCTCGTGACCGGTGGCCTCGCGCAGCGGGTGACCATCGGGCAAAAGCAGGTGACCGGCGATCACCGCAAGCAGCAGCAGCGCCAACATCAGCACCCTGGCGCGACGCGGCGCGCCGGTCAGCGCACCGACGCCCCAAAGCGCCGCGGCCATGGCGCCGACCAGGATCATGCGATGCCCCCGGTCGACCCGAAGCCGCCCTGGCCGCGCGCGGTATCGTCGAGGCTGTCGACGATCTCGAACCGCGCCCGCAGCACCGGCGCCAGCACAGCCTGCGCGATCCGCATGCCGTGGCTGACCACGAAGCCGTCGCGCCCGTGGTTGATCACGATCACCCCGAGCGGGCCGCGGTAGTCGCTGTCGATGGTGCCGGGGCTATTGGGCAGGGTGATGCCGTGCCGCAACGCCAGCCCCGAGCGCGGCCGCAGCTGCAGCTCGTAGCCGTCCGGCAC
>JBFGEI010000320.1:0-3467 GCA_041580155.1 Limimaricola sp.
GCAGCCGTCCGGCGCGCCGATGCGGATCTGCCCGGTCAAGCCGTCACCGGCGCCCTGCCCGGTTTCCGAGGCCCGCGACAGCGCGTCCTCGGCGCGGGCGGCGTGGACCTGCATCCGCGCGCCGAGGTCGGTCAACGCGTAACCCTGCGGCGATTTCACGAACAGCGCCGCGCCAAGCCGATCTTCCAGCCGGGCGATCCTTCTGCCCAGGGTCGCCGGGTCCATCCGCAGCCCCGGCGCCGCCGCCGACAGGCTTTCGGCCCGCGCCACCGCGAGAAACACCCGCATGTCGTCCCAGTTCTCCAGCGCCACGCCGCCCCCATCATGCAAAAATGCAAAGCCGTTTTGGAATCCTGCCTCTGTTAGGAACAATTATGCAAGTCTATCCCGTGTCCAACAGCCTAGACCCCCAGGGAGGACGACATGCAGGAACTCACCCATTACATCGGCGGCGAACGCGTCAAGGGCACTTCGGGCCGCTTTGCCGACGTGTTCAACCCGGCGACCGGCGAAGTGCAGGCGCGGGTGCCGCTGGCCTCGTCCGAGGAGATGGACCGCGCGGTGCAGATCGCCGCGCAGGCGCAACCGGCCTGGGCCGCGGTGAACCCGCAGCGCCGGGCCCGGGTGATGATGGCCTTCGTCGGCCTGCTGAACCGCGACATGGACAAGCTGGCCGAGGCGCTGAGCCGCGAGCACGGCAAGACCCTGCCCGACGCCGCCGGCGACGTGCAGCGCGGTCTCGAGGTGGTGGAATACTGCATCGGCGCGCCCGAGCTGCTGAAGGGCGAATTCACCGACAGCGCCGGCCCGGGCATCGACATGTATTCGATGCGCCAGCCGCTGGGCGTCACCGCCGGCATCACCCCGTTCAACTTCCCGGCGATGATCCCGATGTGGATGTTCGCGCCCGCCATCGCCTGCGGCAACGCCTTCATCCTGAAGCCGTCCGAGCGCGATCCGTCGGTGCCCTTGATGCTTGCCGAGCTGATGGAAGAGGCCGGGCTGCCGAAGGGTATCCTGCAGGTGGTGAACGGTGACAAGGACGCGGTGGACGCAATCATCGACCACCCGGTGATCCAGTCGATCGGCTTCGTCGGCTCGACCCCGATCGCGGAGTACATCTACGGCCGCGGCTGCGCCAACGGCAAGCGGGTGCAGTGCTTCGGCGGCGCCAAGAACCACATGATCATCATGCCCGACGCCGACATGGACAAGGCCGCCGACGCGCTGATCGGGGCCGGGTACGGCGCCGCCGGCGAACGCTGCATGGCGATCTCGGTCGCGGTGCCGGTGGGTGACGACACCGCCGATCGGCTGATCGCCAAGCTGGTGCCGCGGATCGAGGCGCTGAAGGTCGGCCCCTACACTGCCGGCAACGACGTCGACTACGGCCCGGTGGTCACCGCCGCCGCCAAGAAGAACATCGAGGCGCTGGTGCAGTCCGGCATCGACCAGGGCGCCGAGCTGGTGGTCGACGGCCGCGAGTTCAACCTGCAGGGCTACGAGGACGGCTTCTTCGTCGGGCCGCACCTGTTCGACCGGGTGACCCCGGAAATGGACATCTACAAGAAGGAGATCTTCGGCCCGGTGCTGTCGACGGTCCGCGCCGGGTCCTACGAAGAGGCGCTGAAGCTGGCGATGGACCACGAGATGGGCAATGGCACCGCGATCTTCACCCGCGACGGCGACGCGGCGCGCGATTTCGCCGCCCGGGTCAACGTCGGGATGATCGGGATCAACGTGCCGATCCCGGTGCCGCTGGCCTACCACACCTTCGGCGGCTGGAAGAAATCGGCCTTTGGCGACCTGAACCAGCACGGCCCCGACGCCTTCAAGTTCTACACCCGCACCAAGACCGTGACCGCGCGTTGGCCGTCGGGCATCAAGGACGGCGGCGAGTTCAACTTCAAACCGATGGAGTGATCTCGCGACAGCGTGGTTGGACAGGGGGGCGGTCGTTTGCGACAATCGCCCCCCGACCCTTGCCAGAGGTGTCCCCATGCCAACCCGCCGCACAGTCCTGCGCCACGCCCTCGGCGGCCTCGCCGCGCTACCGCTGCTGGCGCTTCGGGCCCAGGCCCAAGCCACCGACCACGCCGTTGAAATCCGCGGCAACGCCTTCCGACCGCCCCGGCTGACGATCGCAGCCGGCGACAGCGTGGTGTTCAGCAATCGCGATCTCGCGCCGCACACCGTCACAGCCGACGACGGCGGTTTCGACAGCGGCCGCTTCGGCCTTGGCGGCTCGGTCCGCATGACCTTCCCGTCGGCCGGAACCTACCCCTACCATTGCGAGGTCCACCCGCGGATGCGGGCGACGATCATCGTCGGTTGAACCCGAGCCGCCCGGCCGGCGTTCACCCCCCGAACGCCACCGCTTCACGACCTTGACCGTGGCTTGGCTGCCGCGCGCAGCCTTGCCGTTCTGCCGCGCCAAGGCTGCGGATGACGTGCCGCGCCGAATGATGAATATGAACCCGATGCGGGGCGACTCTCCGTACCGCAACCACCGGAGCCCCGCAGATGATCGACCGCCGCAGTCTCTTGTCGCGCCTCGCCGGCGCCGCCGTGGCGCTGCCGTTGTTCGCCGGCCCGTCGCAGGCCGGCGGCAGGATCAGGGACGTGTTGATCAAGGGCGGCAAGTTCGTTCCGGCAACGCTGCGCATCGCGCCCGGCGATATCGTGGTGTTCAGCAACCGCGACGACACCGAGCACACGGTCAGCTCGGACAACCGCATGTTCGACACCGGCCCGGTCCGGCCCGGCGAGTCGATCCGCATTGGCTTTCCCGACGCGGGCCAGCATCGCTACCATTGCAGGCTGCACCCGCGGATGAAGGGACGGATCATCGTCGGCTGACGCCGCCGGCGCCGAAGCACTGCGCCGCGGAACACGCCGGGCCCGTCGCGGGTTATCCGCCAAAGCAGGATGGAGCACGCGATGAAAACCCTAATCGGCCTCGCCGGCGCGCTGACGCTGGCTCTCGCTCCGATCGCGGTCGAGGCAAAGCCCAAGCACGGCAAGGGGCGGCACGAAATCCGCATCGAGCGCTCGATCCTGGGCCAGCTGGCCAGAACCCTGCCGCAGGTGACTCGCGGCGCCCGCGGCTGCCCGCCGGGGCTGGCCGACAGGTCGCCGGGCTGCGTACCGCCGGGTCTGGCGCGCAGCGGTGCCGGCGCGGCGCTGGGCGCGGTGGTGATCGGCAACGTGCTTGGCCAGGCTCCGCTGCCGCCCGAAGACCGCTACATCCGCATCCAGTCGGCGCCGGTTCTCGCGCCGCAATCGGTCGGCATCCGTCCGGTGGCGCGCGGCGCCGTGCTGCCGGCCGGCTACGCCAGCAGCGCGATGCCCGGCCAAGACCGCGGTGGCGTGATCGTCCGCAACAGCTCGGCCGGGCCGACCGCGGCGACCAGCCAGTCGACCGCTCCGAACTTCGTACCGGCGCGCGAGAGCTACGCCCGGGTGAA
>JBFGEI010000321.1:0-3457 GCA_041580155.1 Limimaricola sp.
GCGGCGCGATGCCCTCGGCCGCGACCGCCGCCGCTTTCTCAGGTTCGGGGCTGGCCTCCGGCGCGACGCCGCGCGCCTCCGGGCCAACACTGCGCGCCTCCGGCGCGACGCTGCGCGCCGCCGGGCGTCGCACCTGTTCGGGGGCGAGATCCTGCTGCGCGACTAACGGGGCCGCCGCCAGCAACAGCAGCGCGGCAAGCCGCAGCGTCGGTGTCATTCCTTGCGCGCCGGGCCGCGGCCGAAGTCCGGGGCGGCGGTGTCCTGCCCGGCCTCGATGATGCCGCGGCGAATCGCGCGGGTCCGGGTGAAGTAGTCGTGCAGATGTTCGCCATCGCCGGTGCGGATCGCCCGCTGCAGCGCGAACAGCTCTTCGGTGAAGCGGCCGAGGATCTCGAGCGTGGCTTCCTTGTTGGTCAGGAACACGTCGCGCCACATCGTCGGGTCCGACGCGGCGATCCGGGTGAAGTCGCGGAAACCGGCGGCGGAGTACTTGATGACCTCGCTGTCGGTCACCCGGCGCAGGTCGTCGGCGACCCCGACCATGGTGTAGGCGATCAGGTGCGGCGTGTGGCTGGTGACGGCCAGCACCAGGTCGTGGTGGTCGGCGTCCATGGTGTCGACATGCGCGCCCATCGCCTCCCACAGCGCGGTCAGCCGCGCGGTGGCTGCGGCGTCGGCTGCCTCGGGCACCAGGATGCACCAGCGGTTGTCGAACAGCTCGGCGAAGCCCGAGCGGGGGCCGGAATGCTCGGTCCCGGCCAGCGGATGCGCCGGGATGAAATGCACGCCATCGGGGATATGCGGCGCGACCGCCTCGATCACCGCCCGCTTGACCGATCCGACGTCCGACACCGTGGCGCCGGGCTTCAGCACCGGGGCGATGTCCTCGGCGACCTGCGCCATCGCGCCGACCGGCACGCAGAGCACCACTAGATCGGCGCCCTCGGCCGCCTCGGCGGCGCTGTCGAACACGGTGTCGCACAGCCCGATCTCGCGCGCCGTGGCGCGGGTTTCGGCGGAGCGGGCATGGCCGGTGATCTCGCGCGCCAGTCCGGCGCGGCGGATCGCATGCGCCATCGACGACGCGATCAGCCCAAGCCCGATCAGCGCGACGCGGTCGTACAGCGGCGCGGTCATGCGGCACCCTTGAAACGACGGATGACATCGATCACCCGGCGGCAGCCGACGTCGTCGCCGACGGTGATGCGCAGCGCCTCGGGAAAACCGTAGCCGCCGACCCGGCGCACGATGATGCCTTGGGCGTGCAGCGCTGCGTCGCAGGCCGCCGCCTCGGGTTCGTCGGCGAAGCGCGCCAGCACGTAGTTGGCGTGGCTTTCGTCGCAGCCGATGCCCAGCCCGAGCAGCTCGCGGCGCATCCAGTCGCGCAGACGGGCGTTCTCGGCGCGGCATTTCTCGGTGAACCCGGTGTCGCGGATCGCCGCCTCGCCGGCCGCCAGCTGGGCATTGCCGAGGTTGAACGGCTGCCGGACCCGGTTCAGCACGTCGAGGATCTCGGTCGGGCCATAGCCCCAGCCGATCCGCAGTCCGCCAAGCCCGTGGATCTTCGAGAAGGTCCGGGTCATCACGATGTTGCGCCGCTGTTCCACCAGCGCCGCGCCGCCGTCGTAGCCTTCGGCGAATTCGGTATAGGCGCCGTCGAGCACCAGGATCGCGCTGTCGGGGATCGCCTCGGCAAGCCGGGCGACCTCTTCGATCGGGATCATCGTGCCGGTCGGGTTGCCCGGGTTGGTCAGGTAGATCAGCCGGGTGCGATCGGTGCAGGCGGCGAGGATCGCGTCGACATCGACGACGCGCTCGCGCTCGGCCACCATCACCGGCGTGGCGCCGACGGCGCGGGCCAGGATCGGGTACATCGCGAAGCCGTGCTCGGTGTGGATCACCTCGTCGCCGGGACCGGCATAGGCCTGGGCTAGGAACTGCAGCACCTCGTCCGAGCCGACGCCGCAGATGATCCGCGCGGCGTCGAGACCGAGCACCTGCGCGATCGCGGCGCGCAGCTCGGCGTGGTCGGTCGACGGGTAGCGGTGCAGCTCGGTCGCGGCCTTCACCAGCGCCTCCATCGCGCGTGGCGACGGGCCGTAGGGATTCTCGTTGGACGAGAGCTTGAGAACCTCGGCATGGCCCTCGAGCGTGCTCTGCCCGCCCTTGTAGAGGGCGATGTCCATGATACCGGGCTGCGGGGTGATGGTCATGATGGCGCTCCTTCCAGCCGCGCCGTCATAGCGGTGTCGCGGCGCGGTTTCCAGCGTCAAGCATGTCGCATCGCTCAGGTGGCCAGCACGTTGCGGAACGCCCAGGGCATGGTGTCGTCGATGTCCTCGGGGAAATGCTCCCAGCGGTCGGCCAGCGGGGTCCAGTCGGTGTAATGCGCCTCGACCGGGCCAAGATGGGGCCGCTGGATCTCGAGACAGCGGGCGTGGTCCATCTCGTCGGTCTCGACGATGCCGGCGCGCGGGTTTTCCAGCGCCCAGACCATGCCGGCGATCACCGCCGAGGTGACCTGCAGCCCGGTGGCGTTCTGGAACGGCGCCAGTTCGCGCGCCTCGGCGTTCGACAGCCGCGAGCCATACCACAAAGCGTTCTTGGCATGGCCGTAAAGCAGCACCCCAAGCTCGTCGCTGCCCTCGACGATTTCGTCGGCCCCGAGGATGTGGTGCCTGGCCTGCTGCCGCCCCGAGCCGAACATCTCGTGCAGGCTCAGCACCGCGTCGTCGCAGGGGTGGTAGGCGTAGTGGCAGGTCGGCCGGTAGTTCGGCGCGGCCGGGTCGCCCACCGTGTAGTAATCCGAGATCGATACCGCCTCGTTGTGGGTCACCAGGAAGCCGAACTGCGGCCCCGGCGTCGGGCACCAGCTGTGCACCCGGGTGATCGCGCCGGGCCGCTCCATCCAGATCGCCGCCTGGCAGCCGGTGTCGAAGCGGTGGGCGTTGTCGGGGAACCACGGCTCGTGGGTGCCCCAGCCCAGCTCGGCCGGCTGGAAGCCTTCCGAGATGAAGCCCTCGACCGACCAGGTGTTGACGAAGCTGCCGCGCGGTCGCGGCAGCCGCCGGGCCTGGGTGTCGCGCTCGGCGATGTGCACCCCCTGCACGCCCAGATCGCGCATCAGCGCGGCCCAGCCGTCGCGGTCGGCGGGCGGCGCGGCATCCGACCCGGTGTCGCGGGCCAGCGTCAGCAGCGCCTCCTTGACGAACCAGCTGACCATGCCGGGGTTGGCGCCGCAGCAGCTGACCGCGGTCGGGCCGCCGGGGTGCGCCGCCTTCTCGTCGCGCACCTTCTGGCGCAGCGCGTAGTTGGTCCGCGCCGCGTTGCCCTGGGTGTCGAAGTAGAAGCCGGCCCAGGGTTCGACCACGGTGTCGATGTACAGCACGCCCAGCTCGCGGCACAGCCGCATGATGTCGAGCGACGAGGTGTCGACGCTGAGGTTGACGCAGAACCC
>JBFGEI010000322.1:0-3451 GCA_041580155.1 Limimaricola sp.
AGCTTTTGACATCGGCAGCCCAGGAGAAGCTAGCATGACCAATCCCGACTGGTGGCGTGGATCCGTTACCTATCAAGTCTATCCGCGGTCCTACCAGGATTCCGACGGTGACGGCATCGGCGACCTCAAGGGAATCACCGAGCGGCTGCCGCATATCGCCGGCCTCGGTGTCGACGCGGTCTGGCTGTCGCCGATCTTCACCTCGCCGATGGCCGACATGGGCTACGACGTGTCGAACTACACCGACATCGATCCGTCTTTCGGCACGCTGGCCGATTTCGACGCGATGGTGGCGCGCGCCCATGAACTCGG
The DNA here is from genome assembly GCA_041580155.1 of Limimaricola sp. Classification (GTDB taxonomy): domain Bacteria; phylum Pseudomonadota; class Alphaproteobacteria; order Rhodobacterales; family Rhodobacteraceae; genus Limimaricola. The sequence goes on from JBFGEI010000322.1 coordinate 313, forward strand.
GCTCAAGGTGATCATCGACCAAGTGCTGTCGCATTCGTCGAACAAGCACCCGTTCTTCGAGGAAAGCCGCAAAAGCCGCGACAACTCCAAGGCCGACTGGTACGTCTGGGCCGACCCCAAGCACGATGGCTCCGCGCCAAGCAACTGGCAGGGCATCTTCGGCGGCATCGCCTGGGAGTGGGAGCCGCGGCGCCAGCAGTACTATTTCCACAACTTCCTGAAAGAGCAGCCCGATTTCAACTTCCACAACCCGGAAGTCCAGGATTGGCTGCTCTCGACCATGCGGTTCTGGCTCGAGCGGGGGGTCGATGGCTTCCGGCTCGACACGGTGAACTTCTACTTCCACGACAAGCTGCTGCGCGACGATCCGGCCGATTTCCGGGTCAAGGAAAAGCGCGACGTGAAACTCTACGAGATGCAGTATCACCTGTTCTCGAAGAACCAGCCCGAGAACCTCGGCTTTCTCACCAAGATGCGGGCGCTGCTCGACGAGTTCGACAACCGCACCCTGGTCGGCGAGGTCGGCGAAAGCCACCACGCGATCGAGATCATGGGCGAATACACCACCGGGTCAAAGCTGCACATGGCCTACAGCTTCGAGATGCTGGGCTTCAGCTTCACCGCGCAGCACTTCCGCCACCAGATCGGCGAATTCTTCCGCCAGGCACCGGATGGCTGGCCGTGCTGGGCGTTCTCGAACCACGACGTGATCCGCCATGCCAGCCGCTGGGCCGACAAGGGCGAAAGCGTCGACGAGGTCGCCAAGCTGGCGGCGGCGATGCTGCTCAGCTTCGAGGGCTCGATCTGCCTGTACCAGGGTGAAGAGGTCGGCCAGACCGACACCGAACTCAGCTACGACGAGCTGACCGACCCGGCCGGTCTGACCTACTGGCCCGAGGACAAGGGCCGCGACGGCTGCCGCACCCCGATGGTCTGGGAAAAGGACGCGCCGCACGCCGGTTTCTCGCAGCGCGACAAGACCTGGCTGCCGGTCAAGCCCGAGCAGGCGGCGCGCGCCGTCGACACCCAGGACGGAGTCGCGGGCTCGGTGCTCGAGACCTACCGCGAGCTGCTGCGGCTGCGGCGCGCCACCCCGGAGCTGCGCGAGGGCCGCACCGAGTTCCTCGACACCGCCGAGCCGGTGCTGGCGTTCCGCCGCGGCGACACCCTGGCCTGCGCCTTCAACCTGTCGGCCAAGCCGCAGGAGCTCGAACTGGCGAACCTCGGCGAGGTGCTCTACGCGCGCAACGCCACCGTCACCGACGGCTGGGTGACCTTCGGCCCGAACGGCGCGCTGATCGCCCGCCAGGGCTGATCGACGACATTGCACGACAGGGCGGGCGGGGCCGAAAGGTCCCGCCCGTTCGCGTTCCGGCTCAGCCCTCGGCCGGCTGGTTCTGCGACGCCGCCGCGAAGCCGAGCTTGCGACCGCCGAGATCGCGGAACGCCCGCTGGCGGCAGCTCAGCACGATGATCTGCAGATCGCCGGCCAGCCGGTGCAGCGCGTCGAACATCCGTTCGATCCGGTCGTCGTCGGTGAACACCAGCGCGTCGTCCAGGATCACCGGCGCGTGCCGGCCCGACGCCGCCAGCAGTCGCGCGAAGGCCAGCCGGACCAGCAGCGCGACCTGTTCCTGGGTGCCGCCGGACAGCTGGTCCAGCGCCTCGCGCTGGCCATCGCGGATCAATGCCACCGGCAGCACGCTGTCGCCGTCGAAATCCAGTTCGGCCTCGGGCCAGAGCAGCCGCAGCATCGGCCGCAGCTCGGCCATCACCGGTTCGAAGTAGCGGTCGCGCGCCGCGGCGCGGGCGCCGTCGAGCGCCGTCTCGAGCGTTCGCAGCACCTCGACCTCGGTTTGCAGCTGCGCGAGCCGGGTTTCGGCCGCGGCGCGGCGGGCGCTGACATCGGCCAGCTCTTCCTCGACGCCCTCGCCGGAGCGCAGCTCGATCGTGGTGTCGAGCGCCGCGGCCTCGCGGTCCAGCCGGGCGATGTCGGCCTCGGCGTTGTCGCGCACCGACATCGCACGGGCCAGCGCGGCTTCGGCGGCGTCGCGGTCGGGCGCCGCCTGTTCCAGCATCAGATGCGCCGCTTCGGCCCTGGACAGCGCGGCGCGGGCCTCGGTCTCGGCGTCGGTCAGCGCCGCGTCATCCTGCGCCGCCTGCGAGGGCAGCGCGGCGCGCGCGGCGTCGGCGGCATCGCGCGCGGTTTCGGCGGCGACCTCGGCCCTGATCCGGCTTTCGCGGTTGCGCTCGGCCTGCAGCCGCGCCGTCTCCTGCGCCGCGTCGGCGCGGGTCAACGCGGTCTGCGCCGCTTCCGCCGCGGCCTGGGCCTGTGCCGGGTCGTCGATCTCGGCGGTGTCGGGTGCGGCGGCGGGCAGGGCCTCGATCTGCGCCCGCAGCGCCACCAGCCCGCCCGGTGCGATCGCCGCGCGGTGCGCCGTGGCGTCGCGGATCCGCGCCTCGGCCTCGTGCCGCACCACGCCAAGACGTCGGGCTTCGGCCAGCGTCGGGCAGTCGAGATCGCGCAGCGCCCGGTCCAGTGCCGCCTGCGCCGCGCGCAGCGCATCGGCGCGGGCATCGGGGCTGCGGACCGTCATTTCGCCGAGGCCGGGCAGGGTGAGGACCGCGCCGTCGGGCAGCGCCATGTCGGCGCCCGGGGCAAGCTCGGTCCCGTCGATCAGCACCCGCGCCGCGACGCCGGCGTCGTAGCGGATCGCGACCCGTGGCGCGACCGCCTCTCGGCGCCGCTGCTCGACCGCCAGCTCTTGCGCCAGCGCCTCGAGCCCGGCAAGCGCCTTGCCGTCCGGACCGCGACCGGCGGCGTCGCGATCCGCCGCTATTGCCGCGTCCTGCGCCTCGGCGCGGGCCAGCCTGTCGGCAAGCTCGAGACGGCGGTCGCTGGCGCCGCGCGCCGCCTCGGCCCGCAGCGCCGCGTTGTACCGCTGCGCCGCCGCCTCCGCCGTCTTCCGTGCCTGCGCCGCCCGGTCCTGCGCCGCCTGCAGCGCCGCGTCGGACTGGGCCTGCGCCGCGCCGGCCGCCTGCGCCGCCGCGGCGTGTTCCGCCAGCGCCGACTCGGCACGGGCCGCCGCGTCGCGCGCCGCCTGCCGCGCCGCCAGCTTGCCGGCCGCCGCCTCGAGCC
>JBFGEI010000323.1:0-3435 GCA_041580155.1 Limimaricola sp.
CGCGCGCCGAGCCTCGGCGGCCTGGTCGAGTTCTACCGCTCGCCGGACCGGGTCCGTTGGTCGCCCACCGGCACCAACATCCCCGACTACCCGAAGCTGGCGCAGCTGTGGTGGCAGAACATCGGTGACGCCTCGTCCGGCGCCAAGACCGCGCAGGAGGCGCTCGACAGCCTCTGCGAGCAGCAGGAGCAGGTGCTCGAGCGGCTCGAGCGGGCCGGCATCCAGGGCGATCTCGGCCCGGTGCTGAACGAAGAGCAGGATCCGCAGTACTGGCTCGACCAGCCGGGTTCGCCGAAGCCCAAGCTCGAGAACGAAGACGAAGAGCCGCAGACCATCAGCTACGAAGAGCTGATCAAGTCCTGGCAGTAAACCCGTGACCGCCGGGGCCTTCGGGCCCCGGTACCCTTCGATGCGGGCCGGGCGGCAGCAGCCCCCGGCCCGTTTTCCGAAGCCAGAACCGACGAGACTCCGATGACCCATATCCTCGCCATCGATCAGGGCACCACCTCGAGCCGCGCCATCATCTTCGACGCGAAGATGAAGATCGTCGCGCTGGCGCAGGAGGAATTCCCGCAGCATTTCCCCGACAGCGGCTGGGTCGAGCACGACCCCGACGACCTGTGGAGCACCACCCTGGCGACCTGCCGCGCCGCGATCGACAAGGCCGGGCTCGACGCCGCCGACATCGCCGCCATCGGCATCACCAACCAGCGCGAGACCACCGTGGTCTGGGACCGCGACACCGGCCGCCCGGTGCACAACGCCATCGTCTGGCAGGACCGGCGCACCGCGGGCTTCTGCCGCGAGATGCGCGACGCCGGCCACGAACCGATGGTGACCGGCAAGACCGGGCTGATCCTCGACCCGTATTTTTCGGGCACCAAGCTGAAGTGGATCCTCGACCACGTCGACGGCGCCCGCGACAAGGCCCGCGACGGCAAGCTGCTGTTCGGCACCGTCGACAGCTGGCTGATCTGGAACCTGACCGGCGGCGCCGCGCATGTCACCGACGCGACCAATGCCAGCCGGACGCTGCTTTACGACATTCACAAGGGCGGCTGGAGCAGCACGATCTGCAAGCTGTTCGACATCCCGATGCAGATGCTGCCCGAGGTCCGCGACTGCGCCGGCGCGTTCGGCACCGCCGAGGCTGCGCATCTTGGCCGGGCGATCCCGATCCTCGGCGTCGCCGGCGACCAGCAGGCGGCGACGCTGGGCCAGGCCTGCTTTGCCCCGGGCATGCTGAAATCGACCTACGGCACGGGCTGCTTCGCGCTGCTCAACACCGGCGACACCCCGGTGGCGTCGAACAACCGGCTGCTGACCACCATCGCCTACCAGTTCGATGGCGCCCCGACCTACGCGCTCGAAGGGTCGATCTTCATCGCCGGCGCGGTGGTGCAATGGCTGCGCGACGGGCTGAAGATCATCGGCAACGCCGCCGAGACCCAAGCGATGGCCGAAGCCTCGGACCCGCACCAGAGCGTGATCATGGTGCCGGCCTTCACCGGCCTCGGCGCGCCCTACTGGGACGCCGACTGCCGCGGCGCCGTGTTCGGCCTGACCCGCAACACCGGCCCCGCCGAACTGGCCCGCGCCGCGCTGGAAAGCGTCGGCTTCCAGACCCGGGACCTTCTCGAGGCGATGCACGCCGATTGGCAGGAGACCGGCGCCCCGGCGACGCTGCGGGTCGACGGCGGGATGAGCGCCAGCGACTGGACGATGCAATTCCTCGCCGACATCATCGGCGCGCCGGTCGACCGGCCCGACCTGCGCGAGACCACGGCGCTGGGCGCGGCATGGCTGGCTGGGATGCAGGCCGGGATCTACCCGGATCGCGACGGCTTCGCCAAGGCCTGGGCGCTGGAGCGGACCTTCGAGCCGGCGATGGAGGCCAGCGATCGCGACGCCCGCTACGCCGGCTGGAAGCGCGCCGTCGCAGCCACGCTGAGCGTGTGACCGCGATGCAGGGCTTCGACTTTCTCACCGCCGGGCGGATTTCCTTCGGACGGGGCCGGGCCGCCGGGGCGGCGCAGGCCGCGCGCGGCTTCGGCGACCGGGTGCTGCTGGTGCGCGGCGGCTCGGTCGGCTTCGCCGACAGCCTGGCCACCGAATTGCGGCAGTCCGGCGCCGAGGTCACCGAGATCCGCGCCCACGGCGAACCGGACCTGGCCCAGCTCGAGGCCGCGGTCGCGACCGGGCGGGCGGCGACGGCAGGCGTGGTGCTGGCGATCGGTGGCGGGTCGGCGATCGATCTGGGCAAGGCGGCGGCAGCGCTGATCCCGGCATCGCGCCCGGCGATGGCCTATCTCGAGGTGGTCGGCGAGGGCCGGCCGCTGGATGCGGCGCCGCTGCCGTTCATCGCCCTGCCGACGACCGCCGGCACCGGCGCCGAGGTGACCAAGAACGCGGTGATCGCGCTGCCCGAGCATCGCCGCAAGGTGTCGCTGCGCGACGACCGGATGCTGGCCAATCTGGCGATCGTCGATCCGGGGCTGACCGACGGCTGCCCGCGCGGCGTGACGCTGGCCTCGGGGCTGGACGCGATCACGCAGGCGATCGAGCCCTACCTGTCGCACCGGGCGACGCCGCTGACCGATGCGCTGGTGCGCGACGCGATCCCGCGCGGCCTGCGGGCGCTGGCGCGGCTGATGCAGGTCGAGGACCCTGAGGCCCGCGACGAGCTGGCCTTCACCAGCCTGGTCGGCGGGCTGGCCCTGGCCAACGCCGGGCTGGGCGCGGTGCACGGGCTGGCCGGGGTTCTGGGCGGGCACACCGGTGCGGCGCATGGCGCGTTGTGCGGACGGCTGCTGCCCGAGGTGCTGCGCGCCAACGCCGAGGCAGCGCGGCAGGCCGGTGACCCGGGCGACCGGCACGACGAGGTCGCAGGCTGGATCGGCGCGGCGCTGGGCGGCACCGGCGATCCGATCGACCGGCTGCGCCAGAGCATCGACGACTGGGGGCTGCCCCGCCTTGCGGCGCTGGATGCCAACCAGCGTGACGAGATCGCCTGCGAGTCGCAGGCCTCGTCGTCGATGGCGGCGAACCGCTACCCGCTTTCCGTCGAGGTCCTGACCGAGATTCTGCAGCGCTCCGGCTGAGAGCCAAGCGGCCTGGCAGGGCAGGGTCTGCGCATGATGTGGACGAAACCCCTGTGAAACAGGGTGTTGCGGCGGCGTGCGGCGAAACGGTTCCGAGAAAGTTAAGATTTTATCCAGCATCGGGCAAAAACCGCTTGCGAGTCGGAACCGCTAACCCTAGATAGCCCCTCACCGGCGGCGCAGAGATGCACGACGGGGCGCCAGACGGGGCGGCGGCGAAAGTCGGGGCCCGGGACGGTGGACGGAAATTCTGAGGCAGACGGGCGGGCGCGCCGCAAGTTAGGGCGCATCCGGTATGTTTGTCTCGACGCTCTTTGAAATCGCAAGTATCTGA
>JBFGEI010000324.1:0-3433 GCA_041580155.1 Limimaricola sp.
GCGCCGGCGACCTGCACCGCCGCGTCGAAATCGACATCGCCGACCAGTCGCGTCTTGCCGGCCTCGGCCGCGACCCGGTTGATGCCGACGTCGATCACCGTGGCGCCCGGCTTGATCCAGTCGCCCTGCACCATCAGCGGCCGGCCGACCGCCGCGATCACGATATCGGCGCGACGCACCAGCTCGGGCAGGTCGCGGGTCCGGCTGTGCGCGATGGTCACGGTGCAGCTGTCGCCCAGCAGCAGATGCGCCATCGGCTTGCCGACGATGTTCGACCGGCCGATCACCACCGCGTTCAGCCCCGACAGGTCGCCCAGCTGGTGCCGCAGCATCATCAGGCAGCCCAGCGGGGTGCAGGGCACCATCGCCTTCTGCCCGGTGCCCAGCAGCCCGACGTTCGAGACGTGGAAGCCGTCGACATCCTTGGCCGGGTCGATCGCGTTGATCACCAGATCGCTGTTCATGTGGCCCGGCAGCGGCAGCTGCACCAGGATGCCATGCACCGACGGATCGGCGTTGAGCTGCTCGACCAGCGCCAGCAGATCGGCCTCGGAGGTCTCGGCCGGCAGCCGGTGCTCGAAGCTCTGCATCCCGACCTCGACCGTCATCCGGCCCTTGGAGCGGACGTAGACCTCGCTCGCCGGATCTTCGCCGACCAGCACCACCGCGAGACCGGGGGTGACGCCATGCATCTCGCGCAGCCGGACTACGTGGCCGGCGACCCGGGTGCGAATCTCGGCCGCGAAGGCCTTGCCGTCGATGATCGTCGCGCTCATTTAGGTGCTCCCTGCCCCAGAACTTCTTCCTCGCGCGCGATGAAGAACTCCATCATCTCGCGCCACAGCCTCTCGGCCAGCACCGGCGACAGCCCTTCGACCTCGGCCTGCGCAAGAACCTTGTCGAGCACGTCCTGCACCCGTTCGGGGATTCGCGCCGGCAGGTTTTCCGCCGGTTTCAGGGTGATCGCCTGCTCGATCATCCGGGACCGCTGCGCCAGCAGCCGCACCAGCGCGACGTCGAGCGCGTCGATTCCGACGCGCAGCTCCGCCATCGACTCGAACCGGGTATCACCATCCATCTCGCGCAGTCCCTCGCAGCCTCTGGTGCCGGGCGCCGTGCTGGGGCGCGGCGATCGACGCGGCGCTTCTCCCACAGAGTCGGGTCTCAGAACAGCCCCTCGATCCGGCCAAGCGCATCCAGCCGGATCGCCTCGGCCGAGGGCACCCGCGGCAGGCCCGGCATGGTCATGATCTCGCCGCAGACCGCGATCACGAAGCCGGCCCCGGCCGACAGCCGCACCTCGCGCAGAGGCACCGAATGGCCAACCGGCGCGCCGCGCAGGTTGGGATCGGTGGAGAACGAATACTGGGTCTTGGCCATGCAGACCGGCAGGTGGCCATAGCCCTGCGCCTCCCAGCCGTGCAGCTGGTCGCGGATCGACTTGTCGGCCAGCACCTCGTCGGCGTGGTAGATCCGCTTGGCGATGGTCTCCATCTTCTGGAACAGCCCCATCTCGTCGGGGTAGAGCGGCGCGAAGGCGGCGGCGCCGCTTTCGGCCAGCTCGACCACCCGCCGCGCCAGGTCGAGCGCGCCGGCGCCGCCCTCGGCCCAGTGCCGGCACAGCACCGCCTCGGAGCCCTGGGCGTGGACGTAGTCGCGCACCGCCTGCAACTCGGCCTCGGTGTCGCCGTCGAAATGGTTGATCGCCACCACCGCCGGCACGCCGAAGCCCTTGATGTTGGCGATGTGCCGGCCGAGGTTGGCGCAGCCGTGCCGCACCGCCGCCACGTCCTCGGTGCCGAGATCCTCGCGGGCGGTGCCGCCGTTCATCTTCATCGCCCGGACCGTGGCGACGATCACCACCGCGTCGGGCGCGATGCCGGCCTTGCGGCACTTGATGTTCATGAATTTCTCGGCCCCGAGATCGGCGCCGAAGCCAGCCTCGGTCACCACGTAATCGGCCAGCTTCAGCGCCGTGGTGGTGGCGATCACCGAGTTGCAGCCATGCGCGATGTTGGCGAAGGGGCCGCCGTGCACGAAGGCCGGGGTGTGTTCCAGCGTCTGCACCAGGTTGGGCTGCATCGCGTCGCGCAGCAGCACCGTCATCGCTCCGTCGGCCTTGAGATCGCGGGCGTGCACCGGGGTCTTGTCGCGCCGGTAGGCGACGATCATGTCGCCAAGCCGCCGCTGCAGGTCCTGCAGGTCGCGCGCCAGGCACAGGATCGCCATCACCTCCGAGGCGACGGTGATGTCGAAGCCGGCCTCGCGCGGGTAGCCGTTGGCGACGCCGCCGAGGCTCGAGGTGATCTGCCGCAGCGCCCGGTCGTTCATGTCGACCACCCGGCGCCAGCAGACCCGGCGGGTGTCGATATCCAGGTCGTTGCCCCAGTAGATGTGGTTGTCGATCATCGCCGCCAGCAGGTTGTGGGCGCTGGTGATGGCATGGAAATCGCCGGTGAAGTGGAGGTTCATTTCTTCCATCGGCACGATCTGCGCCCGGCCGCCGCCCGCCGCGCCGCCCTTCATCCCGAAGTTCGGCCCGAGCGAGGCCTCGCGGATGCAGATGGCGGTCTTCCGGCCCAGCCGGCTCAGCCCGTCGCCAAGACCGACCGTGGTGGTGGTCTTGCCCTCGCCCGCCGGGGTCGGGTTGATCGCGGTCACCAGGATCAGCTTGCCGTTCGGCCGGTCCTGCACCCGTTCGATCAGCCGTTGCGACACCTTGGCCTTGTCGTGGCCGTAGGGCAGCAGATCCTCCGGGCCGATCCCCAGCGCCGCGCCGATCTCCTGGATCGGGCGCTTGTTCGCCGCGCGGGCGATCTCGATGTCGGTGCCTTGGCTCATGCTGGTCTCCTGCCTGGGTCACGGGTCGACGCGTCGGCCGCGCCGAGTGGGGGGTCAGATGAAGCCGGGCTGCCAGCCGCGTTGGTCGGGCAGGTGCAGCCGCAGCTGGGCGCCGATCCGCAGCACGCCCTCGCGTTCGACCCAGGCGGTGACTCCGCGCTTGCCCTTGGCCGCCGATTTGAACCCCGCGGCCTGCCCGGGATGCGCCGCCTTGATGGTCATCGCCGGATACTGGCAGGGCCGGTTCTGCATGTCGACGACCAGCGTCGCGCCGCTGTCGGCCTGCAGCCGCGCCGAGGGCGGCAGATGGCTGAAGTCGGGCAGACCCTCGACAACCACCGACGCCCCGAGCCAGGCCGGGTCCAGCGCCTCGAGCCCCATCGTCGCAGCGATGGCGACAAGCTCTTCGGCCGACACCAGGCTGAGCTGGCGGGTGTTGCGGATCTCGGTGCCCTTGGGGTGCTGCGCCACCACCCGCGAACAGGCCGGGCGGGTCAGCCCGGCGTGGATCTCGCCCTGGGCGCCGCCGAAGCCAAGCGTCATCTCGGTCAGCGCCTCGGTGACGATCGGCGCCGCGTCGCGGTGCGGCACC
>JBFGEI010000325.1:0-3422 GCA_041580155.1 Limimaricola sp.
ACCGAGATCGGCTGCGCCGCCGTCGATCGCGGCACCAACCAGCCGAACAAGTTCCTCGATCCGAAATCCTCGGAATCGTCGCTGCCGCATCATTCGCGCGGCTACCGCGACGACTTCATCCAGATGCAGTACCTGCGCGCCATCCATCGGCACTTCGCCGATCCCGCCGAGAACCCGGTGTCAGAGGTCTACGACGCGCCGATGGTCGATACCGCGCGAATGCTGGTCTGGGCCTGGGACGCGCGGCCGCACCCGTGGTTCCCGGCCGATGCGGAGACCTGGAGCGATGGCGACAACTGGGCGCGCGGCCATTGGCTGACCGGGCGCAGCTCGGCGCGGCCGCTGTCGGCGGTGGTCGAGGAGATCTGCGCTCGCGCTGGGGTGACCCGGGTCGATACCTCGCATCTGTGGGGGCTGGTGCGCGGCTACGTCGTCGAGGAAACCGGCTCGGCGCGGGCGGCGCTGCAGCCGCTGATGCTCGCCTATGGCTTTGACGCGATCGAGCGCGACGGAGTGCTGGTCTTCCGCAGCCGCGACGGGCTGCCGGTCGCCAGCCTCGATCCCGAACGGCTGGTCGAGATCGAGCCGGGCGCGCCGGTGCTCGAGATCGGCCGCGCCGCCGAGGCCGAGCTGGCCGGACGGGTCAGGATCGGCTTCGTCGAGACCTCCGGCGATTACGAGGTGGCCAGCGCCGAGGCGGTGTTCCCGGGCGACGCGGCGCCGACGGTATCGCGCAGCGACCTGCCGCTGGCGCTGACCCGCGCCGAGGCGCTGCGGATCGCCGAACGCTGGCTGGCCGAAGCGCGGCTGGCGCGCGAGACCGCGGAATTCGCGCTGCCGCCATCCTGCATGGGGCTGGGGGCCGGCGACGTGGTGCTGATGCACCAGGGCGGCGGCTGCGGCGCCTGGCGGATCGACCGGGTCGAGCAGACCGGATCGCTGGCGATCGAGGCGGTCCGGGTCGAGCCCGGGCTGTACCAGCCGCACGAGGCCGCCGAGGACCCGACGCCGGCCAGGCCGGTGCTGCCGCCGATGCCGGTCGAGGCGGTGTTTCTCGACCTGCCGTTGCTGACCGGCGACGAGGTGCCGCACGCGCCGCATTTCGCGGCGACGGCGCGGCCCTGGCCGGGGACCGTCGCGCTGCTCGGGGCGCCGGGCGACGCGGATTACCGGCTGAAGCTGACGCAGCCGCAGGCGGCGACGATCGGCACCACGCTGGGGCCGCTGGCCGCGGCCCGCGCGGGGATCTGGGACCGCGGCCCGGCGCTGCGGGTCAGGCTGGCGCGCGGCAGGCTGGCCTCGGCCAGCCCGGACGACGTGCTGGCAGGGGCCAATGTCGTGGCGATCGGCAGCGGCGACGACGACCTGTGGGAGGTATTCCAGTTCGCCGAGGCCGAGCTGGTGGCGCCTGGGGTCTATGATCTGCGACAGCGGCTGCGCGGCCAGGCCGGAACCGACGGCGTCCTGCCGCCGTTCTGGCCCGCCGGGTCGCGGCTGGTGTTGCTCGACGGTGTGCCGCAGCAGATCGAGCTGCCGGACTCGGCGCGCGGGCTCGAGCGGCACTACCGCTTCGGCCCGGCGCGGCGGCCGATCGACGACCCGAGCTACCGGCACCGGGTCCGCGGCTTCGACGGCATCGGGTTGCGGCCCTATTCGGTCTGCCATCTGAAGGCCGGGATCGACCAGCAGGGCCTGGTCGGGGTCAGCTGGATCCGTCGCAGCCGGATCGGCGGCGACAGCTGGTCCGGGCGCGAGGTGCCGCTGTCCGAGGCCGAGGAGCGCTACCTTGTCCGGGTCACCCAGGGCGGCCTGCTGCGCCGCGAGGCCGAGGTGACCGCGCCCCGATGGAGCTACGACGCGGCGCAGCGGGCGGCGGACGATGTGGCCGGCGATTTCGAGGTCGAGGTATCGCAGCTGTCCGAGGCCTTCGGCCCCGGGCCGGTCTCGACGGTGACGGTGGCGGGCTGATGCGGCCGCTGCTGCCCGGCGATCTCGACCAAGCGGCGCGAGCGATGTTGGCGGTGCCCGAACCGCGGCGCGGCGCGCTGGCGCGGCGTCTGGTCGCCGAGGCGCGGGCGGCAGACCGCTATCGGCGCCGCTGCGGCCTGGCGCATCCGCGCTGGGGCGACGGGTCGCTGATGGCGGCGGCGATGCGGCATCCGCAGCTGCCGCTGGGGCCGGTGATCGACGCGGCGCAGCTTGCGGCGTTGCGGCAGCTGCTCGGCGCGCTTGACGGCGGCGGCCGGCTTTGATCTTGGCGCAAACACCCTACATGGGTAGACTGGATGCCAGATCAGGAGACCGCGACCATGGCGACACCGAAGGTCAAGGTGACCGAACTCGATCCGGTGTGGAGCCGGATTCGCGACGAGGCCGAGGCCGCGATCGCCGCCGAGCCGCTGATGGGCGGGTTGATCCATTCCGGCGTGCTGCACCACGCGAGCTTCGAGCGGGCGCTGGCCTACCGGATTTCGCTGAAGCTTGCGTCGGACGAGATGTCGGCGCAGATCCTGCGCGAAATTATCGACGCCGCCTACGAGGCCGAGCCGGATCTCGCGGCCTCGGCCCGCGCCGATCTTGTCGCGGTGTTCGAGCGCGACCCGGCCTGCCACCGCTTCCTGCAGCCGCTGCTCTATTTCAAAGGCTACCAGGCGATCCAGTGCTACAGGCTGGGCCACTGGCTGTGGCAGCAGGGCCGCAAGGACCTGGCGTTCTTCGTGCAGATGCGGGTCAGCGAGACCTTCGGCGTCGACATCCACCCGGCGGCCCGGATCGGCCGCGGCGTAATGATCGACCACGCGCATTCGATCGTGATCGGCGAGACCGCGGTGGTCGGCGACAACGTGTCGATGCTGCATTCGGTGACGCTGGGCGGCACCGGCAAGGAGGAGGAGGACCGGCACCCGAAGATCGGCAACGGCGTGCTGATCGGCGCCGGCGCCAAGGTGCTTGGCAACATCAAGGTCGGCAATTGTTCGCGGATCGCCGCCGGGTCGGTGGTGCTGATGGACGTGCCGCCGTGCAAGACCGTCGCCGGGGTGCCGGCGCGGATCGTCGGCGAGGCCGGCTGCGACCAGCCGTCGGTGTCGATGGACCAGATCCTCAAGGGCGAGTTTCGCGACTGACGCCGGCCGGTGCGGCGGGGTCTTTGCGGCCGGTGGCTGTCCGGCGTCCGACCCGACGCGCTCCCGCCCGTCTTCGCGCCTGCGGCGCTCATCCCGTTGGGCCGCGCCGCGCGTGCCGCGCGGCCGCCTGCGGCGGGGGGCCTGCCGCGACGGGCAGCGCGACATGACACGGGGCCGCGTCTCGGTGCGAGACGCGGCCCCGTTCGTATCGGCAGGCGCGTGGGCAGACCCGCGCGCGGCCCGGTCAGGCGAGCATCACCATCGGGTTCTCGAGCGCCTCGGCGATCTGGTTCAGCA
>JBFGEI010000326.1:0-3383 GCA_041580155.1 Limimaricola sp.
ACCAGGATGTCGGCGCCCTGATGCGCCAGGCCCCATTCGGAATGCGGCGCCCGGGCCAGCGCGCGCAGCCGCGGCCCGGCATCGGCCAGCAGCAGCGCAGGCCGCGGCATCGGCCGGCCCGGGCGGATCAGCAGCAGCAGCGCGATGCCCGCCGGCAGAAGGTGGTAGATGATCCGGTAGCCGATGATAGCCGACATCAGCGCCGGGTCGGGGACCTGCGGCAGCAGCCCCAGCAGGCACAGCTCGAAGGCGCCGACGCCGCCGGGGCTTTGCGACAGCAGCCCGGCGCCAAGCGCCAGCAGGTAGGCGGTGACCACCGCACCGACCGGGACCGCCAGCCCCGAGGGCAGCAGCAGCCACAGCACCAGCCCGGCGGCGCAGGTGTCAAGCGCGGTCCAGAAGATCAGCCGCAGCGCGGTTCCGGGCCGCAGTTCGGGCAGGCCCGGCAGCGGCCCGAGCCGGTTGATCAGCAGCCCGGCCAGCGCCATGACGGTGGCGGCGGCGATCCAGTCGCCGGAGCGGCTCAGCGTCACCACCGCCACCACCAGACCCAGCGCCGCGAAGAACGACAGGGTGACCAGCAGCGACAGCCGGGTCACGGTCCACAGATCGCAATCGGGCAGGCTGCGCCAGCGCACCAGCGCCCCGGTCAGGCTGCCGAAGCCGATGGTCTGCGCCAGCGCCGTCGCCTTCGTCCCGGCCTTGCGCGCCCGGTCCGGTGCGACGCCGCTGGCCATCGCGCGGTGCAGCACCACGTCGTATTGCCCGACCGCCCAGAGGCTGATCGCGGTCAGCAGCAGCGCCCCGATCCACTGCACCGGCGCCAGCGCCGCCAGCGCCGGGATCACCGGTTCGATCTCGACCCCTTGCAGCCGGTCGGCCAGCACCGTGACGCCAAGCAGCAATGCCACGAGCGGCAGCGCCCGCGCGGCGATGCGGCCGGCGCGGCGCGGCAGCCGCGGCCGGGCAGGGCCGCCTTGGTTCGGCGTCGGGGGCAGGGACATGGCGGCGGCTCCTTGTCAGGGGGCCGGGATACTGCCGCGGCGATGCGCCCAGCTGTATCAACATCGGAGTGAAAGCCGGGTTAAGCCGCGCCGTGTGGGCGCCGGCAAACCGGTCGGCGCGCGGCGGCGCCGGGCGTCAGATTTCCTGCAGCAACTGCGCCTTGGCCTCGATCTTCAACTCGGCCATCTTGGCGCGGATCTGCTCTTCGTCCGACAGGTCGCCGAGATCGGCGCTTACCTTGCGAAACACGTCCTCGTCGCCGGCTTCCTCGAAATCGGACTTGATCACCTCGCGGGCATAGGCCTCGGCCTCAGCCTCCGACTTGCCCAGCAGACCGGCGGCCCAGAGCCCGAGCAGCTTGTTGCGCCGCGCCTCGGCGCGGAACTGCATCTCGGCATCATGGGCAAATTTCGCTTCGAAGGCGTGTTCGCGTTCGTCGAAGAGTGTCATGCGGCGAGCCTTTCGATGTCATGCTGTCATGACAACCACGATATGCCGCGGCAACGCTTGCCCGCAAGGGGGCCATCCACTATGACCCGGGCAGACCGTACGCTACGTCGCTTTCGCCGCGAGGGCGGCGGGCCTCCAGCCCGGAGGTGGATGGCATACGTTGAATCCGTGGAGATCGCATGGCACGTCGCAAGAAGATTTACGAAGGCAAGGCGAAGATCCTCTACGAAGGCCCCGAGCCGGGCACCCTGGTGCAGTATTTCAAGGACGACGCCACCGCGTTCAACGCCGAGAAGAAGGCGGTGATCGAGGGCAAGGGCGTGCTCAACAACCGGCTGTCCGAGTTCTTCATGACCGGGCTGCAGTCGATCGGCGTTCCGACCCATTTCATCAAGCGGCTCAACATGCGCGAGCAGTTGATTCGTCAGGTGGAGATCATCCCGCTCGAGGTGATCGTGCGCAATTTCGCCGCCGGCTCGATGGCCAAGCGGCTGGGCATGGAAGAGGGCACGCCGCTGCCGCGGCCGATCATCGAGTTCTCCTACAAGGACGACAAGCTCGGCGATCCGCTGGTCCCCGAGGAATACATCATCGCCTTCGGCTGGGCGTCGCAGCAGGATCTCGACGACATCGTCGCGCTGGCCCTGCGGGTGAACGACTTCATGTCGGGCGTGATGCACGGCGTCGGCATCAAGCTGGTGGACTTCAAGATCGAGATCGGCCGGGTCTGGGACAACGACTTCCAGCGCCTCGTCGTCGCCGACGAGATCTCGCCCGACAGCTGCCGGCTTTGGGACATCGAGACCGGCCAGAAGCTCGACAAGGACGTGTTCCGCCGCGACCTCGGCTCGCTGACCGATGCCTATACCGAAGTGGCGCGCCGGCTTGGCGTGCTGCCGTCCAACGTCACGCATCGGCCGCGGCCGACGCTGATCAACTGAGCCTCGGCGCTGCCGATGTCCGTCAAGATCAAGAAGGAGCGCCGCGCATGAAGGCAAAGGTGCAGGTGATGCTGAAGTCCGGAGTTCTCGACCCGCAGGGCGAGGCGGTGCGCCACGCGCTTGGCGCGCTCGGCTTCGACGGCGTGTCCGGGGTGCGGCAGGGCAAGGTCATCGAACTTGACCTCGCCGAGACCGATCCGGCCCGTGCCGAAGCCCAAGTCACCGAGATGTGCGAGAAACTTCTCGCCAACACGGTCATCGAAAGCTACAAGCTCGAGTTGAGCTGACGGCGTTTCGCCGCTCCGCTCGCGGGGTGGCGCGCATCCGGGTCTGCCGGGTGCAACAGAGCTACGTTCCGCTTGGCGCTCGCCTCAGGGCTGAGCGCCGGGGACGTTGCGGCGGTGGTTGCAGGGGAGGGCACCACCGCCGACCTGGCCTTCGGCCGCCCGTTCCGCCGCCCTGGCGCGGCACCCTGACCAGCTCCGGTGCCTGGCGCCGGCCCCATCCTGAGGATCCCGCCATGAAGGCTGCCGTCATCGTCTTTCCCGGATCGAATTGCGATCGCGACATGGCGGTGGCGCTGCGCGCCGCCGGCGCCGAGGTCGAGATGGTCTGGCACAAGGACGCCGGTCTGCCGCGCGGTGTCGATCTGGTGGCGGTGCCGGGCGGCTTCTCCTTCGGCGATTACCTGCGCTGCGGCGCGATCGCGGCGCAGTCGCCGGTCTGCCGCGCGGTGATCACCCACGCCGAGCGCGGCGGCTACGTGCTCGGCGTCTGCAACGGCTTCCAGGTGCTGACCGAGACCGGGCTTCTGCCCGGCGCGCTGATGCGCAACGCCGGCATCCGCTTCGTCTGCAAGACCGTGCCGCTGCGCGTCGCCACCAGCGACAGCGCCTTCACCCGCGGCTACGCCGAGGGCGCCGAACTGCAGGTGCCGGTGGCGCATCACGATGGCAACTACTACGCCGACGCTGCGACCCTTGCGGC
>JBFGEI010000327.1:0-3379 GCA_041580155.1 Limimaricola sp.
CGGCTTTGCGCTGTTCTACCTGCGCGGCGTGGCGCCGGACAGCCTGCCGACCTCGGCGATCTATCGCGGCATCATCCCCTTCGTGCTGCTTCAGGTGATCGGGATCGCGCTGCTCTTCGCCTTCCCGCAGATCGTGACCTGGCTGCCGACCGTGTTGTAACAACTGCGGATCGCGCCAAACGGAACGAAAAAGCCCGGATCTTTCGATCCGGGCTTTCTCGCTCTGCGAGGAGGTCGAGATCACATCTCGAAATACTGCTCGCGCGCGCGGATGAAGTTGGCGTCCGCGGTCTGCGCCTTGGTGCGCAGCAGCTTGAGCGACTCGATGAAGCTCTCGGTGGTGCGCTTGGTCAGGTCGTCGCCGCTGTCGCGCAGCTCGGTCAGAACCTCCTTGGAGGCGTCGGCCGCGGCCTTCAGCACCTCTTCGGGGAACTGCTGCACCTTGACGCCGTGCTCTTCGACCAGCGTCTTCAGCGCGCGCGGGTCGTTGGCGGCGAAGTCCGAGGCGACCTGGTCGTACTCGGCCTGCGCCACGTCGCGGATGATCGCCTTCAGGTCGTCCGGCAGCTCGCTGTACTTCGCCTTGTCGACCACCAGCTCGGTGGCGAGCCCCGGCTCCACGAAGGACGGGAAGTAGTAGTTCTGCGCGACCTGGTGGAAGCCGAGCGCCAGGTCGTTGTAGGGGCCGACGAATTCGGCCGCGTCGAGCGTGCCCGACTGCAGCGCCTGGAAGATCTCGCCCGCGGCCATGTTGGTCGCGGTGACGCCGAGCTTCTCCCAGACCCGACCGCCAAGACCCGGGGTGCGGAACCGCAGGCCCTTGAGGCTGTCGAGACCGGTGACCTCGTTGCGGAACCAGCCGCCGGCCTGGGTGCCGGTGTTGCCCGACAGGAAGCCCTGCACGCCGAACTGGTCGTAGACCTCGTCCCACAGCTCCTGGCCGCCCATATGGCGCATCCAGCCCGACAGCTCGCCCGAGGTCATGCCGTAGGGCACGCCGGTGAAGAAGTTCAGCGCGGCCGACTTGTTCTGCCAGTAGTAGGCGGCGGAATGCGACATCTCGGCGGTGCCATCGATCACCGCGTCGAGCGACTGCAGCGGCGGCACCAATTCGCCGGCCGAATAGACCTGGATCGTCAGCCGGCCGCCAGAGGCGGCGGTGATCCGGTCGGCCAGACGCTGGGCGCCGACACCGAGACCGGGAAAGTTTTTCGGCCAGGTGGTGACCATGCGCCAGGTGATGTTGCCCTGGGCGACGGCCGGGGCGGCAAGCGCCACGGCGCCGGCGCCGAGACCGGCCTTGGTGATGAATGAACGACGATCCACGAACTTCTCCCTGTTATGTGGGGATGCAACTCAGGGTGGCCGCGGCCAGCACGACCTCCCGAGACGACAAACCGCCCGATGTAGAGCAAGCACCCGCAGGCTTGTCCAGAGGCAGTTGCAGGTCGTTTCCCGCGCGGCGCCGGCGCCGTCGGACGGCGCTTTGCGGGGCGTGGCCGGGCGCCGGGCAGTTGCGCGCCGCCGTGGCCCGCGGCTAGGGTCCGGCCGACCACAGCCGCAGGAAAGGCGCACCCCCATGTCCGATCTCGACGCGACCGACCGACGGCTGATCGCCTGCCTGCGGCAGGACGCGCGGGTGTCGATCACCACGCTGGCGGCCGAGCTCGGGCTGGCGCGGGCCACGGTGTCGGCGCGGCTCGACCAGCTGTTGCGCAGCGGCAGGATCCGGCGCTTTACCGTCGAGCTGGGCGGACCCGGGACCGACGATCTGGTGCAGGCGGTGATGATGATCGAACTGCAGGGGCCGCTGGCGCGCGGGGTGATCGCCAAGCTGCGCAGAATGCGGCAGATCACCGATCTGCACACCACCAATGGCGCTTGGGATCTTGTCGCCCGGATCGAGGCAGAGTCGCTTGCCGAGTTCGACAAGGTTCTTAACGATATCAGGGAAATAAGCGGCGTTCTTAACAGCGAGACTTGCCTCCTGCTGAACCGCGCCGGCTGACCGTGCCGGCTCTGCGGCCCCGGCAAGGCGGGGCCGGACGGGTCGCGATCCGCCGGGGTCGCGCGATGAACGGGTGGCCGACATGGCCCGCGGCGCGCTGGTCGACGCCGCGCCCGAGACGCGCGCGGTCGGGGCGATCTGCCCACAGGCGGCTCCGGCCGGTCCGGTCGCGGGCGTTCCCCGAGGCGCTGCACCGCGGCAGCGCCGGTAAGCGCGTCGGCAGCCTGCCGCGCAGCGCCGGTTAGCGGTTGGATTCCAGAGGTTTCGGAAGTGCCGGAGCGGTTGACGCCGGGCGGCAATTGGATTCATGTCCGCCCGTGTGCAGGAGAGAACAGATGACGAACCCGCCCGAAGTCACGCCCGACGCAATGCCGGCCGCCGACCGCCGCCTGCTGACGATCGAGGCCGAGACCGCCGGCCGGGTCAACTTTGCCTCGGCGCAGAACGACGTGGCGGTGATCCGCCGGCTGGTGCTGCACAACCACGGCACCGAGGCGCTGCACGACGTCACGCTGCAGCTGCGGTCGGACCCGCCGATCCTGCGCGACAGGACCTGGGTCATCGACCGGCTGTCGCCCGGCGCCACGGCGATCGGTGACCTGACGACGCCGCTCGATCCGGTTCGGCTGTCGGGGCTCGACGAGGCCGAGATCGGCGCGCTGGGCTTCGAGCTGCGCGCCGGCGGCGACCTGCTGGCCGAAGCGCGGCACCCGATCGACCTGCTGGCCCGCGACGAATGGGGCGGGCTGTCCGAGATGTCGCGACTGCTCGCGGCCTTCGTGGCGCCGAACGACCCGGTGGTCGCGGGGCTTCTCAAGACGGCGTCGGGTCTGCTCGAGGCGGCCGGCCACGACGGCGCGCTCGACGGCTACCAATCCGGCGATCCCGGCCGGGCCTGGATGCTGGCTGGGGCGATCTGGTCGGCGGCGACCGCGCTGGGGCTGAGCTATGCGGTGCCGCCGGCGTCCTTCGAGAGCGCCGGGCAGAAGATCCGCGGCCCGGGCCGGATCCGTGCCGAGGGGCTGGCGACCTGCCTTGATACCGCGCTGCTGGTCGCCGCCGCCTTCGAAGCGGCCGGGCTGAACCCGGCGGTGCTGTTCTCCGACGGCCACGCCTGGGTCGGGGTCTGGCTGACCCGACGCGATTTCGGCCAGGTGGCCGAGGCCGACGTGATCGCGGTGCGCAAGGCGGTGGCGGCGCGCGAGTTCGTGCCGCTGGAAACCGTGCTGCTGACCCGGCGGCCGGCGGTGTCTTTCGAGCAGGCGGTCGACGAGGGCCGGCGCCGGCTGTCCGAGGACCGCGAGGCCGAATTCGTGATGGCGGTCGACATCGCCCGGGCCAGGGCGGCGCGGATCAGGCCTCTGGCCGGGC
>JBFGEI010000328.1:0-3347 GCA_041580155.1 Limimaricola sp.
GGCCGGCCGAGGCCAGCGACAGGATGCCGTTGGGGCCGATCGCCGCCGCGACCACCGGCACCGCGGTCGATGGTTCGCGAGGCAGCCGCGGTGACAGCAGGGTCGGCCAGGGCGGCGAAGTGAAGCTCGGGCACGAAGGCCTGCGCCAGCGGGATCGCCGTGGCCGGAAAGGATGCGACCGTACCAGGAAGAGAACGCGCCCCCGTCAACGGGAGCGTAGCCGGCCCGGCGCCCGCGCCGCGCCGGTCGGCGTCAGGCCGACTGCCGCGCCGTCTTCGCGACCTCGTGCTTCGCGAGGTCGGCGTCGGATCTGTACAATAGCAGGGTTGCTGCGAAGGTCAGGATGCCCGCGGCCTCCAGGCCTTCTTCGATATGGACGACGAGGCGATAGACGAAGTTCTCGTTGCCTGTGGAGTAGGTGAGGTTGCCGCCGATCATTTCCATGCCGATGGCGCCGCCGACATAGAGAGCTCCCGATAGGATCATCAGCCCTGCGAACTTGCTGGGCAGGCTGCGGAGAAACGGGACGAAACAGAGGCCCAGTATCGCGACGATCGGTGCGCCGATGACCACCCAGGTAAAATGGAAATATCCCACGCTATCAAAATGATTGCTCGCCGGCCCGTGAAGCCTTTCGTGGAGCGAAACCGTTTCATCTGCGGAGAGATAGAAAAAAATCAGTCCGAGCGCGGTCCAATAGGCAATTGCTCTCTTAGATGACCGGGGCTGGTCCGATGCGATCTGCAGAAGAAGGATGCTGCAAAGAAACAAGCCAAGAGACGACAGCCAGGAAAAAAGCACCATCTCGGCGTCGAGTTCGAGAATCCAGATCATCGAGTCAAAATTGGGCGGGGTGGAGCTGTAGGCAACGATGTCCTGCAGGAGAGACCCAAGCCAAACTCCGACGAAGCACAGCGCGAATAGGACAAACCAAAACGAAAAGACTCTCGTGAACATGTCGAACCTTTGAAAAACTTGACGGCGCGCGTCGGCATTGCAGCGCGCGCGAGCCAATGAAAAACGGCGCCCAAGGCATTGAACCAAGGGCGCCGCTCGAATTAACTAATGCGAAATATTTGTGGCAGTCCAGAAAAAAACAGGATCATTCCCACTCGATGGTGCCGGGCGGCTTGGAGGTGACGTCGTAGGTGATGCGGTTGATGCCGCGCACCTCGTTGATCAGCCGGGTCGCGGTCTCGCCCAGGAACTCGTGGGTGAACGGGTAGTAGTCGGCGGTCATGCCGTCGACCGAGGTGACCGCGCGCAGCGCGCAGGCGTAGTCGTAGGTCCGGCCGTCGCCCATCACGCCGACGGTGCGCACCGGCAGCAGCGCCACGAAGGCCTGCCAGATCTCGTCGTAAAGACCGTGCTTGCGGATCTGGTCGATGAACACCGCGTCTGCGCGGCGCAGGATCGCCAGCTTTTCGCGGGTGATCTCGCCGGGGCAGCGAATCGCGAGGCCGGGTCCGGGGAACGGGTGCCGGCCGATGAAGCTGTCGGGCAGGCCAAGCTCGCGGCCAAGCGCGCGGACCTCGTCCTTGAACAGTTCGCGCAGCGGCTCGACCAGCTTCAGACCCATCTTCTCGGGCAGGCCGCCGACGTTGTGGTGGCTCTTGATGGTGACGCTCGGGCCGCCCGAGAAGCTGACGCTCTCGATCACGTCCGGATAGAGCGTGCCCTGCGCCAGGAAGGTGGCGCCGCCGACCTCGGCTGCGTGCTTCTGGAACACGTCGATGAACAGCTTGCCGATGGTCTTGCGCTTGATCTCGGGATCGCTGACCCCGTCGAGCGCGTCGAGGAACAGGTCCTCTTCCTGCGCATGGATCAGCGGCATGTTGTAATGGTCGCGGAACATCGTCACGACCTGCTCGGCCTCACCCTCGCGCAGCAGCCCGTGGTCGACGAAGACGCAGGTCAGCTGGTCGCCGATCGCCTCGTGGATCAGCACCGCGGCGACCGATGAATCGACGCCGCCGGACAGGCCGCAGATCACCTTGGCGTCGCCGACCTGCTCGCGGATCACCCGGATCGCCTCTTCGCGGTAGGCGCCCATGGTCCAGTCGCCGGTGAAGCCGGCGATGTGCAGGAAGTTCTCGAGGAAGGTCTTGCCGTGCGGGGTGTGATGCACCTCGGGGTGGAACTGCACCGCGTAGAACCGGCGTTCGAGATCGGCGGTGATCGCGAAGGGCGCGCCCGGCGAGGTGCCGCAGACCTCGAAGCCGGGGGCCAGCTTGCTGACGTGGTCGCCGTGGCTCATCCAGACCTGTTCGCGGCCTTCGATGAACCAGCCGCGCAGCAGATCGGTGGCCTCGCCCTCGGGCTGGACGTAGGCGCGGCCGAACTCGGCGGTGCCGTCGCCGCGCAGCACTTCGCCACCCAGCATCTGCATCATCACCTGCTGGCCGTAGCATATGCCGAGCACCGGAACCTCGAGATCGAAGATCCGCATCGGCGGCCGCGGGCTGCCGGCATCCGGCACGCTGGCCGGGCCGCCGGACAGGATCACGGCCTGCGGTTCGAAGGCGTCGAGGAAGGCATCGTCGATCGCGTTGAACGGGTGGATTTCGCAGTAGACGTTCAGCTCGCGCAGGCGGCGCGCGATAAGCTGCGTCACCTGGGACCCGAAGTCGACGATGAGAAGGCGCTGGTGCTGGGTGCTATGCTCGGTCATGCGCAGCGAATAGGCCCGGACCCGATGTCGCGCAAGACCGGGAACGTCACTTTCGCGCCCCGTTGCGCCGCGCATGTCGCTTTCGCCACTCAAGGGGCGCAAACCTCGCAAGGCGACCGCGACGCGGCGGTTATCACCTGAGCACCGAGATGCGCGAAAGGCAGGGACGATGAGCGAAGTGGCAGAGGCAAGCAGCGGGGCGGCACGGCGGGGACGCGGCGGCGGCGGTGCCGCGCGACGGGCCGAACGGACCGCGGTAAGCGTCGAGACCGCCCGCTTCATCGAGCGCAACATTCCGAATTTCGAGGTGCTCGACGAGGCGGCGCTGAAGCTGATCGAGCACAACGCCGAAACCGTGCTCGAGGAAATCGGCGTCAACTTCGTCGACAACCCGGCCGCGCTCGACCTGTGGCGCGCGGCGGGGGCGATGATCGACGGCGAACGGGTGCGGATTCCGCGCGGGCTGGCGCGCAAGCTGTGCCAGACCGCGCCGGCGCGCTTCACCCAGCACGCCCGCAATCCCGAGCGCAATGTCGAGATCGGCGGCAACAACCTGGTCCTCGCGCCGGTCTACGGCCCGCCGTTCGTGCGCACCGCCGAGGGCGGCCGGCGCTACGCCACGATCGAGGATTTCCGCAATTTCGTGAAGCTCGGCTACATGTCGAAGTGGCTGCAC
>JBFGEI010000329.1:0-3319 GCA_041580155.1 Limimaricola sp.
CATCCCGGCCAGGCAGCAGTCGCGCCACCGCGAGCAGCAGCCCGGCGATCGCGGTCAGCGGATGGGTGGCGGGGGCGTCGGCCATCGGCACGTAGAGCGGGCGGTAGTCGACCAGGTAGCCGATCAGCGCCGCGACGCTGATCAGCGCCGCCAGCCCAGCCAGCCAGAGTCGGCTGCGCCCGATCCGCCGCGCCAGGACCAGCGCCGCGCGGACTTCGCCGAAGCTCTGAGCCGAAAGCCGGCGCGCTGTCTCGATCGCCATGTCACCCAGTCCCGCCTCGCGGCCGCCAGGACGGCGCCGTGCGTCAGGGCGCGAGACTCGCAGGAGAGTGTTAACGAAGTGTTTACAAGGCGCGCAGCATTCGTGGTACTGCGCCTGCAACGCCTTGGATCAGTTGCCGAACATCTGGTCCTGGCCAGGGTCGCCGGCCCCGTCCTCGGCCCCATCCTCGGGCGGTGGCCGACTGTCGAGCAGCCCGGCGGCGCGCAGCTCCTTCAGCCCTGGCAGGTCGCGCGCGGTCTCGAGCCCGAAGTGGTCGAGGAATTCCGAGGTCACCACGAAGGTCACCGGCCGGCCCGGGGTCATCCGGCGCCGACCCAGCCGAATCCAGCCCATTTCCATCAGCTGATCGACGGTGCCGCGGCTGACCGAGACTCCGCGGATCTCCTCGATCTCGGCCCGGGTCACCGGCTGGTGGTAGGCGACGATCGCCAGGGTCTCGATCGCGGCGCGGCTGAGCTTGCGGGTCTCGACGGTCTCGGCCCGCATCAGGTGGCCGAGGTCGGGCGCGGAGCGGAACGCCCAGGCCTCGCCGACCCGGACCAGCACCACGCCGCGGCCGGCGTAGCGCGCGCGCAGCGCCTCGAGCGCCGCCGCGGGGGCGCAGCCCTCGGGCAGCCGCGACGTCAGCTCGGCCAGGGTCACCGGCTCGGCGCTGGCGAACAGGATCGCCTCGACCATGCGCTCCTGCTCGGCCTCGGTCGGCACCTCGAACAGCAGCGCGCTCTGCGGGTCGTCTTGCGGATCAGTCACGCGCGCGTTCCTTTCTGCGGATCTCGATCGGCGCGAAGCTGTCGCCCTGGCGGATCTCGATGCGGCCTTCCTTGGCCAGTTCCAGCGACGCCGCGAAGGTCGCGGCGGTGGCCGAGCGGCGGCGCGACGGATCGCCGTCCCAGCCGTCCGGCAGATAGGACGAGATATCGGTCCAGATCCCGGCGAATCCGATCATCGGCCGCATCCGGTCCAGCGCCTGTTCCATCGTCATCAGGTTCTTGCGGTCCATCACGAAGGGCCGGAAGTCGTCGCGGGTGCGGATCCGCGCGTAGCCCTGCATCAGGTCCAGCAGCGACGCGGTCCAGGCCACGGTGCGGTGCACCGTCATGTCCTCGGGGATGCCGCGGGCGAAGAAGTCGCGGCCCTTGCGGTCGCGCGCCATCAGCCGCGCCGCGACGTCGCGCATCGCCGCCAGCCGTTCCAGCTGGAACGCGAGATGCGCCGCCATCTCTTCGCCCGACGGCCCCTGTTCCGTCGGGTCCGGCGGCAGCAGCAGTCGCGATTTCAGGAACGCCAGCCAGGCCGCCATCACCAGGTAGTCGGCGGCCAATTCGATGCGCAGCTTGCGGGCCCGGTCGACGAAGGCGAGATACTGCCGCGCCAGCGCCAGGATGCTGATCTGCCGCAGGTCGACCTTCTGGCTGCGCGACAGCACCAGAAGCAGGTCGAGCGGCCCCTCGAAGCCCTCGACGTCGACGATCAGCGCCTCGGCGGCCAGCCGCTCGGCGACAGACCCGGTGTCCTGCGCGGGCTCTGCCATCACGCGGCCTCGTCCAGCAGCGCGTCGAGCTCGGCGACCAGAGCCGGGATCTCGGCGGGATCGGGAGCCCGGCGCTGCGCCAGCGCCGCGGCGGCGCGGTCCTGCGCGGCGGCGGTCATCACGCCGCAGCCGGCGATGACCTGCGCCATCTCGGCGCGGTCGCCGTTGCAGTGCAGCACCAGGTCGCAACCGGCGGCGATGCTGTCGGCGGCGCGGGTCCGAATCGTGCCGCGCAGCGCCTCCATCGACAGGTCGTCGGTCATCAGCAGCCCGCGAAAGCCGATCTCGTCGCGGATCAGCCGCATCATCGGCGCCGAGGTGGTCGCCGGCTGCGCCGGGTCGAGATCCTCGAACACGATATGCGCGGTCATCCCCATCGCCATGTCGTTCAGCGCCCGGAACGGCGCGAAATCGCGGGCCCGCAGATCGGCGGCGGGCGCCGCGACGCGCGGCAGGTCCTTGTGGCTGTCGACGCTGGCGCGGCCGTAGCCCGGGATGTGCTTGAGAACCGGCAGCACGCCGCCGGCCAGCAGCCCGTCGGCGGCGGCGCGGGCGGCGGCGACCACGGTGTCGACATCGCTGCCGTAAAGCCGGTTGCGCAGCACCGGGTGGGTGTCGGCTTCGACCAGATCGGCCAGCGGCGCGCAGTTGCCGTCGATGCCAACGGCGTGCAGCTCGTCGGCGATCAGCCGGTTGCGCAGCCATTGGCCGCGGATCGGGTCGCGCGCCCGCGCCATCTGGTCCAGCGCCGGCAGGTACTCGCGCCAGTGCGGCGCGCGCATCCGCTGCACCCGGCCGCCCTCCTGATCGATCAGGATCGGCGCATCGCGGCCGACCGCCTCGCGCAGCGCCGCGGTCAGCCGGCGCAGCCGGTCGGGGGTGTCGATGTTGCGGGCGAACAGGATGAAGCCCCAGGGGTCGGCGTCGCGGAAGAACGCCGCCTCGTCGGGGCCGAGGTCGGCGCCGGCGGGGCCGAAGATCGCGGCGCTGGTCATCAGCGCACCACGACCGGAATGCAGGCCGCATCCTCGGCGACCAGCGCCGAGCAGAAGCGACGCGCTTCGGCAAGGTCGGCAAAGCCGGTCGCGCGCAGCCGGAAGAAGGTGCGGCCGCCGCTGACCGCCTCCTGCACCAGGCGCTGCCGGTCGCCGATCAGCTCGCCGAAGCGCTCGGTCAGCCGGGCCCATTCCTGGCCGGCGATCTCGGGCGATTCGAAGGCGCCAAGCTGCACCAGGCTGGTACCTGCCGGGATCTCGGCGGTGTTGACCGTCACCGGCGGCAGCGGCGCCGCGGCGGCCTCCGCGGCAGCGGTCGCGGCGGCGGCGGCGGTGGCCGGGCGCAGCGTCACCGGGCGCAGCGCCGGGCGCCGGGTCGGGGCCTGCGCCGCGGTCGGGTCCTCGAGCGACGGCTCGGCGGCGGCGATCACCGCGGCGGTCGGTCCGGCGACGGTGTCGGGCGCCGGCGCCGGCGCGGCAAGCGCCGCGGCCACCGCGGCGTCGGTCGAC
>JBFGEI010000330.1:0-3310 GCA_041580155.1 Limimaricola sp.
CGCCCGGCGCCACGGCCGCTGCAGAAGGTGATGAAGCAGGCGCTGCAACCGACGATCCGCGCCGCGGCGCCGCCGCCCGACCAGCCCGGTCTTCTGTGCGGCGTGCCCGGGCTCGACGGTCGCCACGTCGCGTCGATCGACGGGCCGGGCGATTGCGGCGTCGTCGACCCGGTTCAGCTGCGCGCGGTCAGCGGCGTCAAGCTGTCGACCGCCGTGGTGGTCGACTGCAACACCGCGCGCGCCTTGCAGAAGTGGATCGTGGTCGGCGCCGCCCCGGCGGTGTCCGGTATCGGCGGCGGCATCGCATCGCTGCGCATCGCCGGCAGCTACGTCTGTCGGTCGCGCAACCACGAACCCGGCGAACAGCTGTCGGAACATGCCTATGGCCACGCCGTCGACATCGCCGCCATCGGGCTGCAGAGCGGCGCCGAGATCACGGTTTCGGACGGTTGGCGGGGGCCGCAGGGGGCGACGCTGAAACAGATGCACCGCGCCGCCTGCGGCCCGTTCGGCACGGTGCTTGGCCCCGATGCCAACTCGGCGCATCACGACCATTTTCACTTCGATACCGCGCCGCAGCGCAGCGGCGCCTACTGCCGCTAGAGGTCAGCGCAGCAGCGGCGCCGCCCCGAGCGGCACGAAGCCAAGCGACATCCGGCCGCCGTCGAAGCTGATCGGCGCCTCGAGCACGTCGCCATCGTCGGTCATCGATTGCAGCACGCCGCGCAGCAGCATCGCCTGGCCCGAGGGCAGGGCGCCGGAGCTGACCGCGAGGTCGACCAGCAGCTGCCAGCCGGTGACCTGCAGGGTGATGCTGCCCTCGGCCCGGCCCTCGGCATCGGCGGTCAGATCGCCGCTGCCGGTCAGCGCCACCGGACCCCAATCCAGCGTCAGCCCGCGCAGCGCCAGGCTCTGCAGCAGCGGCGTGCCCGCCGCCTGCAGCCCGAGCGGCCGGTCGGTCATGATCCCGGCGTCGATGCTCAGCGTCCCGATCCGCTCGGGCAGCACGGCATTGGCGTCGTAGCGCGCCAGCAGCTCGGCCGAAGGCGCGATGTCTTCGGCCAGCGCGTAGAGATCGTAGCCGGTGCCCGCGTCGGTCGCGGTCTCGGTCGCGCGAAGCGCGGCGACCAGCCGGGTCAGCGCCAGCTCCCAGCCCTGCGACGACACGATCCGCGCGGCGCCGGATTCGACCGTCAGGTCGGACAGCGGCAGATCCTGCGACAGGCCGACGCCGGCGCTGGCGCGCAGGTCCTCGGCCACCAGGTCAAGCTGCTGGTCCGGCAGCGTCACGGTCTGCCCCGGCGCCGCCAGCGCGATCAGCCGGTTCGGCTGGTAGCTTTGCGCCAGCACCCGCAGCGACGGCGTCTGCCAGCCGAAACTGGCATCCGGCGTTGCCAGCGCGATGTCGCGCAGCTCGGTGTCGAACCGGTAGGGAAAGCCGCCGGTGCCGTCGGTGTCGTAGTCCACCTGCCAGCCTTCGCTGCGAAGCTGCGCGGTGATCTCGGCCAGCCGGTCGTCGACGGCGCGGCTGCCCAGGACCCACCAGCCGCCGAACGCCATTGCGGCCACAGCCACGAAAATCAGAATGAAGCGCATCGCTTGGCCCTTTCGCCCGCCCCGGAACGGGTGCTACCCGGATCGGGGGTCTACAAGCGCCGACCTAGGAGAGCCAGCATGTCCGACCAGCACGCGCCGCAACTTTGGGTGTTCGGCTACGGGTCCCTGCTTTGGAACCCGGGTTTCACCCCCGTCGAGATCGTCGTCGCGCGGCTCGACGACTGGCACCGCAGCTTCTGCATGTCGTCGATCCACCATCGTGGCAGCCCCGAGACGCCCGGTCTGGTGCTGGCACTCGACGCCGCACCTGGGGCGGTCTGCACCGGGCTGGCGCTGCGCGTCGCGGTCGGCGAAGAAGCGCCGGTGACCGAGATGCTGCGTGCCCGCGAGCTGGTGTCCTCGGCCTATCTCGAACGGCGGCTGCCGCTGGCGCTAACCGACGGCCGGACGGTCGAGGCGCTGACCTACGTGATCGACCCCGGCCATGTGCAGTATTGCGCCTACGATCTTGAGACCCAGGCGCGGCGCATCGCCGGCGCGATCGGCGGCCGCGGTCCGAACGACGAATACCTGTTCAACACCGCCGAACACCTGACCAGCATGGGGGTGCACGACCCCGACCTCGCCTGGCTGGTCGACCGGGTCCGCAGCCTGAAGGCGGGCGCCTAGCAACAGCGCCGCGGCAATCCCCGCGCGCCGGCGATTCCGGTTGGCTTCCGAGGGTCGATGCCTATTCTTTCTGCAATAACAGAACATCAGGATCGGGTCCGCAATGGAGCCTAGGAAAGCCAAGGCGCAACCGCAGTTCTCGCAGCCGGTGCGGCAGATCAGCTCGATGCTGATCGCGCTGGCGCTGGTCGCGGCGGGGCTGGTGCTGGCGTTCCCGGTGTTCCGCACGATCTTCATGTCGAACCCCTGGCTGAACGGCGCGATCAGCCTGTTCTTCGTGCTCGGCGTGCTGGCCTGCTTCCGCCAGGTGGTGGCGCTGATGCGCTCGGTGCACTGGATCGAGGCCTTCGCCCGTGACCCGCGCGAGACCGGCCCGGCGCCGGCGCTGCTGCTGCCGCTGGCGACGCTGCTGCGGTCGCGCGGCGCGCAGATGCAGCTGTCGTCCAGCTCGTCGCGCTCGATCCTCGAATCCGTCGGCCAGCGGATCGACGAGGATCGCGAAATCACCCGCTACCTGTCCAATACGCTGATCTTCCTCGGGCTTCTGGGCACCTTCTACGGCCTTGCCACCACCGTCCCGGCGCTGGTCGACACGATCCGGTCGCTGAACCCGGCCGAGGGCGAAAGCGGCACCGCGATCTTCGAGCGACTGCAGGTCGGGCTGGAACGCCAGCTTGGCGGCATGGGCACGGCATTCTCGTCGTCGCTGCTCGGCCTCGCCGGGTCGCTGGTGGTCGGGCTGCTGGAGCTGTTCGCGACGCATGGCCAGAACCGGTTCTACCGCGAGCTCGAAGAGTGGCTCTCGACGATCACCCGGCTGGGCTACTCGTCGGGCGACGAAGGCGCCGGCGGCGAATCCGGCGCGGTGGCGCAGGTCGTCGACCTGCTGGCCGAGCAGATCGACGAGCTGCGCCAGGCGATGACCCGCGCCGAAACCGGCCGCGGCCGCAGCGAAGCGCAGCTCGGCGCGCTGACCGGGGCGATGACCCGGCTGGCCGACCGCATCGACGCCACCGATGCGCGCCCGGTGCTGGAGCGGATCGCCGAGGGCCAGCAACAGCTGATCGCGGCGACCGAACGCGAG
>JBFGEI010000331.1:0-3306 GCA_041580155.1 Limimaricola sp.
ACGCCGAGCCGCTTGTGCAGGCGCTTGATCTCGGCGCGCATCTGGGTGCGCAGCTTGGCATCGAGGTTCGACAGCGGTTCGTCGAACAGGAACACCTCCGGGTGGCGCACGATGGCGCGGCCCATGGCGACGCGCTGGCGCTGGCCACCGGACAGGTCCGCAGGGCGGCGATCCAGATAGGGCGTGAGACCGAGGATCTCGGCCACCTCGGCCACCGAGGCGGCGATTTCGGGCTTGGGCGTGCGGCGGATGCGCAGGCCGAAGGCGATGTTGTCGGCGACGCTCAGATGCGGGTAGAGCGCGTAGTTCTGGAACACCATCGCCACGTCGCGATCCTTGGGCGCCACCCGGTTCACCACGCGACCGCCGATGCGGCAGGTGCCGCCCGAGATTTCCTCGAGCCCGGCGATCATCCGCAGGGTGGTCGACTTGCCGCAGCCCGACGGCCCGACAAGCACCACGAATTCCTTCGGTGCGATTTCCAGATCGATGCCATGGACGACTTCGAGCGCCCCATAGCGTTTGACGATTCCATCGAGACTAACGCCTGACATGGTCCCCTCCCCATTCGGCCCCGCAGTGAAGCACTGGCAGCAGGGATAGCGGATTCATCACAACCGATCAATACAAATATTGACAACTAACCGAGATACCGGCAATCAACTTGTAACAAGCTTCTACCTAAGGGATGGCGCGGTGAAAATTCGATCGGTCAAGATCACCCCCGTCGCGGTGCCCGACGTGCCGGTGGTCAATCTCAAGGGCGCGCACCAGGCGGTGTTCCTGCGCGCGATCATCGAGGTCGAGACCGAGACCGGCCTGGTCGGAATTTCCGAGACCTACGGCGCGCGCCGGACGCTGGCCGGGCTGCGCCAGGCAAGCGAAAGCCTATATGGGCTTGATATTTACGCGCTGAACGAGCTGCGCGCCCGGATCGAGGAAGCGCTGCCCGACGCCGGCGGGGTGAACGCGCCGACGGCGCTCGCCGACCATCGGCTGGTCGACGTCGTCTACAGCGCCTTCGAGGTCGCCTGCCTCGATCTTCAGGGCAAGCAGCTGGGGCGCCCGGTCAGCGACCTGCTGGGCGGCGCGGTGCGCAGCCAGGTCCCCTATGGCGCATATCTGTTTTACAAATTTCGCAAACCCGAGGCGCAGCCCGGCCAGGATTTGTTCGGAGAGGTTATGACACCGGACACGCTGCTGGCCGAAGCGCGGCAGATCGTGGCGGAACACGGCTTCCGCTCGCTCAAGCTCAAGGGCGGCGTGCTGGAACCGGACCTGGAGGTCGAGAGCCTGCTGAAGCTGCGCGAGGCCTTCCCTGCCGCGCCGCTGCGCATCGACCCGATGGGCGCCTGGTCGGTCGACACGGCGATCCGGCTAAGCCGCAGGCTCGCGGGGGTGCTTGAATATCTCGAGGATCCGACGCCGGGCATGGACGGCATGGCGGCCGTCGCGCGGTTCAGCCCGCTGCCGCTGGCCACCAACCTCGTGGTGGTCGATTTCGAGCAGATGATCGAGACGTTGCGCAAGAACGCGGTCAGGATCGTGCTGTCGGATCACCACTACTGGCAGGGCATGACCGGCGCGCTGCATCTCGGGCGTATCTGCAAGGCGGCCGGGCTTGGCATCTCGATGCATTCGAACTCGCATCTGGGCATCAGCCTTGCCGCGATGACCCATGTGGCGGCGGCAACGCCGAACCTGACCTACGACTGCGACACCCACTACCCCTGGGTCCAGGACGAGGTGATCAAGGGCGGCGAGCTACGCTTCAAGGGTGGCCGCCTCGCGGTGCCGCGCGGTCCCGGTCTCGGCGTCGAGATCGACCAGGTGGCGTTGTCGCGGCTGCACCAGCTGTACCGGGAAACCGAGTTGCGCGACCGCGACGATACCGCCGAGATCCGCAAGTACATCCCCGATTTCGAACGCCGCGTGCCGCGATGGTGACGCGGCCAACCACCCCCAGAGAGGAGACCAAGATGCAAGTGAACAGCGACACCCCGGAGGCCTGGATGACCTCGGGTCCCGGCGCGACGCGGCGCATCCTTTGCGAGGACCGCGAGCTGATGATGGTGGAATTCCGCTTCGAGAAGGACGGCCGCGGCCTGCCGCACCGCCACCCGCATGTGCAGACGACCTACGTGACCACCGGGCTGTTCCGCTTCACCGTGTCTGGCGTGACGCGCGACTTGGGTCCCGGCGACGCGATGCTGATCCCCTCGAACGCCGAGCATTCCTGCATCTGCCTCGAGGCCGGGGCGCTGATCGACGCCTTCACCCCGCGCCGCGACGATTTCATGGAGGCGCATGGGCTGACGGTCGCCTGACCGCGAAAGGCCCCCGCCTGGGCGGGGGCCTGCATCACGCAGAACCGATGTCGCCTTCGAACACCCGCCGTCGGGCGTTCTCGATATGGCTGCGCATCGCGCGGCGCGCGGCCTCTGCGTCGCGCGCGGAAATCGCCTCGAAGATGGCGTCATGCTCGGCCTGCACCATCGCCAGCCGCTCCTGCGACTTGGTCAGCGACAGGTTGCGGGTCAGGTTGAGGCCGGTGAGGATGTTGGCCTTCATCGAGTTGCGCGCCGACATGAAGTAGTGGTTGTCCGAGGCTGCGCAGACCGCGGCGTGAAACGCCTCGTCGGCATCGACGCCAAGCTCGCCGGTGCGCACGCAGCGATCGAGCTCCTCCAGCGCCAGCTGGATCTGCCGAAGCTCGCGCTCGGAGCGACGCTGCGCCGCGAGATAGGCCGCCTCGCCCTCGATCGCGGCGCGGAATTCGAAGGTGCGCTGGATGTCGGCGATCGAGCCGATCGGCGCGAAATCGAGCACCGCCTCCTCTGGCTTGCGCCGCACGAAGGAACCGGAGCCCTGACGAGACACCACGACGCCGTCCTCGCGCAGCTGCTTGAGCGCTTGGCGCAGCACCGGACGCGACACGCCCATCTCATCGCTGAGCTCATGCTCGGTGGGGAGCTTTTCGCCCACCGGGAAATCGCCCCGCACGATCTTGGCGAGGACGTTCTCGTAGACCGTGTCGGCCAGGGTCCGGTCGCGTGTCTCGCGTGCGGCCCGCGCCGGGGCCGCCTGCTTTGGGAATTCTATCGCCCGTTTGCCTGTCGCCATGCGCTGTACTTCCCATTGGTTGCCGGATCAGTCGGCGGATAGAGGCCGAAGGTCGATGCGCCCTTTTGAACCTGCTCCATCACGAAATCCTCGAAAGAGGTCATCTCGATGGCTTCGTCTGCGACTTCGTCGGCAATGTGCCTCGGAATGCATACAACCCCCTCGTTGTCCCCGACAATGACG
>JBFGEI010000332.1:0-3247 GCA_041580155.1 Limimaricola sp.
TCCTTGAGGATGGCGCGGGCGATCTCGTTCTTCTGGTTGGTCAGGCTGCCGGGCACCGTCTCGCACCAGTCGAAGGCCTCGCGGATCGACATCTTGACGACCTCGCCGACGTGCAGCTTGGCGATCTTCACCGCCAGCGCCTCGGGACGCAGCCGGTAGCCGCCGCAGGTGCCGCAGGGCCGGTTGTTCTGGTACTGCTCGAAATCCTCGCGCACCCAGGCGCTGTCGGTCTCGCGGTAGCGGCGCTGCATGTTGGGGATCACCCCTTCGAACGGCCGCTTGACCTGATAGACCCGCCCGCCCTCGTCGTAACGGAAGTCGATCTCTTCCTTGCCCGAGCCGCGCAGGAACACCTCCTGCACCTTTTCCGGCAGGTCCTTCCAGCGCGCGTTCTTCGGCACGCCGTAATGCTTCGAGATCGACTCGATGGTCTGCAGGAAATACGGCGACTTGCCCTTGCGCCACGGCGCGATCGCGCCGTCGGCGATCTTCAGCGTGACATCCGGCACCACCAGCCGTTCGTCGAAGAACAGCTCGACGCCAAGGCCGTCGCAGGCCGGGCAGGCCCCGAACGGCGCGTTGAACGAAAACAGCCGCGGCTCGATTTCCGGGATCGTGAAGCCGCTGACCGGGCAGGCGAACTTCTCGGAGAAGGTGTAGCGCTCCGGCTCGCCCTCGCCCTCGGCCACCGCGGTCTCGAGGATCGCGATGCCGTCGGCCAGGTCGAGCGCGGTGCGAAAGCTGTCGGCCAGCCGGGTCTCGAGCCCTTCGCGAACGATGATCCGGTCGACCACCACGTCGATGTCATGGCGGAATTTCTTGTCCAGCGTCGGCGGCTCGTCGAGCTCGTAGAAGGTGCCGTCGACCTTGATCCGCTGGAAACCCTGCTTGCGCAGCTCGAGGAATTCCTTGCGGTACTCGCCCTTGCGGTCGCGCACGATGGGCGCCAGCAGGTAGCCGCGGGTGCCCTCGGGCATCGCCATCACCCGGTCGACCATGTCCTGCACCTGCTGCGCTTCGATCGGCAGCCCGGTGGCGGGGGAATAGGGCGTGCCGACGCGGGCGAACAGCAGCCGCATGTAGTCGTAGATCTCGGTGACGGTGCCGACCGTCGATCGCGGGTTCTTCGACGTGGTCTTCTGCTCGATCGAGATCGCGGGCGAGAGGCCCGAGATGTGATCGACGTCGGGCTTTTCCATCATGTCGAGGAACTGCCGCGCATAGGCCGACAGGCTTTCGACATAGCGGCGCTGGCCCTCGGCGTAGATCGTGTCGAAGGCCAGCGACGACTTGCCCGAACCCGACAGACCGGTGATCACCACCAGCTGGTCGCGCGGAATGTCCACGTCGATGTTCTTGAGGTTGTGCTCGCGCGCGCCGCGCACCTCGATCTGCTTCAGTTCCGGCATTCTCGGCCCCCACCAGTGTCAGGGACGCAAGATAGTGCCTCGGACCCGACTCTCCAACCATCAAATGAGAACAAGAAGTGAACGCATGGCAGGGCTGCACGATTTGTCGCGCAGCACCCGCGGACCCGTCACCGGCACCGGGCGACTAGCTGCCAAGGCGCACCGGCCAGATCAGGCGCATGCGCATGCCGGGTACCGGCTTCGGGGCCGCAACGACCGCCGGCGCGGAGACCGCGGTCACCGAAGACAGGCGGGTGAGCAGCGCCGCGCTGGGCTGGCCGCTGGGCGGCAGGCCGTTGTCGATTTCGAAGGCGCGGATCGCGGCGGCGGTGTTCGGTCCCATCAGCCCGTCGACGCCCTGCGGATCGTAGCCGCGGGCCGCGAGCTGGATCTGGATCTGGACCATCTGGCCGCGGTCCATGGTCTCGGCGCTGGCGCTGCCGCCGACAAGCGCGGCGACAATGATCAGTGCGGAAATACGCATCACCTTCTCCCTATGGGCGAGTTGCCCACGGGAAAGTATAGTGAAAAACGCCTCCACCCGCTATCCGGGCAGAGGCGTTACGTCTTAAGGCGTAGACCGTCTAGAAGTGCAGCGCCCGGCCGTAGGCGTCGAGAACGCTCTCGTGCATCATCTCCGACAGCGTCGGATGCGGGAACACGGTTTCCATCAGCTCGGCCTCGGTGGTCTCGAGCGTGCGGCCGACGATGTAGCCCTGGATCAGCTCGGTGACCTCGGCGCCGATCATGTGCGCGCCCAGAAGCTCGCCGGTCTTGGCGTCGAAGACGGTCTTGATCAGCCCCTCGGCCTCGCCCAGCGCGATCGCCTTGCCGTTGCCGATGAACGGGAACCGGCCGACGCGGATCTCATGGCCCAGCTCCTTCGCCTTGGCCTCGGAATAGCCGACCGACGCGATCTGCGGCTGGCAGTAGGTGCAGCCGGCGATGCTTTCGGGCTTGACCGGGTGCGGGTGCTGGCCGGCGATCAGCTCGGCGACCATGACGCCTTCGTGGCTGGCCTTGTGCGCCAGCCAGGGCGCGCCGGCGATGTCGCCGATGGCGTAAAGCCCGTCGACGCCGGTGCGGCAGTATTCGTCGGTGATCACATGGGTGCGGTCGATCTTGACGCCCAGCTCCTCGAGACCGAGGCCTTCGGTGTTGCCGACGATGCCGACCGCCGAGATCACCGTGTCGAATTCGTGGGTCTCGACCTTGCCGCCGGTCTCGATATGCGCGGTGACCGAGCCCTTCTTGCGATCCAGCTTCTTGACGATCGCCTTCTCCATGATCGTCATGCCCTGCTTGACGAACTGCTTCTTGGCCAGGCTCGAGATCTCGGCATCCTCGACCGGCAGGATCCGGTCCATCACCTCGACCACCGTCGTCTTGGCGCCGAGCGTGTTGTAGAAGCTGGCGAATTCGATGCCGATCGCGCCCGATCCGATGACCAGGAGCTTCTTCGGCATCCGCGGCGGCACCAGCGCATGGCGATACGACCACACCAGGTCGCCGTCGGCCTCGAGCCCCGGCAGGTTGCGGGCGCGCGCGCCGGTGGCCAGCACGATGTTCTTGGCGGTCAGATCCTCGGTGCCCTTGTCGGTCTTGACGCTGACCTTACCCTTGGCGGGGATCGTGGCCTCGCCCATCACCACGTCGATCTTGTTCTTCTTCATCAGGTGGCCGATGCCCGACGACAGCTGCTTGGCGACGCCGCGCGACCGCTTCACCACCGCGTCGAGATCGTAGCCGATGCCATCCGCCTTGAGACCGAATTCCTTGGCCCGGTGCATCAAGTGGAACACCTCCGAGGACCGCAGCATCGCCTTCGTCGGAATGCA
>JBFGEI010000333.1:0-3239 GCA_041580155.1 Limimaricola sp.
AACCCTGCCCGGCGGCATCCCGAAGCTGCGCTGAGCCACGAAAAAGGGCGCGGGAAATATCCCGCGCCCTTCCTCGTATCGGTCTGGAAAACCCGGGCCGAAGCCGTGTCAGTCCTAAAAGCCTTCATCCACGCCCTCGAGCGCTTCGAGGTCCTCTTCGTTCAAGCGGGTGACGAAGCCGTAGCTCTGCTGAGCCACGAAAAAGGGCGCGGGAAATATCCCGCGCCCTTCCTCGTATCGGTCTGGAAAACCCGGGCCGAAGCCGTGTCAGTCCCAAAAGCCTTCATCCACGCCCTCGAGCGCTTCGAGGTCCTCTTCGTTCAAGCGGGTGACGAAGCCGTAGCTCTGGTCGTCCACCGCGACGAGGCTCACGTCGCCGGTGGCGATCATCACGTGCTTGTCGGCGATGTCGAGAAAGCCTCCGACCTCGGCGACGATGCCGATCATCTGGCCGTCCCGCGACAGCACGATGTCCTCGATCTCGCCGATCTCGTTCCATTCGGCGCCGATCTCGTCGTAGACGGTGCTCGACTCCCAGCCTTCGTCATCCGCGGCGTTGATCGTGTAGACCGTGCCGCCGGTGATATCGCGGCTGCGGATCAGCTCGCCTTTCTTCGACGAAAGCTCCGCGCTCGTCATCGCATGCGTTTCGCTCATCGCGTGGCTTTCGGCCAGAGCGGCAGTGCCGACAACGGACAGGGCGAGGGCGCTTGCAGTCAGCAGTTTCATGTGGCGATTCCTTCCATGTCTTTCGCGTTCTCCAAGCCAACGAAGGCACACCGGCCAGGTTCCAAAATGAATCCGGACGCGAAATAACGACATGGA
This sequence comes from Limimaricola sp., assembly GCA_041580155.1. Classification (GTDB taxonomy): domain Bacteria; phylum Pseudomonadota; class Alphaproteobacteria; order Rhodobacterales; family Rhodobacteraceae; genus Limimaricola. The sequence goes on from JBFGEI010000333.1 coordinate 826, forward strand.
TTCAAGGCCGGGGCCAGAATACCGCAGACGCCTGCATGGCAAGGCCATGGCGGGGGTCGGTGCGCCGCGACCGCGGGTCCGATTTTTTTTGCCGGGCGCCGCGGGATCAGCCCTCGCGCGTTCCGAACAGCCCGGTCAGGGCCCGCCGCACCAGCCCGGTGACCGACGGCCGGTCCAGCACCCGGAACGGCAACGGGCGGCAGACCTCGATCGCCGCGACTCCGACTCGCGCGGTCAGCGCGCCGTTGACCACGCCTTCGCCGAAACGTCGCGACACCCGGCTCAGCACGCCGCCGCCGGCCACCGACCCGATCAGGTCGTCGCCCACCGCGACCGCGCCTGTGGCGACCAGGTGGGTCAGCACCGACCGGGTCAGCCGCCAGGCCCCGAGCGTGCCGGACCGGCCGCCATAGATCTCGGCGATCCGCCGGATCATCCGCAGGTTCGAGGTCAGCGCCGCGACCACGTCGGCCAGCGCCAGCGGCACCACCGCGGTTACCGTCGCGACCTGCCGCGCCGCCACCTCGACCTCGCGCCGGGCCATTGCGTCGAGCGGCGCCAGCAGCTCGCGCTCGGCCAGTCCCAGCACCGCGTCGGCGTCGAACAGGTCGGCGCCACGGGTCTTCATCCGGTCGCGTCCCGGCGCCAGCTCGGGGCGTCCGGCGTAAAGCGCGGTGATCTGCGATGCCACCGACCTGGCCTTGGCCAGATCCGGGCCGGCCAGTGCCGAAGCGGCGTCGCGCTGGATGTGATCGAGCCGAGCGAGGCGGTGGAACGCCGCCGCCTCCTTGACCGCGATCGCCAGCAGCAACAGCAGCACCAGGCCGGTCAGCAGCGCCGCGACCAGGCCCAGCACCGGCGACGCCGCCAGCAGCCCGGTCACCCAGTTCCACGCCGCCAGCGACAGCATGAAGCCCAGCAGCGCGGCCAGCGCCGACCAGAACCAGCGCGCCAGCCGCGACCGGGGCCGCGCCGCCAGCACCGCGACGCGCTGCATCGCGGCCCCCTGGGCCGGCAGCCCCGGCTCGGGCACCGGCGGCGCGGTGGCGGGCTGCGCCTCGGGGCCGTCCTCGAGGTCGATCAGCACCGGGCCGCGATGGCGCCGGTCGTCGTCGTCGCGCGGATCGCTCATCGCCATCTCCTCACAGCCGGTCGCCCAGCAGGAACTCCGCCGCCCGGTCCAGCCGGATATGCGGCGGCCCCTCGCCGGGGCGCAGCGTCAGCCGCGCCGGGGCGAAATTCATGATCGAGTAGTCGCCGTCCAGCCAGGCCCCGGCCCCGGCCCGCGCCGGCGCCAGCAGATGCGCCGGGTCGTCGGGCAGCGCCCCGGCGTGCAGCGCCGCCTGGCGGCCGCTGCCCAGCAGCCGGCCGCGCACCACGTCGAGACTGCGGCCTTCGTGCTCGACCCGGTCCTCGACCGTAGTGCGCAGCGCCGCGATCGACATCGCCGCGGTCGCAGCGCCGGCGAAGTCGGCGCGGTCGCGGGCATCGCGCAGCAGCGCTTCGGTGATCGCCGTCAGCTGCGGGTGCTGGGTGTGGTGCAGGTGGTCGGCCTTGGTCGCCACGAACAGGATCCTGTCGATCCGGCGGCCCTGAAAGATCCGGCTCAGGAAGGCGTTCCGCCCGGGCCGGAAGGCGCGCAGGATATCGGCCATCGCGCCGCGCAGATCCTCGACCGCCTGCGGTCCGGCGTGGATCGCGCCAAGCAGGTCGACCAGCACCACCTGCCGGTCGATCCGGGCGAAGTGATCGCGAAAGAACGGCCGCACGACCTGGGCTTTGTAGGCCTCGTAGCGACGGTCGCATTCGCGGCGCAGGCTGCCGCGCCCGGTCACCGCTTCGGGCAGCGGCGCAAAGGTCAGCACCGGCGAACCCTCGAGATCGCCGGGCAGCAGGAACCGGCCCGGGGTGCAGTCGGAATAGCCGGCCTCGCGCGCTGCATTCAGATAGCTGGTGAACGCCGCCGCCAGGGCCTGCGCCGCCGGTTCGTCGAGCGTCGACGAAGGGTCCGTCGCGGCGACCAGCTCGGCGAAGCGCGCCGCCTCGGGCATCGCCGGCGCGCGCCGCGCCAGCTTGGCCAGCGCCTCGCGCGACCACTGCGCGTAATCCTTTTCCAGCAATCCGAGGTCGAGCAGCCACTCGCCGGGATAATCGACGATATCGAGATGCACGGTCCGCGGCCCCTGGAACCCGGCCAGAATTCCGGCCTGCTGCACCCGCAGGCTCAGCCGCAGCTCGCTGACCCGCCGCGTGCCCTCGGGCCAGCTCGGCTCGGGCGCGGTCAGCCGCGCCAGATGGTTCTCGTAGTCGAACCGGGCCACGGTGTCGTCCGGCTGCGGCTGCAGCACCGCGCCGCGGATCGCGCCCGATGCCGCGGCGGCCAGCTGCGGCATCCGTCCCCGGTCCATCAGGTT
>JBFGEI010000334.1:0-3205 GCA_041580155.1 Limimaricola sp.
GCCCAAGGCGGGGCGCGTGTCGGGCGGCCAGGTCCTGCTCGGCGGCACCGACCTGCTCACGCTGGGCCGCAAGGAGCTCCGCGAGGTCCGTGGCCGAGACATCGCGATGGTCTTCCAGGACCCGATGACCTCGCTGAACCCGGTGTTCAGCGTCGGCTTCCAGATCATGGAGCCGCTGCGCAAGCACATGGGGCTGAGCAAGCACGCGGCGCGCGCCCGCGCGCAGGAGTTGCTGGAGCTGGTCGGGATACCCGACGCCGGCGCCCGGCTGAAGGATTACCCGCACCAGTTCTCGGGGGGCATGCGGCAAAGGGTGATGATCGCCATCGCGCTGGCCTGCGACCCCGAGGTGCTGATCGCCGACGAGCCGACGACGGCGCTGGACGTGACGATCCAGGCGCAGATCCTCGAGCTGATGAAGGAGCTGCGGCAGAAGCTTGGCATGGCGGTGATCTGGATCACCCACGACCTCGGCGTGATCGCCGGCATCGCCGACCGGGTGATGGTGATGTACGGCGGCCAGATCGCCGAATGCGCGCCGGTGAAGGAGCTGTTCCGCAACCCGCGTCACCCCTACACCGCGGCGCTGCTGACCACGGTGCCGTCGGTCCGCAAGGCCCGGGCGCACCGGCTGACGGTGATCGAGGGCCAGCCGCCGATCCTGAACGAGACGCCGTCGAAATGCCCGTTCCGCGATCGCTGCCCCAGCGCCTTCGCGCTGTGCCACCAGGCCAACCCGCCGCGCTACCCGGTGAACGACGGCCACGACGCGGCCTGTTTCCTGGCCGATCCCCGACACGCCGACAGCGCCGAGACCCTTGATGCCTGATCAGACCACCGAAACGCGGGGCCGGCCGCTGGTCGAAGTGCGCGACCTGAAGATGCACTTCCCGATCCGTTCGGGGCTGCTGCGCCGCCACAGCGGCGCCGTGAAGGCGGTCGACGGGGTCAGCTTCGACGTGATCGAGGGCGAGACCCTGGGGCTGGTCGGCGAGAGCGGCTGCGGCAAGTCGACCACCGGCCGCGCGGTGCTGCGGCTCTATGACATCACCGACGGCTCGGTGAAGATAGACGGCGTCGAGATCGGCCAGAGCAGCCAGCGCCAGCTGCGCCGGATCCGCCCGACGATGCAGATGGTGTTCCAGGATCCGCAGGCCTCGCTGAACCCGCGGATGACGGTGCAGTCGATCATCCAGGAACCGCTGGACGAGCACACCACGCTCAGCCGCCGCGAAAAGCAGGAGAAAGTTCTCGAGCTGATGGACGCGGTCGGGCTGAACCGGCGCTTCGCCGGGCGCTATCCGCATGCGTTTTCGGGCGGCCAGCGGCAGCGCATCGGCATTGCGCGGGCGCTGGCGCTGAACCCCAAGTTCATCGTCTGCGACGAACCGATCGCGGCGCTCGACGTGTCGATCCAGGCGCAGGTGGTGAACCTGCTCGAGGATCTGCAGGAGAAGTTCGGCCTGACCTACCTGTTCATCAGCCACGACCTGTCGATGGTGCGGCACATCGCGACCCGGGTCGCGGTGATGTATCTGGGCCGGATCGTCGAGCTGGCGCCGCGCCACGACCTCTATGCCGAACCGCTGCACCCCTACACAAGGGCGCTGCTGTCGGCGGTGCCCGAGCCGGACCCGTCGCTCGACACCGAGCAGGACCGGGTGGTGCTGACCGGCGACGTGCCGTCGCCCGCCAACCCGCCCAAGGGCTGCAACTTCAGCACCCGCTGCCCGCAGGTGATGCCGGTGTGCCACCGGATCGATCCGGCCAGCCGCGACGTCGGCCCCGGCCGCAGCGTCGCCTGCCACCTCTACGACCCGACAATCATGAACGCCGAAGCAACGGCGTCGCCCGGGGCGCAACAGCCCGCAAGGCCGGACAACCGGCCGACCGACCCAACAAGGAGAGACGAATGACTCTGAAGACAGCCCTGATGGGCGCCGTCGCGGTGATCGGCTTCGCCCCCGCGGCGATGGCCGAACGCGGTGCCGACGGACAGGTGAACCTGATCTACTGGCAGGCGCCGTCGATCATGAACCCCTACCTGTCCGGCGGCACCAAGGAGGTCGAGGCGGCGAGCCTCGTGCTCGAGCCGCTGGTGCGCTACAACGAGGCCGGCGAGATGGTGCCCTACCTCGTCGACAGCATCCCGACGGTCGAGAACGGCGGTGTCGCCGAGGATCTCAAGAGCATCACCTGGGTGCTGACCTCGGGGCTGACCTGGTCCGACGGCAGCCCGGTGACCGCGCGCGACATCCAGTTCACCTGGGAATACTGCACCGCCGAAGGCGGCGGCTGCGCCCAGGGATCGAAGTTCGAAGGCGTCGAGTCGGTCGAGGTGATCGACGACCTGACCGCCAAGGTGAACTTCGCCTACCCGATGCCGAACCCCTACCTGCCCTTCGTCGGGGCCGAATCGCCGATCATCAACGCCGCGCAGTTCGCCGACTGCCTCGGGCCGCGGGCGCCGGAATGCACCGACGCCAACTTCATGCCGCTTGGCACCGGGCCGTTCAGCGTCACCGATTTCCGTCCCAACGACGTGATCCAGATGGTGGCCAACGAGAACTACCGCGACCCGGCCAAGCCGGCCTTCGCGACGCTGACCCTGAAGGGCGGCGGCGATGCGATGGCGGCGGGCCGCGCCGTGCTCGAGACCGGTGAGTTCGACTACGCCTGGAACCTGCAGCTGGCCCCCGACGTGATCGCCGGCATGGAAGCCGCCGGCGCCGGCGAGGCGCTGACCGCCTTCGGCACGCTGGTCGAGCGGCTCGAGATGAACCTGACCGACCCGTCGCCAGACCTGCCCGAGGGCGAGCGTGCCACCGTCAAGCATCCGCACCCGTTCCTGACCGACCCGAAGGTCCGCGAGGCGCTGTCGATCGCCATCGATCGCGAACTCCTGGTCGAGGTCGGCTATGGCGAGGCCGGTCGCGCCACCTGTAACCTGGTGCCTGCGCCCGAGATGTTCGCCAGCGACAACACCGCCTGCCTGACGCAGGACATGGACCGGGCGAAGGCCCTGCTCGACGAGGCCGGCTGGACCGACACCGACGGTGACGGAGTGCGCGACAAGGACGGCAAGAAGATGTCGATCCTGTACCAGACCTCGACCAACGCGGTGCGTCAGGACTTCCAGGCGCTGATCAAGGAGTGGTGGGAAGAGCTCGGCCTAGAGGTCGAACTGCGCAACATCGACAGCAGC
>JBFGEI010000335.1:0-3200 GCA_041580155.1 Limimaricola sp.
GATCGAGAACCTTCAGGCGCAGGATCTCGCAACCGAGTGGTTCGGGCCCGAAAGCTCGAACGCGGCCACCGAGCGGACCGCCAAGGTCATGGCGCAGCATGTGGACCTGCTTCAGGGCAGCTGATCCGCACCTGTCGGGGTGGCTGTGCCATCCCGACACCCCACCGAGCTGAAAGGACGCAGCATGTTGTTTCGGAACAGCGGACGCCGGATCGATTGGGGCCATCTCGCGCTAATCGCGCTGATGGCCGGTTGCAGCCTCGCCTATCTGATCGACGCGCGCGGCACCTCGCTCAAGACCGGCAACCTGGCACTGGTGCAGCCCGCCGCGATCTTCGTCTTCATCCTTTCGGCGGTGGTGCTGTCGCAGGCGTTCCCGAAGCGCGACCCGGCCGAGGAGCGCCCAGAGATCCGCGCCGCGCGCCGCGTCGAGACGGGCCGCGTCGCCCTGCTGGCCATGGCTTTTGGCGCCTTCGTCTTCTCGCTCGAAACGCTGGGCTTCGACCTTGCGACATTCGTGTTCGTGGCCTGCGGTCTCTACCTGTGCGGCGAACGCCGCCTGTGGGTGATCGGGCTCTACGCGCTCGTCTTCGCCTATCTCGTGGTCACCGGTTACCAGATGCTGGTCCCCTATCCCTTTCCCATGATGGTGCTCTGACCCCATGCTCGATCTCGGCTCCGCCGCCTCGGCGATCGACCTTCTCACCTCATCGGCCGCGGCCTGGATTTACCTGATCCCGGGGCTGATGGTGGGGCTCGTCTTCGGTTCGATGCCCGGCATCTCGATCACCATGGCGATGGCGATCTTCCTGCCGCTGACGCTGTACATGGATTTCCTGCCGGCGATCATCTTCCTCACCTCGATCTACACCGGCGCGGGCTTCGGCGGCTCGGTCCCGGCGGTGCTGATGAACATTCCCGGCACCTCCTCGGCGGTCGCTACCACCTTCGACGGCTACCCTATGGCGCGCGCCGGACGCCACAACGAGGCGCTCGGCGTGGCGCTGGCCTCCTCGGTGATCGGCACGCTGTCGTCCTACGTTCTGCTGCTGTTCCTGATCGTGCCGGTCTCGGCCGTGGTGCTGAAGCTCGGCCCGCTCGAGATGTTCGCGATCGCGGTCTGGGGGCTGTTGCTGCTCGGGTCACTGTCGGGCACCTCGATGGCGCGCGGCCTGCTGGCAGGCACCTTCGGGGTGCTGCTCGGCACCATCGGCATGAACACGGCGGGATTCATCCGCGGCACCATGGGCGTGCCCTGGCTGCTCGACGGGGTGCCGACGATCCCGGCGATGATGGGGCTGCTGGCGGCGAGCCAGCTTCTGAACCTGATCAACACCACCTATCTGATCGAGAACGAGGACGACCGGAAGATCAGCTTTTCGGCGATCATCGGCGGCGTCAGGCTGGCGCTGTCGCATCCGACGATCATCTTCCGCGGCGCAACCATCGGCGCGATCATCGGCGCGATCCCCGGCGTCGGATCGTCGATCTCGAACCTGATCTCCTATTCGGAGACCAAGCGCAACGCGCCCGACGCCGAGAGCTTCGGCAAGGGCAACCCCAAGGGCGTGATCGCGGCCGAGGCCGCCAACTCCTCCTCCGAGGGCGGCGCCATGGCGACGATGTTCGCGCTGGGCATTCCCGGCGGCGGCGCCACCGCGATCCTGCTGGCGGCCTTCGCCATGCACAACATCATCGGCGGGCCGCAGTTCATCGCGCAGAACAAGGACATCGTCTACGCGATCATCTTCTCCAACGTGGTGCAGGCGGTCTGCCTGCTGTTCGTCGGGCTGCTCTTCGTCTATGTCGCCGCCTCGATTGTGCGGGTGCCGCTGCGCTTCCTGATCCCCAGCGTTCTCGCAGTCTCGACCTTCGGCGCCTACGCGATCACCAATTCTCTGGCAGGGCCGATCACGCTTTATGTCTTCGCGCTGATCGGCTGGGGGATGATGCGCTATGACTACCCCGTTGCCGCCGCCGTGGTCGGGCTGCTGCTCGGAAGCCTGCTGGAGCAGAACCTCATCCGCACGCTGCAGATCAGCCGCGGCGATTTCGGCTACCTGCTCGACCGGCCCGGCGCGATGCTGATCCTGGCGCTGATGATCGGCTCGCTCGCGCTCACGTCGGTCGGCAACTACCGCCGCGCCCGCAAGGCGCGTCGCGACGCCAAGCTTGATCCCGGCGCCCTGCCGCAGAAACCCTGACATCGCCGAGACGCAAACACCAAGGCGCCAAACCAGCCCGAATTGTTGACACTTTACAATCCACCGCCCATGCTGCCCCAGCGGGACCGGGAGACGGAGGGCCCCGCAGGGCCCGACAACGGGGCCAAAACAGGGAGAACAAGATGCTGAGAACCATGATCGCGACAGGCGCCTTCGCCGCCGGTATCGCCGTGACGGGGGCTGCCGGCGCGCAGGACTACCCGGTCGACACCGTGACGCTCATCACCCATTCCAGCCCCGGCGGCGGCAGCGACGTGTTCCTGCGCGAGATGTCGACCTACCTCGCGCCGGTGCTCGGCGCCAACGTGGTGGTCGAGAACGTGCGCGGCGGATCGGGCGCCAAGGCGATGGCCGACCTGGCCACCGCGGCGCCGGACGGATCGCGCTTCTACGCCACGACGCCGACCTTCATCTACACCTCGCTGTTGTCGGATCCCGAATACACCTACGATGACCTGCTGCCGCTGGTGAACTTCTTCATCGACCCGGAGGTGATCTTCACCGCCTCCGACAGCGGCTTCGAGACGCTCGACCAGGTGCTCGACGCGGCGCGCGAGGATCGCGGCCGCTGGGGCGCTGCCAACCCGGCTTCGCTGGAGCGCCAGGCGCTCGAGCAGCTCAAGACCCAGACCGGGGTCGAGGCGGCGATCGTCACCCATGAAGGTGGCGGCGACATGATGATCAACGTGCTCAACGGCACGCTGCAGATCGGCGTCGGCGAGGTGCAAGAGCTGAAGTCGCAGCTTGAGGCGGGCGAGATCCGGCTGCTGGCGACCTTCTCGGCCAACCGGATCGACCAGTATCCCGATCTGCCTACAGTCGACGAGCTGGGCCACGGCGTCACGGTGCGCAAGTTCCGCGGCCTCGCAGCCCCCAAGGGCACCCCGCCCGAGATCATCGCTGCCTGGGAGACGGCGGCGCAGGAGGTGCTTGCGAACCCCGAGTACATGGCGAAATACGAGGCCAACAACCTGC
>JBFGEI010000336.1:0-3141 GCA_041580155.1 Limimaricola sp.
GAAGGTGCGGTGCAGCTGCCGGCGCAGGATGTGGAAGTAGTTCGCCGGGGTCGAGCAGTTTGCGACGATCCAGTTGTCCTGGCCGCACATCTGCAGGAACCGCTCGAGCCGGGCCGAGCTGTGCTCGGGGCCCTGGCCCTCGTAGCCATGCGGCAGCAGCATCACCAGGCCGGACATCCGCAGCCACTTCGATTCACCCGAGGAGATGAACTGGTCGAACATGATCTGCGCGCCGTTGGCGAAGTCGCCGAACTGGGCTTCCCACATCACCAGCGCGTTCGGTTCGGCCAGGGTGTAGCCGTATTCGAAGCCCAGCACCGCGTATTCCGAGAGCATCGAGTCGATGACCTCGTAACGGGCCTGACCGTCGCGGATGTTGTTCAGCGGGTAGTAACGGTCCTCGTTCTCCTGGTTGATGAAGGCCGAGTGGCGCTGGCTGAAGGTGCCGCGGGTGCTGTCCTGACCGGACAGGCGTACCGGGTAGCCTTCGGTCAGCAGACCGCCGAACGCCAGCGCCTCGGCGGTCGCCCAGTCGAAACCGGTGCCGGTCTCGAACATCTGGCTCTTCGCCTCGAGCAGCCGGCTGATGGTGCGGTGCAGCGGGAAGCCGTCGGGCGCGCGGGTCAGGGCGCGACCGATCTCGGTCATCGTCGATTCCTCGATCGAGGTCTGGCCGCGCTGGTAGCTTTCGTGGTCGCGGCGGTCGAGATGGCTCCAGCGGCCGTCAAGCCAGTCGGCCTTGTTCGGCTTGTAGGTCTTGCCGGTCTCGAACTCGTCGTTGAGCATCGACTGGAACTGCGCCTTCATGTCCTCGATCTCGCCCTCCGGGATCAGCCCGTCATTGACGAGCCGCTCGGTGTAGAGCGTGAGCGTGGTCTTCTGCTTCTTGATCTTCTGGTACATCACCGGGTTGGTGAACATCGGCTCGTCGCCTTCGTTGTGACCGAAGCGGCGGTAGCAGAAGATGTCGATCACCACGTCCTTGTGGAACTTCTGGCGATACTCGGTGGCGACCTTGGCGGCGTGGACCACGGCCTCGGGATCGTCGCCGTTGACGTGGAAGATCGGCGCTTCGACCATCAGCGCGATGTCGGTCGGGTAGGGCGACGAGCGCGAGAAATGCGGCGCCGTGGTGAAGCCGATCTGGTTGTTCACCACGATGTGGATGGTGCCGCCGGTGCGGTGCCCGGTCAGCCCCGACAGGCCGAAGCATTCCGCGACCACGCCCTGGCCCGCGAAGGCCGCGTCGCCGTGCAGCAGCACCGGGATCACCTGGGTGCGGTCGGTGTCGTTCAGCTGGCTCTGCTTGGCGCGGGCCTTGCCGATCACCACCGGGTTCACCGCCTCGAGATGCGACGGGTTGGCGGTCAGCGACAGGTGCACGGTGTTGCCGTCGAACTCGCGGTCCGACGAGGCGCCGAGGTGGTATTTCACGTCGCCCGAGCCGTCGACGTCCTCGGGCTTGAAGCTGCCGCCCTGGAATTCGTTGAAGATCGCCCGGTAGGGTTTCTGCAGCACGTTGGCGAGCACCGACAGGCGGCCGCGGTGCGGCATGCCGATCACGATGTCCTTCACCCCGAGGCTGCCGCCGCGCTTGATGATCTGCTCCATCGCCGGGATCAGGCTTTCGCCGCCATCAAGGCCGAAGCGCTTGGTGCCCATGTACTTGACGTGCAGGAACTTCTCGAAGCCCTCGGCCTCGACCAGCTTGTTCAGGATCGCCTTGCGGCCTTCCTTGGTGAAGTGGATTTCCTTGCCGTAGCCCTCGATCCGCTCCTTCAGCCAGGCCGACTGCTCGGGGTCCGAGATGTGCATGTACTGCAGCGCGAAGGTGCCGCAGTAGGTGCGCTTCACCAGCGCGATGATCTCGTTCATCGTCGCGATCTCGAGACCGAGCACGTTGTCGATGAAGATCGGCCGATCCATGTCGGACTTGGTGAAGCCGTAATTCGCCGGATCCAGCTCGGGATGCGCGGTTTCCTCGCGCAGGCCCAGCGGGTCGAGATCGGCGGCGAGATGGCCGCGGATCCGGTAGGCGCGGATGATCATCAGCGCGCGGATGCTGTCGAGCACCGCGGCGCGCAGCTGCTGTTCGGACAGGCCGACGCCCTTTTCGGCGGCCTTGGCGGCGATCTTGTCGCGCGCGCCCTTGGCCTCGGCCGGGGCGGCCCACTGGCCGTCCAGCGCCGCGGTCAGGTCGTCGTTCGGCTGCATCGGCCAGTCGAGCCGGGCCCAAGACGGGCCGGCGGCTTCGGCGCGGGCGTCGGAGCTGCTGTCGCCAAGGGCCTTGAAGAACGCCTGCCAGCTTTCGTCGACGCTGGCCGGGTTGTCGGCGTAGCGGGCGTGCAGCTGCTCGATGTAGTCGGCGTTCGCACCCTGCAGGAAGCTGGAGGCGTGGAACACGTCGTTGGGGCTTTGCTCGGTCATGGCAGGATCCTCGATCCTTGGGCGGAATAGGGGTTGGGCGGCGTCGCGCTGCCACCTAGGGCGCGCGACGCGATTGTCAGGGAGCGGGCGTCGCGGCCCGCCCCCGGGTTCCGGTCAGCCGATGGCCTTCAGCACGGCTTCGCCCAGCGTGGCGGGGCTGTCGGCGACCACGATCCCGGCGCGCTTCATCGCCTCGATCTTGCTCTCCGCGTCGCCCTTGCCACCCGAGACGATCGCCCCGGCATGGCCCATGCGGCGGCCCGGAGGCGCGGTGCGCCCGGCAATGAAGCCGGCGGTGGGCTTCCAGCGCCCGGCCTTCTTCTCGTCGGCGAGGAACTGCGCCGCTTCTTCTTCAGCGGTGCCGCCGATCTCGCCGATCATGATGATCGACTGGGTCTCGGGGTCGGCCAGGAACATCTCGAGGATGTCGATGTGCTCGGTGCCCTTGATCGGGTCGCCGCCGATGCCGACCGCGGTCGACTGGCCCAGGCCGCTGTCGGAGGTCTGCTTGACCGCCTCGTAGGTCAGCGTGCCCGAACGCGACACGACGCCGACCGAGCCACGCTTGTGGATGTGGCCGGGCATGATGCCGATCTTGCAGGCGTCGGGGGTGATGACACCGGGGCAGTTCGGGCCGATCAGACGGGTCTTGGAATTGATGAGGGCGCGCTTGACCTTCATCATGTCGAGCACCGGGATGCCTTCGGTGATGCA
>JBFGEI010000337.1:0-3119 GCA_041580155.1 Limimaricola sp.
CCGACGCCCTCCCAGCCGAAGAACATCTGCACCAGGTTGTCGGCGGTCACCAGCGTCAGCATCGCGAAGGTGAAGAACGACAGGTAGGCGAAGAACCGCGGCCGGTAGCTTTCGCCGGGGCGGAAGTTTTCGTCATGCGCCATGTAGCCGAAGCTGTAGACATGCACGAGCATCGACACCGTGGTGATCACCACCAGCATGATCGCGGTCAGCCGGTCGAGCCGGATCGACCAATCGGTGGCCAGCGTGCCGCTTTCGATCCAGCGCAGGATCTCGATCTGCCGCATCTCGCCGTCGAAGCCGAGGAACACGACCCAGGACAGCAGGCAGGCCAGCGCCACCGACAGCGTCGCGACCCATTGCGCCCCGGCTTCCGAAATCAGGCGCCAGCCGAAGCCGGCGATCAGCGCGCCGACCAGCGGCGCGAACAGGATGATCGTTTCCATGCTGATCAGCCTTTCATCACGTTGACGTCTTCGACGTCGATGGTGCCGCGGGTGCGGAAGAAGCAGACCAGGATGGCGAGGCCGATCGCCGCTTCGGCGGCGGCCACGGTCAGCACGAACAGGGTGAAGACCTGGCCGACCAGATCGCCCAGATAGGACGAGAAGGCGACGAAGTTGATGTTCACCGCCAGCAGCATCAGCTCGATCGACATCAGGATGATGATGACGTTCTTGCGGTTCAGGAACAGCCCGAAGATGCCGATGACGAACAGCGCGGCCGCCACCGTCAGATAGTGTTCGAGGCCCACAGGGGCTTCAGCGATTACAACGTCCATCATTGTCCCTCCGGGCTTTGGCCCGTTCGATCAGAGGCCCTGGCCGGGCTTCACGTCCTTGAGTTCCAGCGCCTTGGCCGGATCGCGATACATCTGCGCCAGAATGTCCTGGCGCTTCACGTCCTTGCGGTGGCGCAGCGTCAGCACGATCGCCCCGATCATCGCCACCAGCAGGATCAGACCCGCCAGCTGGAACAGCAGGATGTAGCGGTCGTACAGCAGCAGGCCGATCGCCCCGGTGTTCTCGACATCGAGCAGCACCGGCGCGGCGATCCGCGTGTCATAGCCGTCCGAGTAGTCCCAGACGCCGAAAGCCAGCGCCAGCTGCATCAGCAGCACCACGCCGATCAGCAGCGCCAGCGGCATGTATTTCGCCATCTCCGCCTTCAGCTCGGCGAAGTCGATGTCGAGCATCATCACCACGAAGAGGAACAGCACCGCGACCGCGCCGACGTAGACGATGATCAGCAGCATGGCGACGAATTCGGCGCCCAGCAGCACGAACAGCCCGGCCGAGGACAGAAACGACAGGATCAGCCAGAGCACCGAATGCACCGGGTTGCGGCTCAGCACGGTGAACAGACCGCCGATCACGGTCGACAGCGCGAAGACGTAGAAGATGATGGCGACGGCGGTCATCTGTCGGTGTCCTTTCCGGCAGCCTCGTCCATGACCTCGGTGGCGAGTTCCATCGCCTTGGTCATCGCGGGCACACCGCCGAACATCCCCGCCTGGGCGATGGTCTCGGCGATTTCCTGTTTCGTGGCGCCGGCCTCGCGCGCGTGGCGCACGGTCAGCCGGATCTGGCTTTCGGCCTGGGCGCCGAGAATGGTGAGCCCGGTCAGCGTCAGCAGCATCCGGGTCTTGGAGTCGAGCCCCTCGGGGTTGAGGGTGCGGCCCATGAAGGCCTCCATCATCTCCTTGGGCATCGTCGGCCAGAGCTGTTCAAAGCCCTTGGGCGTGAACGATTCCAGCGCCGGATTCATCTGCTTGGCCCATTCCTGGCCCATCTTCATCATCTGCGCGAAGGGATTCTGGTCGGTCATTGGCCCTGCCCTATCGGTATGGCGCGTCGAGTTCGAGGTTGCGCGCGATCTCGGATTCCCAGCGGTCGCCGTTGGCGAGCAGCTTTTCCTTGTCGTAGTAGAGCTCTTCCCGAGTTTCGGTCGAGAACTCGAAGTTCGGCCCCTCGACGATCGCGTCCACCGGGCAGGCTTCCTGGCAGAAGCCGCAGTAGATGCACTTCGTCATGTCGATGTCATAGCGCGTGGTCCGGCGCGAGCCGTCCTCGCGCGGTTCGGCGTCGATGGTGATCGCCTGCGCCGGGCAGATCGCCTCGCAGAGCTTGCAGGCGATGCAGCGCTCTTCGCCCGAAGGGTAGCGACGCAGCGCGTGCTCGCCCCGGAATCGCGGCGACAGAGGCCCCTTCTCGTGCGGGTAGTTCACCGTGGCCTTGGGGGCGAAGAAATACTTCAGCCCCAGCTTCATGCCCTTGGCGAAATCCTGCAGCAGGAAATACTTGGCGGCGCGGGTGTAGTCGATCTGCGTCATCTCAGACTCCCATGGTCCAGCGGGCCCAGAAGCCGCCGAAGACCTCGAATTTCGCCAGGAAGCTGACCAGCACGACCCAGGCCAGCGACATCGGCAGGAATACCTTCCAGCCAAGCCGCATCAGCTGGTCGTAGCGGTAGCGCGGGGTGATCGCCTTCACCATCGAGAACATGAAGAACACGAGGCCCATCTTCAGCACCATCCACAGCAGCCCGTCGGGCAGGCCGGGGATCGGCGACAGCCAGCCGCCCAGGAACAGCAGCGACACCAGGGCGCACATCAGCACCACCGCCATCAGCTCGCCGATCATGAACAGCAGGAACGGGGTCGAGGAGTACTCCACCTGGTAGCCGGCGACCAGTTCGGATTCGGCTTCCGGAAGGTCGAACGGCGGCCGGTTGGTTTCGGCCAGCGCCGAGATGAAGAACAGGAACACCATCGGGAAGTGCGGCAGCCAGTACCAGCCGAGCAGCCCCATGCCGGTGTCCTGCGCCGCGACGATCGCGCCGAAGTTCATCGAGCCAGTGGAGATCACCACGCCGATGATGATCAGGCCGAGCGACACCTCGTAGGAGATCATCTGCGCCGCGGAGCGCAGCGAGCCGAGGAACGGGTATTTCGAGTTCGACGCCCAGCCGCCCATGATCACGCCGTAGACCTCGAGCGAGGACACCGCGAAGACGTAGAGGATGGCGACGTTGATGTTGGCCAGCACCCAGCCGTCCGAGAACGGGATCACCGCCCAGCCGATCACCGCCAGCACGAAGGAGATCATCGGCGCCAGGAA
>JBFGEI010000338.1:0-3110 GCA_041580155.1 Limimaricola sp.
CGAGCACGCGACCTTGGGCGCGGCCCCCGGCAGCAGTGCCATCCCGATCCGCGTCGATCTCGTCGAGACGTTGGGCTCGGAGGCGCTTCTGCATAGCGCCGTGGGCGATACGCCCTTCGTCATCAAGGCCGAGACCGGGGGCCGGATCGGCCAGTTCGACGGCCTGAACGAGATCCATGTCGCGCCAGAGCACGTGAAGGTGTTCGATGCGGAAACCGGACGGGTGCTTGGCCGGGCGGGCCGGCCATGAGCACGCAAGAGCATATCGGTCCCGCCACCGAGGAACTGGTGATCGAGGCGGGCGAAAGCCGCCGCGACCGCTGGAGCAAGCGCGCGGTTCGGGTCGGAGACCATCTCCGGCGCGACTGGCAGATCTACGTGCTGCTGGCACCCACGATCATCTGGTTCATCGTCTTCCTCTACAAGCCGATGTACGGGCTGCAGATCGCGTTCAAGGATTTCAGCGTCTTCCGAGGCGTCGAGGGCAGCCCCTGGGTCGGCTTCGAACATTTCTACACGCTGTTCGGCAATGACCAGTTCCTGCGGGCGATCAAGAACACCTTCATCATCAGTTCGCTGAGCCTGGTCTTCGGGTTTCCCGTGCCGATCATCCTCGCGCTGATGTTCAACGAGATCCGCAACGAGCGCTACAAGCGCACCATGCAGACCGTGGTGTACCTGCCGCATTTCATCTCGCTGGTGATCATCGCCGGCATCGTCATCACCTCGTTCTCGCCATCGACCGGCGTGGTGAACCTGATCCTGCAGAAGCTCGGCTTCGAGCCGATCTACTTTCTGACCCGGCCCGAGTGGTTCCGGCCGATCTTCATCGGATCCGGAGTCTGGCAGGAGGCGGGGTTCCAGTCGATCGTCTATCTCGCGGCCATCGCCGGGGTGAACCCGTCGCTCTACGAGAGCGCGGTCGTCGACGGCGCCAGCCGCTGGCAGATGATGTGGAAGATCACCCTGCCGTCGATCCTGCCCACCATCATCATCATGCTGATCATCCGCATCGGCAACCTGCTCGAGGTGGGCTTCGAGCTGATCATCCTGCTGTACCAGCCGTCGACCTTCCAGACCGGCGACGTGATCAACTCGTTCATTTACCGCCAGGGCCTGCAGGGCAGCCAATACGACCTCGCGGCCGCAGCCGGCCTGTTCAACGCCGTCGTCGCCTTCGTCCTGGTGATGACCGCCAACACGATCAGCCGTCGCGTCTCGCGCACGTCGCTGTGGTGAGGAGAGCGCCATGAACACCACCATCCAATCCCGCGGCGATCGGATCTTCGTCATCGCAAACATGGTGCTGGTGGGCGTCTTCGCCCTCTCCACCCTCTACCCGTTCCTCTACATCCTCGCGGTGTCGATCAGTTCGGGCTTCGCGGTCACCGCCGGCAAGGTGATCGTGTTCCCGGTCGAGCTGACGCTGGCCGCCTACGAACGGGTGCTGTCCGAGCCGATGTTCTGGATCTCGTACCGCAACACCTTCATCTACACCTTCGGCGGCACGGTGGTGAGCCTGCTCATCATCATCCCCGGCGCTTACGCCCTGTCGCGGCCGCAGCTGGTGGGGCGCAGGTTCTGGAACCTCTTCATCGCCTTCACCATGTGGTTCAACGCCGGCATGATCCCGTTCTTCCTGAACATGCGCGATCTGCACCTGCTCGACAGCTACTTCGGCATCATCATCGGCTTCGCGCTCAACGCCTTCAACATCATCCTGCTGCGCAACTTCTTCGAGGCGATCCCGAAGAGCTTCGAGGAAGCGGCCCGGATGGACGGCGCCAATGACTTCCAGGTGCTGTGGAAGGTGTTCATCCCGCTGTCCAAGCCCGCGATCGCCACGGTCACCCTGTTCTGCATCGTGGCGCGCTGGAACGGCTTCTTCTGGGCGATGGTGCTGCTGCGCTCGGAAGACAAGATCCCGCTGCAGGTCTACCTGCGCCAGACCATCATCGAGCTGACCGCCGACGACGAATTCGCCAGCACGCTGCTTACCTCGGTCTACTCGTTCGAGACCGTCAGCGCCGCGATCATGGTCTGCTCGATCATCCCCGTGCTGTTCATCTACCCCTTCGTCCAGAAGTATTTCAACAAAGGCATCATGCTGGGTGGGGTCAAGGAATGAAGACGTACCGCATTGATTTGGAGGATAATATGCGACTGATCTCAACATCTGCCCTGGCGCTGGCCACGGCGCTCGCCGCCAGCCCGCTGATGGCCCAGGTCGACCAGTTCCGGATCACCGACGCGCCGCTGACGCTCGACATCCACTTCCACTTCCGGGACCGCGTGGTCTATTCGAACGACTGGCCGGTGGAGAAGCGCGCCGCCGAACTTACCGGCGTCAGCCTCAACAACGTCGCCTCGCTGGCCTCGACCAGCAGTTCGGAAGCGTTCAACCTGCTGATCGCGGGCGGCGACCTGCCCGACATCGTCAGCGGCAACAACCTCAAGGACGGCTTCAACGAATACGGGCCGCAAGGCGCCTTCCTGCCGCTCGACGACCTGATCGACGAGCACGCGCCGCACATCAAGGCGTTCTTCGAAGAGCATCCCGAACTGCGCCAGGCGATTTCTGCCGCCGACGGCAATCTCTACTTCATCCCCTACGTGCCGGACGGCGAATACGCCCGCGCCTGGTTCGTGCGCCAGGACTGGCTCGACAAGCTGGGGCTCGAGGCGCCCGACAACGTCGAAGAACTGCACGCGGTCCTGACCGCGTTCCGCAACGACGATCCCAACGGCAATGGCAAGAAGGACGAGATCCCGCTCTTCGCCCGCCAGTGGGAAGAGCTGCTGCGCCTGCTGACGCTCTGGGGCGGCCGCTCCACCGGCACCGACTCGGCGCACGGCTTCTACGTCGAGGACGGCGAGGTGAAGCACGGTTACTCTGGCGAGGCCTACAGGACCGGCATCCGCAACATCGCACAGTGGTACGAAGAGGGGCTGATCGACCCGGAGATCTTCACCCGCGGGACGCGGGCCCGCGAAGATCTTCTCGGCAACGATCTCGGCGGCATGACGCATGACTGGTTCGCCTCGACCGCCGGCTACAACGAGTCGCTTGCCGACGCCGTGCCGGGTCTCGACTTCCGCGCCTTCCTGCC
>JBFGEI010000339.1:0-3108 GCA_041580155.1 Limimaricola sp.
AAGGATGCCAGCGATCCGATGGCGCATTTCCGCGACATCTCGACCTTCGGCGGCTGCACCTCGGGCCCGGTGGCCGCGCTCGAGAACCTGCGGATTCTCGAGGAGGAGGACCTGCTCGGCAACTCGACGCGGATGGGCGTGCATCTGCAGGAGGGGCTGTTCGGGCTGATGGAAAGGCACGGCGTGATCGGCGACGTGCGCGGCATGGGCCTGTTCGCCGGCGCCGAGCTGGTGGCCGACCGCGCCACCAAGGAGCCGCTGGCCGAGGCCAAGGTGCAGGCGATCGTCGCCGACTGCCTGAAGCAGGGGGTGATCATCGGCGCCACCAACCGGTCGGTGCCGGGCCACAACAACGTGCTGCTGTTCGCCCCGGCGCTGATCGCCAGGCCCGACGACATCGACCAGATCCTGGCCTCCGTCGACGCCGCGATCGGCCGGGTCGCCGGCTGACGCGACGGGGCGGTGCCGGGCCATCGCGCCGGTCCGGCCGCTCCGCCCGACAGCGCAACCGGGCGCCGCGGCTTTGTCGACCGGTTCGACGCCGCGGCGACCGTCCCGCCCTTGCCATTTCCGTGACGCCGGTGCCAGTCTGCCGCCGACCGTTTCAGCAGCAAGGGGGCCGCGCGTGAGCTCGACCGCAGCACAATCCGCCATCTATCCCGACCTGCGGGATGCCTCGGTGTTCATCACCGGCGGCGCCTCGGGGATCGGCGCGGCGTTGGTGTCGGCGTTTCTGGCGCAGGGCGCGCGGGTCGCCTTCGTCGACATTCTCGACGGCAACGGCTTTGCCGACGAGATGCAGACCGCGCATGGCAACCGGCCGCTGTTCCTACCCTGCGACGTCACCGACACCCCGGCGCTGCAGGCCGCGATCGACGCGGCGGCGACCACGCATGGCCCGATTTCGGTGCTGATCAGCAACGCCGCGAATGACACCCGCTACGACGCGCTGGCGCTGACCGAGGCGGAATGGGACGCCTGCCAGGCGGTGAACTTCAAGGCCTACTTCTTCGCGGCGCAGAAGGTGGCGCCGATGATGATCGCCCTTGGCGGCGGCGCGATCATCAACATCTCGTCGACCAGCTACATGATGGGAGCGCCGGCGCTGGCGCCCTACGCCGCGGCTAACGCCGGGATCATGGGGCTGACCGCCAGCCTGGCGCGCGAATGGGGCGGCGCCGGGATCCGGATCAACGCGATCGCCCCCGGCTGGGTGATGACCGACCGGCAGAAGGCGCTTTGGGTCACCCCCGAAGCGCTCGAGTCGCACCGCGCCCGGCAATGCCTGCCCGAGCTGCTGCAACCCGAGGACATCACCGGCGGCGCGCTGTTCCTGGCGTCGAAGGCGTCGCGGATGATGACCAGCCAGATGATGGTGATCGACGCCGGCATGATGGTGACGCGATGACCGCGCCGGACTGGATCGCGCTCGACTGGGGGGTGACGCATCTGCGCG
Organism: Limimaricola sp.; assembly: GCA_041580155.1. Lineage (GTDB taxonomy): Bacteria > Pseudomonadota > Alphaproteobacteria > Rhodobacterales > Rhodobacteraceae > Limimaricola. The sequence goes on from JBFGEI010000339.1 coordinate 1,457, forward strand.
GCTGGGCGATGCGCGCCGACGGCACGATGCTCGAGGAACGCCGCTCGGACCGCGGCATCGGCACGCTCGGCGCCGGCGATTTCGAACCGGCGCTGCGGGCGCTTTGCGGCGACTGGCTTGATCATGGCGCGGTGCCGATGATCGCCTGCGGCATGATCGGCGCCCGCCAGGGCTGGGTCCAGGCCGCCTACACCGCGGTTCCCTGCGCGCCGCTGGCGTCGAACCTGACCGCCGCGCCCTCGGCGCTTGATGTCCGAATCATTCCCGGGCTGAGCCAGCCCGAGCCGGCCGACGTGATGCGCGGCGAGGAAACCCAGATCGCCGGGTTCCTCGCACTCAACCCGAAGTGGGACGGCGTGCTCTGCCTGCCCGGCAGCCATTCGAACTGGGCGCATGTCAGCGCCGGCGAGGTGGTGAGCTTCCGCAGCTTCATGACCGGAGAGCTGTTCGCCGCGCTGTCGCATCACACCGTGCTGCGACACAGCGTGCCGGCGACCGGCTGGGATGAGGCGGCGTTTCTCGACGGGCTCGACACCACGCTGGCGCGGCCCGAGCGGCTGGCTTCGGCGCTGTTTTCGATCCGCGCCGAGGACCTGCTGCGCGGCCAGGACGGCGGCGCGGCACGGGCCCGGCTGTCGGGGCTGTTGATCGGCGCCGAGCTGGCCGCCGCCAAGCCGTACTGGCTGGGTCAGCAGATCGGGGTGATCGGCGCCGGAGAGTTGGCCGGGCTCTATGTCCGGGCGCTGGCGACCCAGGGCGCCCCGGCGACCCAGGCCAACGGCACCGCCGCCACGCTTGCCGGGCTGACCGCCGCCTGGAACGCCGGGAAATCCGGCCGATGATCCGACAGCCCTGCCACGACGCCGCCCATCACGAGGCTCAGCCATGACCGACATACCCACTACCCTGTTCGACGATACCTGCTGCCAGCTGGGCGAGGGCGCGCTGTGGCACCCCGCGCGCGGCGAGCTGTTCTGGTTCGACATCCTCGGCCGCAGGCTGCATCGCCGCGGCAAGCACTGGCAGTTCGACGCCCATGTGTCGGCCGCAGGCTGGGTCGACAAGGACCGGATGCTGATCGCCTCGGACAACGCGCTGTTGCTGTTCGACATCGAGACCGGAGCGTCCGAAACCCTCTGCCCGCTCGAGGCGGACAACCCGCGCACCCGATCGAACGATGGTCGCGCCGATCCGCAGGGCGGCTTCTGGATCGGCACCATGGGGCTTGCGGCCGAATCCGGCGCCGGCGCGATCTACAGGTTCTACCGGGGCGAGCTGCGCAAGCTGTTCGCAGACATCACCATCTCGAACGCGATCTGTTTTTCGCCGGACGGCGGCTGGGCCTATTTCACCGACACCGTGACCAAACGGATCATGCGGCAGCGGCTTGGCGATGCCGATGGCTGGCCGGTCGGCGCGCCCGAGCTGCACATCGACCTGACCGGCACCGGCCATTCGCCCGACGGCGCCGTGGTCGACAGCGCCGGCACGCTGTGGAACGCGCAATGGGGCAGCGGCCGGGTCGCCGGCTACGACCCGCAGGGCCGCGAGATCGGCGCGGTCGCTTTCGCGGCGGCGCAGACCACCTGCCCGGCCTTCGGCGGCGCCGATCTGCGGCAGATGTTCTGCACCTCGGCGGCGGACGGGCTGTC
>JBFGEI010000340.1:0-3096 GCA_041580155.1 Limimaricola sp.
GATCTTCTGTCCCGCAGGAATCACCATCTCGAGAGGGCCGACGCCGCCGGCATCGCGGCCGTAGCGGTGTTCCAGACCCTTCAGCGCGAGCTCGCCGCGCCGCACCGTCAGGGCACGGGCGTCGCCGTCGTCGGTCAGGGTGATCGGCTGGGCGATGGTCTGCATGCCCTCCGAGACCACGCCGAGGTTCTGGAAGAAGTTGGTGACCGCCCACATGATCCAGCCGGTCATCGCGTTGAGCCGCAGGCACAGCGCGGTCGCCGCCGCCACCACGCCGACACTGGTCAGCCCGCTGATCCACAGCCAGAGCGCCCAGCCGACCACGCCGACGATCAGCAGCCCGTTCAGCATCGACAGCGCCACGTCCATGATCGTGTAGAGCCGCATCTCGCGCTGGAAGGTGCGGCGCGCCGCCTCGATCACGGTCTTCGCGCCCTCGATCTCGCGGTCATGATGCGCGAACATCTTCACCGAGTGGATGTTGGTATAGGTGTCGACCACCCGGCCGGTGACCGCGCTGCGGGCGTTCGACGACGCCTCGGAGGCCGGGCCGACCCGGAGCACTGTCCAGCGCATCAGCGCCGCGTAATGCCCGAACCAGAGCAGCATCGGCAGCAGCAGCCAAGGGTCGGCATCGCCCAGCAGCACCGCCGCGCCGACGACATAGGCCAGCGAGAAGGTGATCGCGTCGAAGATCTGGAACACCACCTCGCCGGCGGCCGGCGGGGTCTGCATGATCCGGTTGGCGATCCGGCCGGCGAAATCATTCTCGAACCAACCGACCGACTGGCGCAGCACGTGGCGATGCGCCCGCCAGCGCACCGTGGTGCCGAAATTCGGCAGGATCGCGTTGTTCAACAGCAGCACATGCGCCGCCTGGAAGGCCGGCCGCAGCACCAGGATGAACAGCGCCACCACGAGCAGTTCGACCCCGTGCCGCGCCAGCACCGTGTCCGGGGTCGCCCGGCCCAGCAGGTCGACCAAGCGTCCCATGTAAGAGATCAGCCAGATCTCGACCACCGCGACCACCACCGACAGGATACCGGTGATCCAGAACACCGTGACGAAGGGCCGCGCGAAGCCCTTCAGGAACGGCCATAGCCGGGTCGGCGGGGTGTCGGTCTCGTCGTAATCGCCATAGGGATCGACCAGGGTCTCGAAGAACCGGAACATGCGCTGCCTCGAAAAATACGTGCTATCCGCATATAATCCGACGCCGGCGAAAGGGAAATGCCGTTACCGGTTTTCCGCCGCCCCGTCGATCAGCGCCGCACGGTCCAGGGTGAAGCCCGAGGCGATCCACGCCTCTTCGATCTGCCGAAGTTTTCGACCCAACTCCGGTCCGGACATCGCGGGCATCAGGTCGGCGGCGCGCACCGGGCAGACCGCTGCGGCGCCGGCCCGTGCGGTTTCCCGTGAAACATCGTCGATCTCGCGGCCGCCCAGCGCGCCGCGCAGCGCCAGGATGTCGAGCGCGCCTGAAAGCCCGTGCCGGTAGCCCAGCGCGCCCGGGTCGTCGAAGCTTTCCAGCGCCGCGCGTAGAGTCGCCAGACGGGTGGACTGCGCCCGGCTCAGCCGCAGCCGCTCGGCGGCCTCGTCGCCGCCGATCAGCGCCAGCCGGCGAATCGAGTCCGGCTCCAGCCCGGCCGTCTCTTCGACATGCACCAGCACCGACAGAGGGTCCGAGGCGGCGCCGGGCAGCAGCCGCATCAGCACGCCCGATATCGCCATCGTCGCCAGCGCCGGTGCCGGGTCGGGCGCGCTCAGCAGCTTCAGCATCTCGGCGCCGACGCGTTCGCGCGACAGACCCTCGATGCCCTCGGCCAGCGCGGCGCACGCCGCCAGCCCGTCGGCGTCGATGCCGCCCTCGGGGTCGCCGTACCAGGCGTGGAACCGGAAGAACCGCAGGATCCGCAGGTAGTCCTCGCGGATCCGGGTCTCGGCGTCGCCGATGAATCGCAGGTGCCGAACCTCGAGATCATGCAGCCCCTGCCCCAGCGGATCGACGACGATGCCGTCGGGCCCGGCATAGAGCGCGTTCATCGTGAAATCACGCCGCGCCGCGTCCTCGGCGATGTCGTCGGAAAACGCGACCGTCGCGCGGCGGCCGTCGGTGTCGACGTCGCGGCGGAAGGTGGTGACCTCGACCGGCCGGTGATCGGCCATCACCGTGATCGTGCCATGGTCGATCCCGGTCGGCAGCGGCCGCAGCCCGGCGGCGCGGGCAAGTTCCATCACGCGTTCGGGCCGGGCGTCGGTGGTAAGATCGAGGTCGGCGACCGGGGCGCCGATCAGCGTGTTGCGGACGCAGCCTCCGACGAACCAGGCCTGGTGCCCGGCCGCGACCAGCATTCCCGCCACCGCCTGAGCCGCCGTCGATTGCAGCCAGTCCGCCTCGATCCGCAGGGTCATCGCGCCAGCCTTTCCGCCAGCGCGCGCAGCATCCGCGCGGTGGCGCCCCAGATGTAATACGGCCCGTAGGGGACCGCGTAATAGTGTCTGCGCCGACCCTGCCAGCGCCGGCCCTCGATCCGGAAACTAGCCTGATCGGTGATGAAATCGAGCGGCACGTGGAACGCCTCGGCGACCTCGCCGGCCTCGGGCCGCGGATCGAAGCCGCCGCGGATCACCCCGAGCACCGGGGTGATGGCGAAGCCGGTGACGGTCTCGTGCACCGGCAGCGCCCCGAGAATCTCGACCCTGTCCGGCGGCAGGCCGATTTCCTCATGCGCCTCGCGCAGCGCCGCGGCGGCGGGATCGGCATCGCCCGGCTCCTGCTTGCCACCCGGGAACGAGATCTGTCCCGGGTGGTGGCGCAGCTGCGCCGAGCGCTTGGTCAGGATCAAATCGGCGCGGCCGTCGCGCAGATGCACCGGCACCAGCACCCCGGCCGACCGCAAGCTGCGGCCTTCGGGCGGGTGCACGCCGGGGTTCAGGTCGAAATCCGACGACAGATCGCCGCGCAGGGCCAGCGCCCGGCGCAGACGATCGGTCGGATCGCGATCAGTGACGGTCACCCGACCCGGTCCCGGTCGCCTTCGGCGCCACCGCGTCGGGGCCCTCGGTGGCCTCGAAGCCGAGGCTCTCGGGCGCGAA
>JBFGEI010000341.1:0-3079 GCA_041580155.1 Limimaricola sp.
GGCTTCGGGCCATTCGGTCGAGGTGATCCCGGTCACCGAGAGCGATCTGGGCACCCGCGCCACCGCGGCCTATGCGGCGGGCGACCTGCCTGACGTGATCTATCACACGCTGCAATACGCGCTGCCTTGGGCCGAGGCCGGCATCCTCGACATCGATGCCGCGACCGACGTGATCGAGAACCTCGGCGAGGACACCTTCGCACCCGGCGCGCTCGAGATGGCGGCGCTGAAGGGCGGCGGCTATGCCAGCGTGCCGGTCGACGGCTGGACCCAGATGATCATCTATCGCAAGGACCTGTTCGACGAAGCGGGCCTCGAGGCGCCGACCTCTTACGACGCGGTCCGCGCCGCGATCGAGGCGCTGCACAACCCGCCCGAGCTCTACGGCTTCGTCGCCGCCACCAAGGTCGACGAGAACTTCATGAGCCAGGTGCTCGAGCACGTGTTCCTTGCCAACGGCGTGTCGCCGGTCGGCCCCGACGGCATCGCGCCATTCGACGAGGCCGCGACCATCGAGGTGCTGGAGTTCTACAAGGCGCTGGCCGAGGCCAGCCCGCCGGGCGAGCTCTACTGGGACCAGTCGCGCTCGCTGTATTTCTCGGGCAACGCGGCGATGATCATCTGGTCGCCGTTCATCCTCGACGAGCTGGCCGGCCTGCGCGACAGCAACCCGCCGGTGATCACCGACGACCCGACCTCGCCCGAGCTGGCGTCGAAGACCGGCATCGTCACCAACTTTTCGGGGCCGTCGAACCCCGATGGCGCGGCCTGGGCCGACATCCGCTACTTCGGCATCACCAACGACGCCGCGACCGACGCGGCGATGGAGTTCGTCGCCTTCTCGATGAACGAGGGCTACACCAAGACGCTGTCGATCGCGCCCGAAGGCAAGTTCCCGGTGCGCCGCGGCACCGCCGAGAACCCGACCGAGTTCCTGGATGCCTGGGCCGAGCTGCCGATGGGCGTCGACCGCAAGAAGCCGATGTCCGAGCTGTATGACCAGGCGATGATCGACGAGATCGTCGGCGGTCTGGACGTGGCGCAGCGCTGGGGCGTCGAGGACGGGCAGCTGGCGCTGGCCTCGAAGATGATCAACAGCCAGGTCATCAACCGCGTGGTGCGCCGCTACATCGACGGGCAGATCGACGCGCCCGCCGCCGTCGCGGCGATGAACGACGAGTTGGCCGCGATCCAGTGATCGCGGCCGGGCGGCCGCCGCGACCCTCCCCGAAGCGGCCGCCCGCCATCGCACCCCATTCGTCCCTATCCGCGAGGACCGGACCATGACCGCCCAGACCCCACCGAGTGGGCAAGTTCCGCTCGACCAGCGCGCCGCCGCCGAGCGGGCGCCACGACCGCCCAAGGGCCGCAACCCGCTCGAGCGCCGCGAGGCGCGGCTGGCCTGGGGGCTGCTGGCGCCGACCGTCGCCGCCGTCACCCTGGTGGTGGTGCTGCCGCTGCTGGCGATCTTCTGGATCAGCGTGAAGCCGGTGGGCCTGGCCGATCTGCGGCCGCCGACCCCGGTGGTCAGCGAGGACCTGCGCGGCCGCCCCGAGGCGGTCGGCGACGCCGCGACGCTGCGCTACCGGCTGCGCAATTCGAGCCAGGACCAGGTGATTTCCGGCGTGGTGATGACCGATACGCTGCCCGAGGGGCTGGAAATCGGCGCGCTCGACCCGCGCTGTGCGCTCGACGGTCTGGCGCTGCGCTGCGACCTTGGCGATTTCGCCGGCGGCCACCGCGAGACGATCGAGATCCCGGTCACCATCGGCCAGGGCTTCGCCGACGCCGGCCTGGCGCTGCCCGACAGCCCGCCGGGGCTGACCGGTCGGGCGCCGAACGTGCTGACGTCGGGCAGTTTCACCGTCGAGAACTTCGCCCGGATCTTCGACGGCGGCGAATTCTGGGGCGTGCTCTGGGTGACGCTGGCCTACACGATCTTCGGCACCATCGGCGCGCTGCTGTTCGGGCTGTTCGCGGCGCTGCTGCTGGACAAGTCGTTCAGGGGGCAGGGGATACTGCGCGGTCTCTACCTGTTTCCTTACGTGGCGCCGGTGATCGCCGTCGCCTTCACCTGGATCATCCTGTTCGACCCGTTCTCGGGCAGCGCCAACGCGCTGCTGATCCAGATGGGCGTGACGACCGAGGCGATCAACTTCTTCGGCCAGCGGCCGCTTGCGCTGATCATGGTGACGCTGTTCGAGGTCTGGCGCTACTTTCCGCTGTCGTTCCTGTTCATCCTAGCGCGGATGCAGTCGATCGACACCGACATGTACGAGGCCGCCGACATGGACGGTGCCAGCCCGTTCCAGCAGTTCTGGTACCTGTCGATGCCGCAGCTTCTGGGCATCCTGTCGGTGCTGTTCCTGCTGCGCTTCATCTGGACCTTCAACAAGTTCGACGACATCTTCCTGCTGACCGGCGGCAACGCCGGGACCCGCACCCTCACCGTCAACGTCTACGAACAGGCCTTCGCGGTATCGAACATCGGGGCGGGCGCCGCCGTGGCCGTGGTGATCTTCGGCTGCCTGCTGCTGTTCAGCTTCCTGTTCTTCCGCTTCATCAGCCAGGAGGAGGGGCTATGAGCATGCTCCGTCACGGCTACGTCGCCGGGCCGATCCTCGGCCTCCTGTGGGCGCTGGTGATCGCCACCACCACCGCCGTGGTCTTTTCCTTCGCCACCGGCGGCGCGTTCCGCCCGGGCGGGATTGGCGCGGCGTCGCTGGGCGCGGGTCTGGGCGCGCTCGCTGTAGCGCGACCGCGCCTGGCCGGGCCGGTCGGGCTGGGGCTTGGCGCGCTTCTGTCGCTGACCCCGATCGCGCCGGTCGTCACCGGGCCGGCCGTCACGGTCTCGATGACGCTTCTGGCCGGCGCGGTCGCCGGCGCCGCCATCGGCTGGCCACTGGTGGCGGTGATGCGGGGCTGCCCGCCCGGTCCGCTGACCCGGCACGAATTCGAGGCCGCGGTGATCCGCTTCCTCACCGGCTTCGGCTACATCTTCTTCACCGCGATCGTGCTCATTCCGTTCTACGTGATGGTGATGACCTCGCTGAAGAACCAGTCCGAGCTGATCCAGAAC
>JBFGEI010000342.1:0-3072 GCA_041580155.1 Limimaricola sp.
GAGTAGTTCATCGCCAGCTCGTTGTAGCGGTCCAGCACCGCCTTCTTGGCGGCGACGCCGAGCATCACGTTCTCGCGGACGTTCAGGCTCTCGTCGAGCTTGGGCTCCTGCGGCAGGTAGCCGACCCGTGCGCCCTCGGCGGCCCAGGCTTCGCCGGTGAAATCCTTGTCCATCCCGGCCATGATCTTGAGCAGCGTCGACTTGCCGGCGCCGTTGACGCCGACGACACCGATCTTCACCCCCGGCAGGAAGTTCAGCCGGATGTTCTCGAAGGTCTTCTTGCCGCCGGGATAGGTCTTGGACACGCCATCCATGTGGTAGACATACTGGTAGCTGGCCATCGGAAACTCCTGTCTGAGATTGGCCCCCTCTTACGCCCGGCCCGTCGCGGGAGCAATCGGGGCAAGGCGGAACCACAGCGCCGACGCCGCGTTGTGTCGCATCCCGCAACAGGAGTGGCGCAGGTGACGGCAAACGGCGGAGCGGCCGGGACGATCCCGGCGACCCCAGCGGATCAGGCGATCGAAGACAAGGCCCGAGAGTCGGCCGAGCAGCGTCTGTCGGAGCTGCGCAAGATCCGTCGATTGATGCTCGGGACCTTCCTGCTGGCGCTGTTCACGGCGACCTATTTCGCGCGCGACGTGCTGCTGCCGATCGTGCTGGCGATCCTGCTGACGCTGACGCTGCGCCCCGCGGTGCGCGGCTTCCAGCGGATCGGCATTCCTCCGGCTGCCAGCGCGGTGTTACTGATGCTGACCATCGGACTCGGCTTCGCGATCGCCGGGTATTTCCTGAGCGGGCCGGTGACCCAGATGGTCGAACGGGCGCCGAGCATCGGCGCCGAGGTCAAGGGCAAGCTGGCCGGCGTGCTCGACCGGGTGGCGTCGCTGCAGGAAGTCGGCGAGCAGGTGTCCGACATCACCGAGGCCGCGAATGGCGGCAAGACCGGCAAGATGGAGGTGGTCGTCGATCAGTCCGGCATGGTGCCGCAGGCCGTCGGCAGCCTTGCCAGCGTCGGCTCGTCGCTGGTCGCGGCGATGATCCTGACGCTGTTCCTTTTGGCATCGGGTGATTTCTACCACCGCCGGATCGTCGAGGCTTCGCCGAAGTTCAAGGACAAGAAGCGGGCGCTGACCATCGTGCGCGACGTCGAGAAGCAGATTTCGCGCTATCTCGGCGCCATCACCATGATCAACGCCGGTCTCGGGGTGTCGATCGGTCTCGCGCTTTGGGCGCTTGGGCTGCCGATGCCGCATGTCTGGGGCACCATCGCCTTCCTGCTGAACTTCATGCCGTTCATCGGCGCGATCATCGGCACTGTGACGGTGGCGGCGATGGCGCTGGTCAGCTTCGACAGCGGCTATTACGCGATGCTGGCGCCGCTGGCCTATTTCACCCTGACCACGATCGAGGGCAACTTCGTCACGCCGATGCTGGTCGGCCGGCGGCTCGAGCTGAACATCGTCGCGGTGTTCGTCACCGTGGCGTTCTGGATCTGGCTCTGGGGGGTGCCAGGCGCGGTACTGGCGGTGCCGTTCCTGGTGGTGGTGAAGGCGGTCTGCGACAACATCGAGACGCTGCGCCCGCTGTCGGGCTTCCTGTCGGGCGATCCGCGCGACCGGGTCGAGGTCGAGACCGACGAGGACCCCGGCAAGGCCCGCGAACCGGCGCGGGCGGCCTGACCGGCGCCAGCCCCCGAATTTGACACCGGCGCCGCCCCGGGGCTACCCCGGCGGCGACGCAGACCGGTCGGGCCATGCCCGGCTGCCAGGAGGACGAGATGAGCTATACCCCCGCCGCCGACCGCTACGAGCGGATGGTCTACCGCCGTTGCGGCAGATCGGGCCTGAAACTGCCCGCCGTCAGCCTCGGGCTGTGGCACAACTTCGGCGACGACACGCCGCACCAGACCAAGCGCGAGATCTGCCGCACCGCCTTCGACCACGGCATCACCCATTTCGACCTCGCTAACAACTACGGCCCCGAACCGGGCGCCGCCGAGTCCGCCTTCGGAGAGATCCTGCGCACCGATTTCGCCGGCTACCGCGACGAGCTGATCATCAGTTCGAAGGCCGGATACGACATGTGGGATGGACCCTATGGCAACTGGGGCAGCCGCAAATACCTGATCGCCTCCTGCGACCAGTCGCTGGAGCGGATGGGGCTCGATTACGTCGACATCTTCTATTCGCACCGCTTCGACCCCGAAACGCCGCTCGAGGAGACGATGGGCGCGCTCGACCAGATCGTGCGGTCGGGCCGGGCGCTTTACGCCGGCATCAGCAGCTACAACTCCGAGCGCACCCGCGAAGCGGTGGCGATCCTCAAGGATCTCGGCACGCCCTGCCTGATTCACCAGCCGAGCTACAACATGCTGAACCGCTGGGTCGAGCGCGACGGGCTGAAGGACACGCTGACCGAGCTTGGCGTCTGCTCGATCGCCTTCACCCCGCTGGCGCAGGGCATGCTGACCAAGAAGTATCTCGGCGGCATTCCCGACGACAGCCGCGCGGCGCAGGACAAGTCGCTGTTCCCGTCGATGCTGACCGAGCGGGCGGTCGAGAACATCCGCAAGCTCAACGAGATCGCCGAGAGCCGTGGCCAGACGCTGGCGCAGATGGCGATCGCCTGGGTACTGCGCGACGGCGGCATCACCACGGCGCTGATCGGCGCGTCGAAGCCGAGCCAGGTCGAGGACTGCGCCGGTGCGATCGGCAATCTCGAGTTCAGCGCCGAGGAGCTGAAGCTGATCGACGACTACGCCGACGAGGAGAAGATCAATCTTTGGGCGCAGTCGGCCGAACTCGACGCCTGAGCCTTCGGACGTTGCCGGGCGGCTCCCGCCCGGCAACGTCGCTGCCGCGACGCCGCCGGTTGGGCCGCGCCGCGCAAGACAAGTCGCTGTTCCCCTCGATGCTGAGCGAGAAGGCGATCGGCAACATCCGCAAGCTGAACGAGATCGCGGAAGGTCGCGGCCAGACGCTGGCGCAGATGGCGATCGCCTGGGTACTGCGCGACGGCGGCATCACCACGGCGCTGATCGGCGCGTCGAAGCCGAGCCAGGTCGAGGAC
>JBFGEI010000343.1:0-3015 GCA_041580155.1 Limimaricola sp.
ATCAGGCAAAACATCATCGATCGGCGGCGGGTCATCGGCTGCGCTTTCTGCTGCATGGACCCGATGCTTGTCGGGCGAAGGTTGAGATCGGGTTTCGATCGCGGCTTGCGGCCTTGGTCAGTCGCCCGGATCGTCGAGCTCGAACCGGGTCAGCAGGTCGGTGGCCAGCTGCCGGGTCGCCTCGGCCTCGTCGAGCAGGCTGCGGCCCTCGGCCAGCGACGCCTCTGGCGACGGCGGCAGCGCCAGGGTCAGTACCGCCTCGGCGGCGCGCTGCATCAACGGGTCGTCCAGCTCTTCGAGGATGTCCCAGTCGCCGGCGCGCCAGACCTCCTCGGGCGCCGGCCGGTGATCGAGATCCGCCGCCGCGGTGTCGAGCGCGCCCGCGTGGTCGCCGTCGCCGGCAAGATACGCCGCGCGCAACCGCGTGGCGCGCGGATCCTCCAGCCCGGCCAGCGCCGCCTCGAGCGCCTCGGCGTCACCGGTCGCCAGCGCGACCTCGGCCCGCAGGTAGCGGCGCTCGGCCATTGCCGGACCCGAGGCCGGTTCCGACAGCAGCTCTCCGGCGCGTTCGGCGAAGCCCAGCGCGATCAGCCGCGCCGCGACCAAGTTCACCGCCTCGGCAGACACCGGGCGCGGCAGCGCATCGAAGACGCCGGCGATGAAATCGGCGTCCGAGCGGCTTTCGGTCGTCGCGATCACGATGTCCGAGCGCAGCGCCGTCGCGACATCGGGGTCCAGCACCTCCGCGGTCTGGGCGAGCAGCGCCAGCGCATCTCCATGCGCCGCGTTGCCGATCAGCCCACGCGCCTCGGCCTCGGACAGCGCCGCTTCCTCCGGCGCGCCGCGGCTTTCGAACCGCATCGCGCGCGCCAGTTCCAGTATGCCGTCCGGTACCGGCTCGCCCTGGTCCAAGAGCAGCCCGATCAGCCGCACCATGCCGTCGGGCGGCAGCCGCGCATCGGTCCGGGCGATGGTGTCCAGCGCCTCGATCGCCGCCTCGGGTCCCTCGACCTCGAGCGCCACTTCGGCGGCCGCAAGCCCTGCCTCGATCGGTTGCACCGGCTGCACCGCGCCGGACCTGTGCAGCACTTCCTCGGCGCTGCGCATGTCGCCGTCGGCGACGAACAGCTCGGCCAGGCGGGCGCCAAGATGGTCCCGGATCGGCCTCGGCAGGGTCGAGAAGGCGATCACCGCCGCACGGCGTCGCGGCTCGGACATGCCGGCAAGATCGCCGCGTGCCAGCGCCCCCCAGAGCGCCACCGGCCCGGGGCAGTCGGCCTGGTCCTCGAACACGCCCGTGGTGACCGGCTCATCGTCGACGACCGCGCCCATCGCCGCCAGCAATCGCCGTTGCGCCGACAGCCGGCCGTCCATCCGCAGCGTTGTCACGGCTTCGCGGCCGAACCCGTGATACAGGTAGAACCGCGACAGGGCCTCGATACTGCCGGAGTCGATCTCGCCGAATTCGCCGGCCAGTTCGGCGCTGAGATCCGCCAGCTGGGTCGAGAACGGCGTCTCGGCATCGGCCCAGTCCGCGAGGTCGAACTGCGGTGCAGGGACGCAACTCGGCGGCGCCGCGTCGGCCGCGGCACCGCCAAGGTCGCGGTCGATGCTGCTGCGCGCCGCCAGCCCCGGCCGCGCGGTCGCCGCCGAGCTGCGCGGCGGCCCCGAGATCGGGTCCTGTGGCTGCGGCGCCGGATCCGGCAGCGCGAAGGCGTCCGGCGGCCGATCGGCGGCGGGTGGAGCGGGCTGTTCGGGCGGTATCGCGACGAAGTCGGGATCGACCTGCAGCAGGCCCTGGGCCGCGGCCCGGGCGACCCCCTGCTGCATCGCCTCGCGCGCCGCGCTGACCCGGATGTCGGGCACCGTCGGCGCGGCATCCGGAGAGGTCGCGGCGGCCGGCTCCGGGGTCTGCGCCGGCAGGTCGAGACCAAACACCACCGGCAGCAGGCCGCGCCCCGCGGCTGATTCCGCGGCCGCGACCGTCGCGGGTGCCGGCTCGACGTCGGGCAGTTCGGTGACGGCCGGCGCCGGGTCGAGCGGCGCCTCGAACGGCGACGCCTCCGGTGCCGCGCCGTCGATCACGTCGATCACCAGCCGGTCCCGTCCCAGCAGCACCGCGGTGGCGTGGCACGGATCGCAGGCCAGCTGCAGCTGCAGCCGCCCCGGCTCGGCGCTCAGATCGGCGATCCTGTCGCGCTTGATCCAGTAGAACACGTCGCCCAGTTCGATCCGCGGCACCGGGTCGGACAGCCGCAGCCCGTAGCCGCCAGCCGAGCGGCCGAGCCGCCAGTCGATGCCGGCCGGGATCGCCAGAACCAGCCTGGCCCGGTCCGGGTGATCGCCGGATCTCAGGGTGACGGTCTGCGCCAGCGCCGGCGTCGCCAGCATCGCGGTCCCCAGCAGCCATGCGATCCGGGCCATCATGCCGCGTCCTTGGTGGCCTTCAGCGCATCCTCGAGGTCCGCAAAGCTAGGCCGGCAATGGCCCGGGGTGTTCTGCCGCCCCACCTCGATGCAGATGTTCGGCGCGTGCTGGTGCAGGTTGGCGATCAGCACCTCGCGGATCAGCTGGTAGAAATGCGCATCCTCCTCGACCACGGTCTTCAGCTTGGCCGCGAAGGGCCCGACCAGCCCGTAGGCGAGGAACACCCCGAGGAACGTGCCGACCAGCGCGCCGCCGATCATCTTTCCGAGGATTTCCGGCGGCTGGTCGATCGAGCCCATGGTCTTGATCACGCCCAGCACCGCGGCGACGATGCCCAGCGCCGGCAGCGCGTCGGCGATCGCCTGCAGCGCATGGGTCGAATGCATCGCGTGGTGATGCGTCGCCTCCATCCGCTTGTCGAGCACCTCCTCGACCTGGTGCGGGTCGTCGTAATTCATCGACGCCGAGCGCATGGTGTCGCAGATCAGCGCCACCGCCTCCTTGTCGGCCTGGATCTTCGGATACTTGCCGAACACCGCCGAATCGTCGGGTGTCTCGATATGCTCCTCGACCGCGACCGGGTTGGCG
>JBFGEI010000344.1:0-2945 GCA_041580155.1 Limimaricola sp.
CGTCCGGGTATTTCAAGCGCCGCCTCGGGCTGTACGGCAAGCTGTTCGACAGCACGATCGGCAGGATCGGCTTCGGCATGGTGATGTTCTGGGTCTACACCGCGATCTTCGCCGGGCTGTTCGACATGATCTCGACCCACGACCCGCTGACCGCGCTGTCGGGGATGAAGAACAAGTTGCCCGGCACGCCGCTGGCCATGGCCGGCGACGGCGTCTATCCGCACTACCTGCTGGGCGGAGACAACCTGGCGCGCGACGTGTTCAGCCGGATGGTCGAGGGCAGCCTGATCGTGGTGCAGATCGCGCCGCTGGCGACGCTGTTCTCCTTCATGGTCGGGATCACCCTCGGGCTGCCGGCGGGCTATTACGGCGGCCGGCTCGACGCCGCGCTGTCGTTTCTCGCCAACCTGATCCTGGCCTTCCCGGTGATCTTGCTGTTCTACCTGCTGGTGACGCCTGAAATGGTGCAGACCGGGATTCCGGCCTACATGGCGATGATCCTGTTCCTGTTCCCGATCCTGTTCTTCACGGTCCTGCTGAACGCCCGGCTGCACACCCGCCCGGCGCTGCGCGGACCGGTGCTCGCGGCGCTGCTCGCGGGCTCCGGCTGGGTCTATCTGTCGATGATCAGCCAGCCCGGCACCCCGGTCGCCTTCTGGCCCGCCGCGCTCGACCTGTTCGACGTGCCGGGCGGCATCCTGGTGGTCTTCGTGAGCGTGGTCTTCGTCAACGCGCCGACGGTGTTCCGCATCGTCCGCGGCCTGACGATGGACATCAAGACCCGCGACTACGTCGCCGCGGCCCAGACCCGCGGCGAAGGCCCGTGGTACATCATGCTGTGGGAGATCCTGCCCAACGCCCGCGGCCCGCTGATCGTCGATTTCTGCCTGCGCATCGGCTACACCACGATCCTCTTGGGAACGCTGGGCTTCTTCGGCCTCGGCCTGCCGCCCGACAGCCCGGACTGGGGCTCGACCATCAACCTTGGCCGCCGGCTGCTGTCGATCTACCCGCATGCGGCGATCGTGCCGGCGGTGGCGCTGCTGACGCTCGTGCTCGGGCTGAACCTGCTGGCCGACGGTCTGCGCGAGGAAAGCCTGAAGGACTGACCGCACCGGTTACTTTGTCCCCGAACTACGCCACGGGGGTCCGGGGGTGTGAAACCCCCGGTCCCGTCCCAAGCCCCCGGCGCGACGCCGCAGGAGTGACCCGATGACCAGCCCCGAGACCGCCGAAGCCGCCGCCGATGCGCCGATCCTCGAGATCGACGACCTGTCGATCTCGTTCTTCACCCGCGACCGCGAGATCCCGGCGGTGATGCGGTTCTCCTGCAGCATCCGCCCCGGCGAGGCGCTCGGCCTGGTCGGCGAAAGCGGCTGCGGCAAGTCCACCGTGGCGCTCGGGGTGATGCAGGATCTGGGCGTCAACGGTCGGATCACCGGCGGCACGATAAGGTTCCGCGGCGAGGATCTGACCCGCATGGAGCCGGCCCGGCTGCGCCAGATCCGCGGCCGCGACATCGCGATGATCTACCAGGAGCCGATGGCCTCGCTGAACCCGGCGATGCGGATCGAGCGGCAGCTGATGGAGGTGCCGATGATCCACGAGGGCCTGTCGGCCGCCGCAGCCAGGGCGCGGGCGCTCGAAGTGGTGACCGACGTGCGGCTGCCCGACCCCGAGCGGATCCTGCGCGCCTACCCGCACCAGCTCTCGGGCGGTCAGCAGCAGCGCATCGTCATCGCGATGGCGCTGATGTCGAAGCCGGCGCTGCTGATCCTCGACGAACCGACGACGGCGCTCGACGTCACCGTCGAGGCGGCGGTCGTCGACCTGGTGCGCGACCTGGGCCGGAAATACGGCACCTCGATGCTGTTCATCAGCCACAATCTCGGGCTGGTGCTCGAGACCTGCGACCGGATCTGCGTGATGTATTCCGGCGAAGCGGTGGAGCGCGGCCCGATCGGCGCGGTGTTCGACACCATGCGCCACCCCTACACCCAGGCGCTGTTCCGCTCGATCCCGCTGCCCGGCGCCGACAAGACCAGCCGGCCGCTGATCGCGATACCGGGCAACTTCCCGCTGCCGCACGAACGCCCCGACGGCTGCAACTTCGGACCGCGCTGCGACTATTTCGTCGCCGGCCGCTGCGACGCGGAAAAGATCCTTATGCGTGACGTGCCGGGCGACGCGCACGAGGCGCGCTGCATCCGCAGCGACGAGATCGACTGGACCGCGCCGCCGGCACTGGCGGTGCAGCGCGACAGGCCGCAGATCGGCAAGGTGGTGCTGAAGGTCGACGGCTTGCGCAAGTATTACGAGGTCGCCGCCAACGCGCTGCTCGGCGGTGGCGAAGCCCGCGTGGTCAAGGCCAACGAAAGCCTGAGCTTCGAGGCGCATGAAAGCGAAACCCTGGCGATCGTCGGCGAAAGCGGCTGTGGCAAGTCGACCCTTGCCAAGGTGCTGCTCGGGCTCGAGACCGCCAGCGCCGGCTCGGTGACGCTCGACGGGCGCGCGATCGGCGACCGGCCGATCGAGCGCCGCGACACCCGCACCGTCGCCGATCTGCAGATGGTGTTCCAGAACCCGTTCGACACGCTGAACCCGTCGATGACCGTCGGCCGGCAGATCCTTCGCGCGCTCGAGATCTTCGGCATCGGCGACAGCGCCAGGGCCCGACGCGACAGGATGCTCGACCTGCTCGACCTGGTGAAGCTGCCGCGCGATTTCGCCGCCCGGATGCCGCGGCAGCTGTCGGGCGGCCAGAAGCAGCGGGTCGGTATCGCCCGCGCCTTCGCCGGCGGCGCCCGCATCGTCGTCGCCGACGAACCGGTCAGCGCGCTCGACGTCAGCGTGCAGGCGGCGGTGACCGACCTGCTGATGGAGATCCAGCGCGCCCAGAAGACCACGCTGCTGTTCATCAGCCACGACCTGTCGATCGTGCGCTA
>JBFGEI010000345.1:0-2922 GCA_041580155.1 Limimaricola sp.
CCGCCGAAAGCGCGATCCCTCTGATCTCGGCGGTCGGCCACGAGACCGACACCACGCTGATCGACCATGCCAGCGACCGCCGCGCCCCGACGCCGACGGCCGCCGCCGAGATCGCGGTGCCGGTTCGGGCCGAGCTGCAAGCCGCGGTGGCGCAGTTCGGCGCGCGGATGCAGCAAAGCCAGCGCGCCGGGCTTGATCGGCGCGCCGAGCGGCTGCGCGATCTTGGCCGGGCGCTGCCGCGGCCCGACATGCTGCTGTCGGGGCCACGACAGCGGCTGGACGCGTTGGATGCGCGGCTGCCGGCGGCGCTGCGCGCCGCGATTTCGGCCAAGCGGATCGCGCTGGCCGATCACCCGCTGCGCCCCGGTCTGGCGACCCGCGCCGTCGAACGCGCCCGTGACCGGCTCGAGGCGCTGGCCGGGCGGCTGCCGGGGGCGCATCGCGCCGGTCTGGCGCAGAAGCGGCTGCGGCTGGCCAAGCTGCAGCTGCGCCCGGCCGCGCTGCAGTCGCGGATCGCGCAAGAGCGGCGCCATCTCGGGCAGGTCGCCGGGCGGCTGCGGTCAGAGCTGGTGACGGGACCGATCGACCGGCAGCGCGACCGGCTCGTGGCGCTGGAACGGCTGCGCCAGACGCTGGGCTACGAGGCGACGCTGGCGCGCGGCTACGCGGTGGTGCGCGGCGATGGCGCGGTGGTGACCGATGTCGCGGCGGCGGGCGCGGCGCAGGCGCTCGAGATCCAGTTCCGCGACGGCCGGCTGCAGGTCGGCGCGGCGGCACCCGGCAAGCCGGTGGCCAGGAAGGCTTCGGCGAAAAAGCCCGACCCGCCCGAACAAGGATCGCTGCTCTAGACCCCGGCCTCGGGCTGGCAGTCGAGCGGCGCGTCGGAGTCCTGCAATTCGTACAGCTGCGGCACGCCGGGATCGTTGACGAATTGCGCCCGCAGCCCCGAGTCGTCGTCGTAGAACCGCCAGCACTCGGGCCCGGTGCCGTCCTCGTAATCGAAGCAGATCGCGCCGGCGTTGGGGTACCAGCTGCCATCGAGGCAGCGCCCGTCGAGAAACGACCAGGTGACCTGGCGGTCGGGGCCGTAGCGTTCTATGCCGTAGGGCGCGCCGTTGCTCTGGTAGGTCAGGGTCCGGCCCTCGACCCGCGCCGCGAACTGCTCTGCGGTCAGGGGGGCGGAGTCCTGCGCAAGGGCAGGGCCGGCGACAAGGATCAGGGCAAGAGCAAGACGGGTCATCATCGGCCAAGGCTGCCACGCCGCGCCGCCGCCCGCCCGCCCGGGGGGGGGGGGGGTGGGGGGTGGCCGCCGCAATCCTTGCCCGCCTCCCTTTCCAAGCCCCGCCTCAAGGGTTAGGTGAGATCACAGCATTCAGCAGCAAACCCGGGCGGCGCATGTCCTTTTTCGGAAAACTCAAAGACCGGCTCTTCACCTCGTCGTCCAAGCTCGACCAGGGGCTGGAGAAGATCGTCGAAGAGGGCGCCGCGGCGGCCGGCGAGGCGCAGCCATCGCCGAGCGATCAGGCGACGCCCGACGCCGCGGCGCCGAGCGCCGAACCCCCGGCGCAGGCCCCTGTCGACCCGGCGCCCGAACCGGCGCCCCGGCCCGAGCCCGTCGCGCCGCCGCCGACCCCCGGCGCCCCGGCGGCGCCGGTGACGCCGCCAGCCCCGGCGGTTCCCGAGCAGCGCCCGGCCGCCGCCGCGCCGACGACCCCCGCGACACCGGCGCCCGCCGCGCGGCCCACGCCCAGGCCCGCGGCCGCCGCGCCCAGCCCGGCCAAGCCGGGGCTGCTGGGGCGGATCTTCGGCTCCGGCGCCGCCGCGGCGCCGCGGCGAGAGCTTGACGATGCGATGCTCGAGCGGCTCGAAGAGCTGCTGATCCAGGCCGACATGGGGGTCGAGACCGCGCTGCGGGTCACCGCGAACATCGCCGAGGGTCGGATGGGCCGGAAGCTGTCGGTGCCCGAGATCAAGGACCTGCTGGCCGCCGAGATCACCCGGATCATGGAGCCGGTGGCGCGGCCGATGCCGCTCTATCCGAAAAAGCCGCAGGTGGTGCTGGTGGTCGGGGTCAACGGCTCCGGCAAGACCACGACGATCGGCAAGCTGGCGTCGCAGTTCCGCGCCGCCGGCAAATCGGTGGTGATCGCCGCCGGCGACACCTTCCGCGCCGCCGCGGTGGAACAGCTGCAGATCTGGGGCGACCGCGCCGGGGTGCCGGTGATGACCGCGCCGCAGGGCACCGATCCGGCCAGCCTGGCCTTCGACGCAATGGAGAAGGCGTCGCGCGACGGCGCCGACCTGCTGCTGATCGACACCGCCGGCCGGTTGCAGAACCGCCAAGACCTGATGGAAGAGCTGTCGAAGATCGTCCGGGTGATCCGCAAGAAGGACCCCGAGGCGCCGCACAACACGCTGCTGGTGCTCGACGCCACGACCGGCCAGAACGCGCTGCGCCAGGTCGAGATCTTCCGCAACATCGCCGATGTGTCGGGGCTGGTGATGACCAAGCTCGACGGCACCGCGCGCGGCGGCGTTCTGGTGGCGCTGGCCGACCGCTTCGGCCTGCCGATCCACGCGATCGGCGTCGGCGAGCAGATCGACGACCTGGCGCCGTTCGACCCCGAGGAGTTCGCCCGCGCCCTGACCGGCGCCGAGGGCGAGCTTGCGTGACGCGTCGGTCGTGCCGGTCGAACCGGTCGCACGGGGAATCGGGCGGGACGAGTTCGCTAACCTTCGTCATCGCCGTCCGCGGGATCTGCGCCGGGCCAATGGCCGGTCTTCGCTGCCGGTCGCGCAAGAAGTGCAACGCGGATGAGTGACTGGCTGGTCTCGCTTGCCGGCACCCCGGAAGGGGCCCGATTTGCGGCGCTGTTCGCGCTGATCTCGGCGCTGGCGCACGCCAGCTTCGGCGCGCTGCAA
>JBFGEI010000346.1:0-2909 GCA_041580155.1 Limimaricola sp.
ACCGGCCAGATCGCCGACGGCGACCAGCTGATGGCGCTGATGGCCGGGCGCTGGGCCGAAGAGGACCGGCTGAAGGGCGGCACTCTGGTGGCGACGGTGATGTCGAACCTCGGGCTCGAACGCTTCATGACCGGCCGCGGGCTGCGGCTGGAGCGGACCCAGGTCGGCGACCGCTACGTGGTCGAGGCGATGCGCCGCGGCGGCTGGAACCTGGGCGGCGAGCAATCCGGCCACATCGTGATGACCGATTACGCCACAACCGGCGACGGGTTGCTGGCCGGGCTGCAGTTCCTTGCCGCGATGATCGGCACCGGCAAGCCGGCGAGCGCGCTGGTGCGGCAGTTCGAACGGGTGCCGCAGCTTCTGAAGAACGTGCGCTACGCGCCGGGGCACGACCCGCTGTCCGCGGTGTCGGTGAAAACCGCGATCGCCGATGCCGAGGCCCGGCTTAACGGCAAGGGCCGGCTGCTGATCCGCCGCTCGGGCACCGAGCCGCTGATCCGGGTGATGGCGGAATGCGAGGACGACGGGCTGCTGGCCCAGGTGGTCGACGGCATCGTCGCCGAGGTCCAGGCGGTGGCCTGAGCGCGCGCGGCGGGGTCAGGCCAGCGCCTGGCTCCGCGCGAGCAGCGCCCGCAGGTTGCGGCCCTGGCTGACCGCCAGCCCCAGCAGGATCAGCGCCAGCGCCGCGAAGAACCGCAGCGGCAGCGCCTCGTTCAGCGCCAGCGCGCCGATCGCCATCGACCAGACCGGAACCTGGTAGTTCACGAGCGTCATGAACACCGACCCGGCGCTTCGGATCACCGTGACCCGGATCAGCGCCGCCAGCGCGGTCGGCAGCAGCCCGAGGAACAGCAGCGCCGCGCCCGGCACCGGTCCGGCCCAGCCCGGCGCGCCTTCGACCGCCAGCATCAGCGGCACCAGGATCACCGCGCCGACCGCGAGGCTGAGCGCGGTCAGCACGATGCCGTCGATCGGCGGGCAGCGGCGGGTCAGCACCGAGGCGACGGCGTAGGACAGCGCCGCGGCGAGGCAGGCGATCTGGCCCCAGGCCGACAGCCCGGCGCCGGGCGCCAGCACCCCCGGTCCGATCAGCACCAGCGCGCCGAAAAAGCCGATGCCGACCCCGGTGGCGCTGCGCCAGCTGAACGGTTCGTCTGAAAACATAGCCGCCAACGGCAGCACGAACAGCGGCAGCGCCGCCATCGAGATCCCGGCGAAGGCCGAGGGCACGTATTGCTGGCCCCAGGCCAGCAGCACGAAGGGCAGGGCGGTCGACAGCGCGCCGATCGCCACCAGGTAGCCGATCAGCCGGGCATCGAAGCGCGGCAGCCGCCGCCGCATCACCCGCATCAGCCCCAGCATCGCCAGCGCGCCCAACGTGGTGCGGGCGCAGGCCACGGTCAGCGGCCCGTAGCCATCGAGCGCCACCCGGACCACGGCGAAGGTGCCGCCCCAGATGAGCCCAAGTCCGAGGATCGACAGCCAGTTGGCGCGGGTGGGGTGCGAGGTCATGCCTTGCACTGACCACGCGGCAGGGGCGATGTCCATGCGTTCAGCATGTAAATCGGCGGTCTTTGGCTGGCGCGGCGCGGCACGCCGGCGCTGGAACCGCCAGCGGAAACGAATCACACCGTAGGGCGCGTCGCGCGTTTCGACCCCGAAAAGCCGCCGAAACGGTGCCAGAACCTGCAGTGACCGCTGGAAACCGTCACGGCCGGGTGACTCGGTTCCGCTCCGCCCGAAACACGTGATCGGCATGGAGGTGTCGGGCAACGGCCGCGTGACGGATTGCGACCGATTGCCTCATGCGCCGGTGGTAGCGCGGTGCGCCCGGGAAAACTGCGCTGTTCAGCGCTGCGCAGAACCCGGCGACCGGTAAGATCGCCCCCGGTTTCAAGTGGTAGAAGCGTTCAAATCGAGAGCGAGAATTCGTGATGTTACAGGGCTTCTTTCAGGCCTTCGCGAGGCGCAGCATTTGGTCACGTGGTCGCCGACACCGCGAAGGTAGCGGGGGCCGCAATTCGGAAGCAGCAGGAAGGACGATCCATGTATACCCGCATCATTCCAGTAGCTCTCGTCGCGCTGATCGCGACGTCGAGCCAGGCCATGGTCGGCGATAGTGCGTTCACCCGGTTCCACAAGATTCCCCAGACCAACGTCGTTGAGCTCGGCACGGTGCGTGCCGAGGCTGACGGGATCGTTGAGGTCTACGATTTCCACGGCAGTGTCATCGGTGATCTGTTGGGCACCGAGATGGTGCATGCAGGTGCAAACCCGCACGTACGCATCAAGCTTGGCGACAACGTCAACAGCGATGTGATGGCGATCCTCAAGGTCAATGGCCAGGTGGTCGCGACGCGCGAATACGAAGTCAACCGTCGATGAATTTCGACACCGTGACGCGGTAGGGGCCGGTCCTTTCGGACCGGCCCCTTTCCCGTGACGGCCTTGCGCGCCGGCTCCGCTCAGTTGCGGGCCTTGTCGACCATCTTGCCCTTGGAGATCCAGGGCATCATCGCGCGCAGCTTCTCGCCGACCTGTTCGATCTGGTGCTCGTCGTTGAGACGACGGGTCGCCTTGAAGGACGGCTGGCCGACGGCGTTCTCCTGCATGAAATCACGCACGAACTTGCCGTTCTGGATGTCGGTGAGGACGTCCTTCATCCGCTTCTTGGTCTCGTCGTAGGGCAGGATGCGCGGGCCCGAGACGTATTCGCCGTATTCGGCGGTGTTCGAGATCGAGTAGTTCATGTTGGCGATGCCGCCCTCGTAGATCAGGTCGACGATCAGCTTCACCTCGTGCAGGCACTCGAAATAGGCCATCTCGGGCTCGTAGCCGGCCTCGACCAGCGTCTCGAAGCCCATGCGGATCAGCTCGACAAGACCGCCGCAGAGCACCGCCTGTTC
>JBFGEI010000347.1:0-2901 GCA_041580155.1 Limimaricola sp.
GACGCGCTGGCGCAGCACGTTCTCTTCAAGCGTCACCCAGTCAAGTTCGATGTCCGGGTTCTGCGAGGTGAAATCATCGGCCAGCCCCTGCATGCGGATCATGTCGCCGTTGTTCACCGTGGCGATGGTCAGGGTTTCGGCTTGGGCCAACGCGGCGACCGAACATAGCGCTGTAGCGCCCAGCAGGGCGCGTGTCGTCATGTACATAGTATCCTCCCATTCTCGATAAGGGCATTTGCCTAGTCGATGGGCAAATACTCACTCAGCCAGTGATTCGAGTCAAGTGGCTTGGCATGGCTGACCTGCAGCGGCTGCATGGCATGGTCATTGTGACGTAACGTCATCCTAATACAACCTGCGTAATATTACGCGTTGGCTTGCAACGGCTAAAACCGTCGCAGCAGCCGAAGCAAAGCCAACGGCCGCGGAAGCCGTGCGCACCCTATGGTTGTAGTGATGATAGGCGGCACACGCCGTTTGCCAAGGCCCCGATCGCAGGGCGACGGGGTGGCGCGACCTAGTCCCGCGCGAGCAGCGCTTCGGCGGTGGCCTCGTCGGTGATCAGCCCGTTGATCAGGCGGCCGCGCAGCGCCGCGGCGATCGCGTCGGCCTTCTCGGGGCCGGCGGCAAGCCCGACCACCAGCCGATCGGCCGAACGCGGCAGCGGCGCCGAGGCGACGCGGTGATTGAAATCGCAGTCGAGCACCTTGCCGCCGCGGTCGTAGACCCAGGCGGTGATCTCACCGACGGCGCCCTCGGCGATCAGCGCGTCAAGCTCGGCCCGGTCGACGAAGCCGTCGACATGCAGCGGCGCGTTGCCACCGATCTGGCCGATCCCGACCAGCGTCAGGTCGGCGCGGCCCGACAGATCCATGGTGTTGCGCACCGGCTCCTGGTCATGCATCACCCGCAGCTCGTCGGCGTCGCGCGCCAGCACCGGCAGCGGGAACGGGTAGTGCCGGGCGCCGACCCGCTCGGCCATCCGGATCACCGCGTTGTAGGGCGTCGCCGACCCGTCGGACATCATGTTGCCAAGCCGCGACACGATGCGGTGCTGCGGGCAGTCCATCTGCGGCAGCTGCTCGACGCAGGCCCGCAACGCCCGGCCGGTGCCCAGCGCGATGATCTTCTCGTCCGGGCTTTTCAGCATCCGTTCCAGCTCGACCGCGGCGGCGATCGCCACGCCGGTCAGCAGCCCCGGCGCGGTCGGGTCCGACGGCACCACCTCGCACAGCCTCAGGTCGTGCCGGTCGTTCAGCTCTCCGGCGAGATCCATGCAGCGGCCGATCGGATGGTCGAGCCGCACCTTGATCAGCCGCTCGGACACCGCCAGCGACACCAGCCGTTGCGCCGATTGCCGCGACACGCCAAGCACCTTGGCGATTTCGTCCTGGGTCTTTCCGGCGACGTAATACAGCCAGCCGGCGCGCGCCGCATCGTCGAGACGGGTGGTCTCCGGGGTGAATCGTCCGAGGCTCACGGTCAGACCTCCTGATGCGCCGGGTCGAGGCTGTCGCACAGCGTCTCGAACCTGCTCCAATCGTCGAATGCCGGCACCGGCGGGGTCAAGTCAAACACGAAGCCCGACATGTGGCTACCGCCGGTGAACAGCAAGGACCGCATTCCGGCGGCCCGTGCCGCCTCGAGACCGGGCCGGCTGTCCTCGATCACCAGGCAGCGCGCCGGGTCGGCGTTCAGCGTCGCGGCCGCCAGTTCGAACAGGTCGGGGGCGGGCTTGCCGCGCGCCACCTGGCTGGCGGTGAACACCCGCGGTCCGAACGCCGCGCCCAACCCGGTGATCTCCAGCGACCGCGCCACCCGCTGCGGCGACGAGCTGGTCGCGACGCAGAACGGCTGGCCGGCTTCGGCCAGCGCCGCCAGCACCTCGGCGATGCCCGGCATCGGCCGCAACCCGGTCTCGAACCGCTGCAGCAGCAGCGCGCGATACTGCGCCTCGAAGCCCTCGGGCAGCGCCACCCCCAACTCGTCGCGG
Organism: Limimaricola sp.; assembly: GCA_041580155.1. Taxonomy (GTDB): domain Bacteria; phylum Pseudomonadota; class Alphaproteobacteria; order Rhodobacterales; family Rhodobacteraceae; genus Limimaricola. The sequence continues at coordinate 1,994 of JBFGEI010000347.1, forward strand.
ATATGGCTGGCCACGGTCGGGAAGCTGCGGCCAAGGAAGTGCCGGCGCACGTGGTCGAAGTCGATCCGCACGCCATGCGGCGCCAGCAGCTCGATCAGCACCTCGGCGCTCAGCACCTCGCTGTCGATCAGCACGCCGTCGCAATCGAAGATGATCAGATCCCAGCGATGGTCGGACATGTGGCGGCCCCTCGTTTGATTCCAGCGCTATAGCGAGGCGCGGCGGTGCTGACCACCGGTCACTGCGCCCTGAAGCGGGCGTGGGTTCGGCGCTGCCGGGCCTGCCGGATGCGCGTTTGCATTGCCCGGGCCCCGCCGCTGCGACTACACCCTAGGCGGGCGCGGCGATCGGCGCACCCGGTTTTCGCGCGCCAGGCCGCGACACGAAAGGAACGGCGCATGCTGAAGGGGATCGATCCGCGGCTCGGCGCGGATCTGCTTCAGTGCCTGCGGGCGATGGGGCATGGCGACACGCTGGTGATCGCCGACGCGAACTTCCCGGCCGACAGCCTCGGCCGGCAGACGGCGCGCGGCGCTGCGCTGCGGATGGACAACCTCGGCACCGCGCAGGCGGTGCAGGCGGTGCTGTCGGTGCTGCCGCTGGACACCTTCGTCGACGATTTCGCGCTGCGGATGCAGGTGGTCGACGCACCCGACGAGGTGCCGCAGGTGCAGCGCGAGGTGCAGGCCGAGATCGACGCCGCCGAGGGCCGGCCGCGGCCGATGCAGTCGCTCGACCGCTTCGTCTTCTACGACGCGGCCCGCGCCGCCTACGCGGTGGTCCAGACCGGCGAGCGCCGGTTCTACGGCTGCGTGATCCTGCGCAAGGGGGTGATCGCCCCCGACAGCTGATGCGCCGCGCCGGCCGATCGCCGTGCCGCGCCGGGACCCCTGACCGCCGCGCCCGCC
>JBFGEI010000348.1:0-2900 GCA_041580155.1 Limimaricola sp.
GCGCGAGAAGATCGGCCTGTTCTGCAACGTGCGCAAGGACAGCGTCATCGCCGCCTACGACCTGAAGTCGATCTACGAGGCGCCGCTGGCCTACCACCGCGCCGGGCTCGATCAGGCGGTGCTCGACGCCTTCGGCATCGCCCCGGCGCCGAAGCCCAAGCTCGACCGCTGGAACGACGTGATGGACCGGCTGACCCATGCCGAGGGCGAAGTCCGGGTGGCGATCGTGGGCAAGTACGTGCAGCTCGAGGACGCCTACAAGTCGATCAAGGAGGCCCTGACCCATGGCGGCATGGCCAACCGGGTCGGCGTCAAGGTCGAGTGGGTCGACAGCGAGAAATTCGAGCGCGAGGACCCGGCGCCGCATCTCGAGGGCTTCCACGCGATCCTGGTGCCCGGCGGCTTCGGCGAGCGCGGCACCGAGGGCAAAATCAAGGCGGCGCAGTTCGCCCGCGAGCGCGGCATCCCCTACCTCGGGATCTGCCTTGGCATGCAGATGGCGGTGATCGAGGCGGCGCGCAACGTCGCCGGGCTGAAGACCGCCGGCTCCGAGGAATTCGACCACGAGGCCGGCAAGAAGCGCTTCGAGCCGGTGGTCTACCACCTCAAGGAATGGGTGCAGGGCAACCACGTGGTCGAGCGCAGCGCGCATGACGACAAGGGCGGCACCATGCGGCTCGGGTCCTACACCGCGGCGCTGCGCGAGGGCAGCAAGGTCGCCGGGGTCTACGGCACCGAGCACATCGAGGAGCGCCACCGCCACCGTTACGAGGTCGACGTGAAATACCGCGAGGCGCTCGAGGCCAAGGGCCTGAGCTTTTCCGGCATGTCACCCGACGGCCGGCTGCCCGAGATCGTCGAATGGAAGGACCACCCGTGGTTCATCGGCGTGCAGTTCCACCCCGAGCTGAAATCCAAGCCCTTCGCGCCGCACCCGCTGTTCGCCGATTTCGTGCGCGCCGCGGTCGAGACCTCGCGCCTGGTCTGACCGCGCCGCGGCCGATCGATACAAGACGGGCCGGCCCTTCGCAGGGCCGGCCCGTTGTCGTTGCGCGTGGCCGTCGGCTCAGAACGCGAAGTCGAAGCGCCGGGTCAGCCCGAGCCGCGCGGTGAACTGGTCGTCCTCGGTGGTGATCGGGCTGTCGGCGGCGTCGTTCAGCAGCCGCTCCCAGCCGACCGCTCCGTCAAGACCCCAGCGGTCGGTCAGCGCGTAGGTGGCGCCGAGCTCGACCCCGGCCGACAGCAGCCCGCCCTCGGCATCATAGGCGGCGAAATCGCTGGCCGCGGCCTCGGCGGCGGTGACCCCGAAGTAGGTCGCGGCGTAATCGTCGGACCCGATCAGAAGCCGCGGTCCGGCGCGCAGCTCCAGTCGGTCCGACGGGTGCAGGATCAGGTCGGCGCCAAGCTCGCCCACCAGGCTTTCGTGGCCGACCACGCCGTAGCGCAGGTCGCCGAACAGCTCGTAGTTTCGCTGGGAATAGCTGACGCCAAGCCCAAGCTCGAGCGCGGCATCGACATCCTCGAGCCCCTCGAGCTCGGAGTGATCCGAGGCGCTGCGCTCGCCGATGTAGCGGAACGACCCGCGCAGCCCGAAGCCGGTGGCGACGAAGTTCGGATCGTCACTGCCGATGTCGAACGGGCCAAACCGCAGCCGGTGCAGAGAAAAGCCGAAATCGGGGCCAAGCTCGTATTCGTCCGAGCCGAAGTAGGCGGGCGACACCGCGGCGCCGCCGCGCAGGGTGAAGGCGAAGGCGCGTGCCGGCGCGACCTCGGGCGCCGCGACCGACACGACGACCGGTTCGACGACCGGCTCGGCCAGCGATCCGGCAAGGGCTGCGGCAGGGCTCAGGCCCAGGGCGGCAAGGGAAATCAGACGGGGCAGCATCGCGGCATCCTTTCGACGGGGTTGTCCCGTCATAGGCCAGCCCGGCGCCGTTGCAAACGCCGCCGTGACAGGTCGCCGCCTCGGCGCAGCCGCCGCGCCACATGGGTCCGGCCCGGAATCCGCCGCAGCACGGGGCTTGCCGCGCCGCGTCGCCACCGCTAGGCCCGGGGCGCGCTTGCAAGCCAGAGAGGCCCGCCATGCTGTCCTACCAGCACGCCTACCACGCCGGGAACCTGGCCGATGTGCACAAGCACGCGGCGCTGGCCTGGATGCTCGACTACCTCGCGGCCAAGCCCAAGCCGCTGAGCTATATCGAGACCCACGCCGGCCGGGCGCTGTACCAGCTTGACGCCGCCGAGGCGCTGAAGACCGGCGAGGCGGCGCAGGGCATCGCCCGGGCCGAAAGCTGGTTCGCCGCCGATCACCCCTACCGCCGGATCCTCGACGAAACCCGCGCCGCGCATGGCGCCAAGGCCTACCCCGGCTCCCCGATGATCGCGGCGCGGGCGCTGCGGGCCGACGACAAAATGCTGCTGGCCGAGCTGCACCCGGCCGAACACGCGGCGCTGCAGGGCGCGATGGGCGTGCGCGCCACGGTGCAGCGCCGCGACGGCATCGAGATGGCGATCGCCCTGACCCCGCCCGAGCCGAAACGCGGGCTGCTGCTGATCGACCCGAGCTGGGAGATCAAGGAGGACTACCGCGCAATCCCGCAGGCGCTGCGCCGGATCCACCGCAAGTGGCCGGTCGGCATATTGGTGCTGTGGTACCCGATCCTCGCCGAGGCGCCGCACCGGCCGATGCTGGAGGCGCTGGCCGGGGCGATCCCCGACGCGGTGCGCCACGAGGTGACGTTCCCGCCGGCGCGCAAGGGCCACGGCATGACCGGATCGGGCCTGTTCGTGGTCAACCCGCCCTACGGGTTTCACAAGGAAACCACGGCGCTGACCCGGGCTTTCGCGACGCTGGCGCCACAAGGCTGACGCGCGGCCCTTTCCGGCCACGACCCGGCGCC
>JBFGEI010000349.1:0-2880 GCA_041580155.1 Limimaricola sp.
AGAAGCTGCTCGGCTCGGACATCGTGATGGCGTTCGACGAATGCCCGGCGCTGCCGGCGGATCGCGACCGGATCGCGGCGTCGATGCAGCTGTCGATGCGCTGGGCGCAGCGGTCGCGCGACGCCTTCGGCGACCGGCCGGGCCACGCGCTGTTCGGTATCCAGCAGGGCGGGCTCGAGCGCGACATGCGCGAGGAAAGCGCCAAGGCGCTGCGCGGCATCGAATTCGACGGCTACGCGGTCGGCGGGCTGGCGGTCGGCGAGGGCCAGGAGGCGATGTTCGGCGTTCTCGACTTCGCGGCGGACATGCTGCCGGTCGACAAGCCGCGCTACCTGATGGGCGTCGGCAAGCCCGACGACATCGTCGGCGCGGTGAAGCGCGGCATCGACATGATGGATTGCGTGCTGCCGTCGCGCTCCGGGCGCACCGGCCAAGCCTACACCCGGCGCGGCCCGGTGAACCTGCGCAACGCGCGCCACGCCGACGACCCGCGGCCGCTTGACGAAGCCTGCGGCTGCCCGGCCTGCCGCAGCTATTCGCGCGCCTATCTGCACCACGTGGTCCGCAGCCAGGAGATGATCGCCGGGATGCTGCTGACCTGGCACAACCTGCATTACTACCAGGAGCTGATGGCCGAGATGCGCGACGCGATCGCGGCGGCGGATTTCGCCGGCTTCGAGGCGCGGTTCGAGGCGCAGCGGGCGCAGGGCGACATCGAGCCGATCTGACATCCCGGGCAAAAGATCCGTGCGGCGGCGCACATGCCGCCGCGCTTTGCCGCCAATTGCCGGATCGGTCGGAGCGTTTAGGTCTGTGCGACCGAGACCCCGAAAGGATCATGATGACTGAGACCCTGTTCACCCCCGCCAAGCTTGGTGACGTCGAGCTGAAGAACCGAGTCGTGATGGCGCCGCTGACCCGCAACCGTGCGGAAAAAGGCAGCGACGCGCCCTACGACATCCATGTCGAATACTATACTCAGCGCGCCGGTGCCGGGCTGATCATCTCGGAAGCGACGCAGATCACCCCCGAGGGCAAGGGCTACATCCAGACCCCCGGCATCTACAGCGACGACCAGGTTGTCGGCTGGAAAAAGGTTGTGGATGCGGTGCACGCCGAGGGCGGCAAGATCGCGCTGCAACTGTGGCACGTCGGCCGGATCAGCCATGTGTCGCTGCAGGAGAACGGCCAGAAGCCGGTCGCCCCGTCGGCGATCCGTGCCGATGCCCAGACCTTCACCGAGGCAGGCTTCGAGGACGTCTCCGAGCCGCGCGCGCTCGAGCTGTCCGAGATCCCCCGCCTGGTCGAGGATTACCGCAAGGCGACCCGCAACGCCAAGGCCGCCGGTTTCGACATGGTCGAGATCCACGCCGCCAACGGCTACCTGCTGGACCAGTTCCTGCGCGATCGCGCCAACCAGCGCACCGATGAATACGGCGGCTCGATCGAAAACCGCGCCCGGCTGATCTTCGAGGTCGTCGAGGCGGTGACCGAGATCATGGGCGCCGGCCGCACCGGCATCCGCCTGTCGCCCTTCGTGCCGGTGGCCGATCTCAGCGACAGCGACCCGATGGCTCTGTTCAGCCACGTGATCAAGGGGCTGAACCGCTACGGCCTGGCCTATCTGCACATGGTCGAGATGGGCACCAAGGGCGACACCACCACCGAGAACGGCGCCAACACCGCGGCGCTGCGCGAGCTGTTCGAGGGCGCCTACATCGCCAACAACAGCTACGACCGCGACTCGGCGATCGCGGTGACCGACAGTGGCGCCGCCGACGCGGTGGCCTTCGGCCGGCCGTATATCGCCAACCCGGACCTCGCGGAACGGCTGGCGCAGAACGCCGAGCTCAACGAAGGCGACCAGTCGACCTTTTACGGTGGCGGGATCGAGGGTTACCTCGACTACCCGTCGCTGTCCGAGGCCCGCGCCGCCTGATCCGGCACGATGAAACCTTGCGGCGGGCCGGGCGATCGCGCCTTGCCCGCCGCGCGTCGTGAGGGCACATTGCCGTAATCAGCCGGCCAGAACTGGTTGAACAGGGGCGGGATCACCCCCAGATATGGTCCCGGAAAACGGAAATGGCCCGACGGTCGCCGCACAGCGGGGCCGGGCCGTTTTGCCAAGAACAAGGATCTACCAGCATGCAAGAGCCCCTCAGCCCCTCCTACCCGGTGCTGCCTCTGCGCGACATTGTTGTGTTTCCGCACATGATCGTCCCGCTGTTCGTGGGCCGCGAAAAATCCGTGCGCGCATTGGAAGAGGTGATGGCCGACGACAAGCAGATCCTGCTGTCGTCCCAGGTCGATCCGGGCGCCGACGATCCGTCCTCCGAAGGCATCTACAAGGCCGGCGTGCTGGCCAATGTGCTGCAGCTGCTGAAGCTGCCCGACGGCACCGTGAAGGTGCTGGTCGAGGGCAAGGCCCGGGTGCGGATCACCGAATTCGTCGAGAACGACAGCTTCTTCGAGGCGCGCGCCGAGTATCTCACCGAGATGCCGGGCGACCACGACATCGTCGCCGCCCTCGTGCAGAGCGTGGCGCAGGAATTCGAACGCTATTCGAAGATCCGCAAGAACATCCCCGAAGAGGCGCTGTCGGCGGTCACCGAAGCCACCGAACCGGCGAAGCTTGCCGACCTGGTCGCCGGCCATCTCGGGATCGACGTCAAGCAAAAGCAGGACCTGCTGGAAACCCTCTCGATCGCCGAGCGGCTCGAGAAGGTCTACGGTCTGATGCAGGGCGAGATGTCGGTGCTGCAGGTCGAGAAGAAGATCAAGACCCGCGTCAAGACGCAGATGGAGCGCACCCAGCGCGAATACTATCTGAACGAGCAGATGAAGGCGATCCAGCGCGAGCTGGGCGATGGCGACGAGGGC
>JBFGEI010000350.1:0-2868 GCA_041580155.1 Limimaricola sp.
GGTGTCGATCAGCAGCGACAGCTGCGACTGGCCGGCGACCGCGCTTTCGGAGGTCGCCCGCGCGTCGAGCGCGTCGGGCCGGTCGAGCAGCGCGTTCCAGTCGATCACCGCCTTGCGGTTCAGCACGTCGACCAGGTAACCGGCCAAGCGCGGCCCCATCTCGGGCTGCCGCATCGGGTCGATCGCCCCGAGGTCCAGAAGATGCGCCGCCACGTCGATGTTGCCGGTGTCGGACAGGTCGAACAACGCCTCGACGCTGGACTGCGGCGTGCTGCGGTCAAGCCAGTCCGGCGCCGGCCCGAGACCGGCGTTCAGCACGTCCAGCTTGTAGTAGGGGTCGGGGGATTGCGCCGCCGCCGGCAGGGCAAGCCCGAGCCACAGCAGGGCAACGGCGATCCATCGCGTCACGGGTCATCTCCATCGTCACTGCCCGGTCAACCGGTCGGCGACGCGGTGGTTCCCCGGGCAGGCGATGGCGATGGGCCGTCGTTACATGAAGCCGAGCTCGAGCCGGGCCTCGTCGGACATCATTTCCATGCCCCACTGCGGGTCCCAGACCAGCTCGACATCGACCTGCTTGACGCCGGGCAGCGGCTCGACCGCGCTGGCGACCCAGCCCGGCATTTCGCCGGCCACCGGGCAGCCGGGGGCGGTCAGCGACATCTTGATCCACACCGCGCTCTCGTCGTCGATGCGGATCGTATAGACCAGCCCGAGATCATAGATGTTGACCGGGATCTCCGGGTCGTAGACCGAACGGCAGGCCTCGACCACGCTGTCGTAAAGCGGGTGGTCGGTGGTGGAGGGCGCGATCAGCGGCGTGCCTTCGAGTTGGGTGTCGGGCATGACCTGTCCTTGGCTATGATGTTCGGCGTGGCCGCGTGGCCGGGATGACGGGCCGCGCGGTAGAGCGACCCGCGGTGGAAACCTGACAGAACATATAGGAAATCCCCACCGGGGCGTAAAGGGCAGCCCCGGCAGGCCGTCGTGGGCTTGTAGGCCGAGGGGCGTTCAGCCCTGCGGGTCCAGCAGTTCCAGCACCTTGTCGGCCGGGCGGCACAGCGCCACGCCGCGCCGGGTGCAGACGATCGGCCGGTTGACCAGCACCGGGTGCGCCAGCATCGCGTCGAGGATCTCGTCGTCGCCGACCTCGTCGCGGGTCAGGCCCAGCTCTTCGGCCGGGGAGTTGGCGACCCGCAGCGCGGCGCGCGGGGTCAGGCCGGCGGCGGCGAAAAGCCCGAGCAGCTGCGGCCGGGTCCAGCCGGTCTCGAGATACTCGATCACCACCGGCTCGGTGCCGCTGGCGCGGATCAGCTCGAGCACGTTGCGCGACGTGCCGCAGCCCGGGTTGTGGTGGATGACGATGCTCATGCGGAGATCCTTTCGGGGTCGGTCCTGGAGGGCGCGAAAAGCCAGCCCGCGACCGCGACGCCGATCAGCGCGCCAAGCAACTGCGCCAGCACGAAGCCGGGCAGGTCGAACGGGCGGATGCCGGAGAAGGTGTCGGAGAAGCTGCGGGCGATGGCGACCGCCGGGTTGGCGAAGCTGGTCGAGGCGGTGAACCAGTAGGCGGCGGTGATATACAGCCCGACCAGCCACGGCACCGCTGCCGGCGCCTGGCGGATCCCGGCGAAGATGGTGAACACCAGACCGAAGGTCGCGACGGTCTCGGCCAGCCATTGCGGGCCGCCGGTGCGGATCCGGGTGGATTCCTGCCAGATCGGCAGGTCGAACATCGCATGCGCCAGCAGCGCCCCGGCGATGCCGCCGAGGATCTGCACGGCGATGTAGGGGCCGGCCTCGGACCAGGGCGCGTGGCGCCGCACCGCGAAGGCCAGCGTCACCGCGGGGTTGAAATGCGCCCCCGACACCGGCCCGAGGCAGGTGATCAGCACCACCAGGATCGCCCCTGTCGGCAGCGTGTTGCCCAACAGCGCCAACGCCACGTCGTCGGTCAGGCTGTCGGCCATGATGCCCGAGCCCACCACGGTGCAGACCAGCAGCCCGGTGCCGAGCGCCTCGGCGACAAGCCGGCGCGCGAAGCTCATGCCGGGTCTCCCGCGTCGGGGCGGCACAGCTCGGGGCGGCCGCCGCAGCAGTCGTCGATCAGAAAGCCGGTCAGCGCCGCGATGGTGTCGATCCGCGCGACGTAGCGGATCGACCGGCCGTCGCGGCTGCTGCGCAGCAGCCCGGCGCCCTGCAGCAGCGACAGGTTGCTCGACATGGTGTTCTGCCGCACCCCGAGCGCCTCGGCGATCTCGCCGGCGGCCATGCCGTCGGGGCCGGCCGCGACCAGCAGCCGGAAGGCATCGAGCCGGGTCGGCTGGGCGAGCGCCGCGAGGGCGGTGATGGCGGTTGTCTGTTCCATGAATCACGAAGTATCGATATGACGCGTCCGGGTCAATCTCGGCGTGGCTCGACAGTGGCGCGATCTGCGGCTATCGCGCTGGCATGACATTCCGCTTCACATTGGGCGCCACCGATGGCGCCGCCCGCACCGGCGTGATCGACACGCCGCGCGGCCAGATCCGCACCCCGGCGTTCATGCCGGTCGGCACCGCCGCGACGGTCAAGGCGATGCGCCCCGAAAGCGTCGCCGAAACCGGCGCCGACATCCTGCTGGGCAACACCTACCACCTGATGCTGCGGCCCACCGCCGAACGCATCGACCGGCTGGGCGGGCTGCACGGCTTCATGAACTGGGACAAGCCGATCCTGACCGACAGCGGCGGCTTCCAGGTGATGAGCTTGGCCAGCCTGCGCAAGCTCACCGAGAAGGGCGTGACCTTCAAGAGCCACATCGACGGCTCGAAGCACGAGATCACCCCGGAACGCTCGATGGAGATCCAGAAGCTGCTCGGCTCGGAC
>JBFGEI010000351.1:0-2861 GCA_041580155.1 Limimaricola sp.
CAGAATTTCCGTCCACCGTCCCGGGCCCCGACTTTCGCCGCCGCCCCGTCTGGCGCCCCGCCGTGCATCTCTGCGCCGCCGGTGAGGGGGGTTCTACGGTTAGTGACCGGGGGCCGCAACCCGCTTTCTGCCCTGACTTGAACTTTTCACGACAACGCCCGAATGTTTCGTGATTTCCGCTCGTTGCGGCATATCGCTGCGCGATCAGCCGGTGTCGGGACAGATCTTGAGCCGGCTCCGGCGGTGGCGCGGCGGGTCGCGGGCGTCTCGACGCCCGGGGGATCGACTCGCCCGACTCGAAACCGCCCTGCCCGACTATTTCTGGGCCGGCCCGGCCTCAGGCGGGGCTCTGCCGCCAGCTGCGCCGCGCCTTCCACGGCAGCCGCAAGGCCAGCAGGCCGATGATAAGTCCGAGGTAGACCAGCGGTTCGATCTGGAATCCCTTCGACAGCCACAGGAAGTGGACCCCGCCCAGCAGCGCGATGCCGTAGACCAGCTGGTGCAGCCGCTTCCAGTTGCGCCCCAGCCGCCGGATCGACCAGTTGTTCGATGTCAGCACCAGCGGGATCAGCGCCAGCAGCGCGATCATCCCGATGGTGATGTAGGGCCGCTTGACGATGTCGGCCCAGACCCGGCCCAGCGAATGCACGTCGAGTAGCGCCCAGACCAGGAAATGCGCCAGCACGAAGAAGAAGGCGATCAGCCCGATCGCGCGGCGGAACTTCAGCAGGCTGACCCGGGTCCACTTCATGATCGGCGTCACCGCCAGCCCGGCGACCAGCAGCTTCAGCGCGACGCTGCCGTATTCCCGCTCGAGCGCGTTGATCGGCTCGACCCCGAGCTGGCCCGACAGCGCCAGCCAGAACAGCCAGCCGGCCCAGCCCGCCGCGATCACATAGAGCGGCCAGCTTGGAACGCGGCGCAGCACCTGGTTGACGCGCTGCGCCCGGGTCAGCGGTTTTGCCATCAGAACTGCTCCGTCAGGTCCATGCCGTCATACAGGCTCGCGACCTCGTCGTAGCCATTGAACATCAGCGTGTCCTGCCGCGATGCGAACAAGCCGCCGCCGATGCGGCGTTCCGTCGCCTGGCTCCAGCGCGGGTGATCGACGCTCGGGTTCACGTTCGAATAGAAGCCGTATTCGCCCGGGTTGATCTTGTTCCAGGTTGCCGGCGGCTGCTCGGCGACGAAGGAAATCCGGACCAGCGACTTGATCGACTTGAAGCCGTATTTCCACGGCACCACCAGCCGGATCGGCGCGCCGTTCTGCTTTGGCATCGGCTGGCCGTAGATCCCGGTCGCCAGCAGCGTCAGCGGGTGCATCGCCTCGTCCATCCGCAGCCCCTCGACATAGGGGAAGTCGAGCACGCCGCGCCGCACGCCGATCATGTTCTCGGGCTGCACCACGGTTTCGAAGGCGACGTATTTGGCTTCGGGCTTCGGGCCGAGCCTGGCGATCACGTCGGCCAGTTCGACGCCGTTCCACGGCACCACCATCGACCAGGCCTCGACGCAGCGGAACCGATAGATCCGCTCTTCTTCGGTCAGACCCTCGAGCAGCTGGGCGACGCTGTAGTCGCCCGGGTTGTCGACCAGACCGTCGACGGTGATCGACCAGGGGTCGATCTGCAGCGCCTCGGCATTGTCCGCGGGGTCGGTCTTGCCGGTGCCGAACTCGTAGTAGTTGTTGTAGGAGGTGATCTCCTCGAAGCTGTTCGGCTCGAGCTCGGTGGCGGCGCCGGCGCGGCCGGCGATTCCGCTGACGCCCAGGCCGGCAGCCCCGGCCATGATCTGCCGACGATTGAGCCACAGAGCCTGCGGCGTCACCTCTTCGGCGGTCAGGTCGTTGTTCCAGCGATGCGCCATGCGGATGTCTCCTTGTTTCGTCCTTACTTAGGCACGTTAGCCGGGATGGCGAAGGTTCGGGGTTCACGATGCATTGACGCAATGTAACCACCGCGTAGCGAAAGGCCCCGGCGGAGCAGTCCGCCGGGGCCTTTCGACACTCTCTATATACAGGCCGGTTCCGGCGCGGCGTCAGTGCAGCACCGCATCCTGCGGCTTGGGCCTGTTCGACCCCGACACCCGGTCGCCGACGATCAGCCCGTCGACCCCGGCGCTGACCGGGATCACCTGGCCGTCCTTCACGTCGCCGGCCAGGATCATCTCGGCGAGATGGTCCTGCAGCGCGCGCTGGATCACCCGCTTGAGAGGCCGCGCCCCGAACACCGGGTCGTAGCCCTCGTCGGCGAGCCAGGTCTTGGCCGGCTCGTCGAGGTCGAGCGTGATGTTGCGCCCGGCCAACCGCTTGGCGAGCCGCGCCAGCTGGATCTCGACGATGCCGGTCATGTCGTCGCGGCCAAGCCGGTCGAAGATGATCGTCTCGTCGAGCCGGTTCAGGAACTCGGGCCGGAAATGGCCGCGGACCGCCTCCATCACCTCGCGCTTGGCGGCGCCGGAATCGGCGCCGTCGGGCAGCTGGCTCAGCGCCTGCGCGCCCAAGTTCGAGGTCAGCACGATCAGCGTCTGCTTGAAGTCCACGGTCCGGCCCTGACCGTCGGTCAGCACCCCGTCGTCAAGCACCTGCAACAGCACGTTGAACACGTCCGGATGCGCCTTCTCGACCTCGTCGAACAGCACCACCTGGTAGGGCCGGCGCCGCACCGCCTCGGTCAGCACCCCGCCCTCGTCGTAGCCGACATAGCCCGGCGGCGCGCCGATCAGCCGCGACACCGCGTGCTTTTCCATGAACTCCGACATGTCGATCCGCACCATCGCGGCGTCGTCGTCGAACAGGAACTCGGCCACCGCCTTGGTCAACTCGGTCTTGCCGACGCCGGTCGGCCCGAGGAACAGGAAGC
>JBFGEI010000352.1:0-2842 GCA_041580155.1 Limimaricola sp.
GCTGGTGCCGAACCCGCAGCATTTCGGCGCGCTCAAGGGCTTTGCGGTGCTGCTCGAGGAAATGAAGCGTCCCGAGGCCGCGCGCGAGGCCTGGGACGCGGTGCTGGCGCTGGTGCCCGGCGACGCCGAGGCGGTGGCCGCGGCCGAGCGGCTCGATCTGATGCTGGGCGGCCAGCCGCTCTGACACGCCGCCGCGCCGCACGCCAGCGCCCGCCCGCATGCCTCATCCTCCCGCACGACCGCGCCCCGCACAGGACCTTTTCATGACCGCCCCCTCGCGTATCGGCGCCGTTCTCGGCCCGACCAATACCGGCAAGACCCATTACGCCATCGAACGGATGCTGGCGCATCGCAGCGGCATCATCGGCCTGCCGCTGCGGCTGCTGGCGCGCGAGGTCTACGTCCGGATCGTCGCGAGCCGCGGCCCCTCGGTGGTGGCGATGATCACCGGCGAGGAACGCAACGTGCCGCCGCGCGCCGCCTATTGGGTCTGCACCGTCGAGGCGATGCCCGACAACATGGACGCCGACTTTCTCGCGGTGGACGAGATCCAGCTTTGCGCCGACCCCGAGCGCGGCCATGTCTTCACCGACCGGCTGCTGCACGCCCGCGGCCGGCACGAGACGCTGTTCATGGGCTCGGACACCATGCGCCCGGCGATCCAGGCGCTGGTGCCCGGCGTCACGATGATGCGCCGCGAGCGGTTCTCGACGCTGAGCTACACCGGCGCCAAGAAGCTGAGCCGGATGCCGGAGCGCTCGGCAATCGTCGGGTTCTCGGTCGACAGCGTCTACGCCATCGCCGAGCTGATGCGCCGCACCAAGGGCGGCGCCGCGGTCGTGATGGGCGCGCTCAGCCCGCGCACCCGCAACGCCCAGGTCGCGATGTACCAGGCCGGCGAGGTCGACACGCTGGTCGCCACCGACGCGATCGGCATGGGGCTGAACCTCGACATCGGCCATGTCGCCTTCTCGTCGCTGGTCAAGTTCGACGGCCACCGGATGCGGCACCTGGCGCCGGACGAGCTGGCGCAGATCGCCGGCCGCGCCGGGCGCTACATGCAGCCCGGCAGCTTCGGCGTCACCGGCGAGGCCGAGCCGCTCGACGACGAGGTGATCGGCGCGATCGAGAATCACCAGTTCCGTCCGGTCACCCGGCTGTTCTGGCGCAATTCCCAGCTTCAGTTCGGCTCGGTGTCGCGGCTGCTGCAGACCTTGGAAGAGCGTACCAACAACCCCTGGCTCGGCCGGGTCCGCGAAAGCGACGACCTGGCGGCGCTGAAGGCGATGGCGAGCGATCCGGTGATCCGGGCCCGGGCGCATGACGGCCCGTCGGTGCGGCTGCTGTGGGATGTCTGCCGGGTGCCCGACTTCCGCGGCATCGGCCGCGGCGAACACGCCGACCTGGTCGGGCAGATTTTCGCGCATCTACAGGACCGTGGCCGGATTCCCGACGACTGGTTCGCCAAGCGGATCGAGCGGATCGACCGCACCGACGGCGATATCGACACATTGTCCAAGCGATTGGCCTATATTCGCACCTGGACCTATGTTGCGCAGCGCAAGGGCTGGGTCCGGGACGAAACCCATTGGCGCGAGACGACGCGCGCGGTAGAAGATCGCCTGTCGGACGCGCTGCATGGCGCGTTGACTCAGAGATTCGTGGATCGGCGGACCAGCGTTCTGGCCCGGCGACTCAAGCAAAAGGAGGTCATGGTGGCCGAAGTGACAGACAGCGGCGACGTGACGGTCGAGGGCGAATTCGTGGGCCGGATCGAAGGATTCCGGTTCCGCGCCGACAAGGCCGGCAGCCCGGACGAGGCGCGCACCCTGCGCCAGGCGGCCGACAAGGCGCTGGCGCCGCAGTTCCATCTGCGCGCCGACCGGTTCTACAACGCGCCCGATACCGAGATCGACGTGACCGAACAGGGCGGCTTGATGTGGGGCAGTTCGGCGGTGGGCAAGCTCAGCTCCGGCGCCGATCCGATGAAGCCGCAGGTCGTGGCCTATGTCGACGAAGAGGCCGGACCCGAGATCACCGAGAAGGTGAAGCGGCGGCTGCAGCATTTCATCGACCGGCGGATCGCCGCGACCCAGGAGCCGCTGATCGCGCTGCGCGACGACGAGACCCTGACCGGCCAGGCCAAGGGCTTTGCCTATCGCATGGTCGAGAACTTCGGCATCCTGCCGCGCGGCGAGATCGCCGACGAGGTCCGGGCGCTGGACCAGGAGGCCCGCGGCGCGCTGCGCAAGCACGGCATCCGCTTCGGCCAGTTCACCGTGTTCCTGCCGGCGCTGCTCAAGCCGGCGCCGACCCGGATGCGGCTGGTGCTGTGGTCGCTGGCCAAGAACCTGCAGGAATTTCCGGAAACCCCGCCGGCCGGTCTGGTGACGGTGCCGGCGACCCGCGACGCGGCGCCGGGCTACTACGCGATGGCCGGCTACCGCGCCGCCGGCAGCCGCGCGATCCGCATCGACATGCTGGAACGGCTGGCCGACATGCTGCGCGACCGCGACAGCAAGGGCGGCTTCGAGGCGGTGCCCGACATGCTGTCGATCACCGGGCTGACGCTCGAGCAGTTCGCCGAGCTGATGACCGGGCTTGGCTACAAGGCCGAGAAGGGCGAACGGCCGAAGCTGAAGCCGGTCAAGACCGCGGCGCCTGCCGTGGCCGAGACCGCGGCCCAGCCCGTCACCGGGCAAGAGACCCCCGACACCCCCGACACGCCGGCACCCGCCTCGCCGACCGACGTGCCCGACGAAACCCCGGCGGCGCCGCCCGCCGAGGTGCCCGGCGGCGCGCCCGGCGAATCGCCGGCCCCGGCGCCCGACGAGATGCCCGA
>JBFGEI010000353.1:0-2790 GCA_041580155.1 Limimaricola sp.
GCCGCCGCGCCCGGCGCGGCGGCGGGGTGCTACATCTGCATCGCCTCGGCGACTTCGACGCTGCCGCCGTCGCTGACCAACGGGCAGCCGCGGGCCATCTCGATCGCCTCGTCGATGCCCGAGGCCATCACCAGCGAATAGCCCATCACCGGGTTGGCGCCGCCATTGGCCGCAACGCCGGTCTGGCTCACGGTATGGGATTTGCCGGCCGGCGCGCCCGGGTCGGTCAGCTTGTCGCCGATCCCGTCCATCCACTGCTGCCAGCGGGCCATCTCGGCCTTGCCTTCTTCCTCGGTCGCCGGCGGCGGCTTGTCGCCGCCATGGTAGATGAACATGAACTTCTTGTCGGACATGACCTTCTCCTCCTCGGCTTGAACCGGTCCGGCGGGACGCGAAGCGCGGCGCCGCCGCTTGCCGGGGCCGCCACAGCGGGCCGCCTGGGGGGTAGTCTCGGACCGGTTGCCCGATTCGGGCAAGCCGCGCGGCGTCAGCCGGTGAATTCCGACCGGGCGTAGCCCTGGATGAACAGCAGCGCCGACAGGTCGCCGTGGTTGATCCGCACGTCGCATTGCGCGGCCACCACCGGCTTGGCGTGCAGCGCGACCCCGGTGC
Source organism: Limimaricola sp. (assembly GCA_041580155.1). GTDB lineage: Bacteria > Pseudomonadota > Alphaproteobacteria > Rhodobacterales > Rhodobacteraceae > Limimaricola. Next base: position 613 of record JBFGEI010000353.1, read on the forward strand.
CGGCCTGCCCCAGCATGCCCAGATCGTTGGCGCCGTCGCCGACCGCGATCACGTCGCCCGGGGTGATCCCGAGCCGGGCGCTGATCTCGTGCAGCGCCTGCACCTTGGCCTCGCGGCCGAGGATCGGTCGCGCGACGTCGCCGGTCAGCTTGCCGTTCTCGGCCAGCAGCGTGTTGGCCCGGTGTTCGTCGAAGCCGAGCGCCGCGGCCACGGTTTCGGTGAAGGCGGTGAAGCCGCCCGACACCAGCGCCGCGTGACCGCCGTTGGCCTTCATCGTCGCGATCAGCGCCCGACCGCCGGGCATGTGGGTGATCCGCTCGGCCAGCACCTTGGCGATCACCGATTCGTCGAGATCGCGCAGCAGCCCGACCCGTTCGCTCAGCGCCGCCTCGAAGTCGAGTTCGCCGTTCATCGCCCGGCGGGTGATCTCGGCGACCCGGTCGCCGACCCCGGCCTCGGCGGCCAGCTCGTCGATGCATTCCTGCTGAATCATCGTGCTGTCCATGTCGGCCAGCAGCATGGCCTTGCGACGGCCCTCGGTCCGCTGCACCACCAGGTCGACGCGCTGATCCTGCAGGTCCTGCCAGACCTGCCAGCGGTTGTCGGGCAGCGCCGGGATCGCGAATTCGGCCGCCTCGCCCGGCGCCAGCCAGGTCAGCGCGGCGCCGCCCCCGGCGCTGCGCAGCGCCTCGGCAAGCGGCGCCTCGAGGGCGCAGGTGGCGGGGGCGGCGATCAGCGTGGCGGTGAACATCGGGCGAGGTCCTTCGAGGGGGCAGGGCAGAGGCGCGGATCAGCCGAGATCGGCGAGCTTCGACAGCCGGTCGGCGCGGGCGCGGTCGACCTTCTGCATGAAACGCGGGTTTTCGTCGCGGAATCGCGTCGCGAAGCTGTCGTTCTTCTGGGTGCCGAGCTTGCGATGCGCGCCGCCGAGATCGGTCGGGGTCTCGCCCTCGAGCCCGAGCCGGTCGCGGAACAGCGCCACCATGCCCTCGGGGCCAAGCGCGGTCAGCCGCTCGTAGCTGAGCCGCAGCGGCTCCATGCCGGCGCGCTTCATCATCGCCTCGGTGCGGGTCTCGAAGCTGAGCATCCGCTTGACGCAGTTCTCGATCCCGGCCGGGTGGTAGCGGAAGCTGGTCTCGGCACGGTCCAGCGCCGCGGCGTCGGCGCTTGCGGTATGCGCGACCTTGGTCTGCCGCATCCTGGTGATCGAGACCGCCTGCGCCACGATGTCCTCGCGGATCAGCCAGAACGGCACGGCCTGGCCGAACCGTGCCAGGAACCGGCGTTCGCTGCCGAAGGTCTGCAGGATCTGCATGTAGGTGACCTGGGCGCCGAACACGCCGTCGCGGCCGCGCAGCCGGCGCAGCGCGGCGATGTAATCGTCGAGCCCCTTGGCCTCCATTGCCCGTGCCATCCCGGCGCCGATCAGCGCCGGGTTGAAGCATTCGCCGGGCAGGCTCATGCCGCCGGCCTGGCTCAGCACCTCGGTCAGCCGCGAGCTGCCGCTGCGCGGCGTGAAGTAGATGATGTATTCGAGCTTCGCCGGCGCCATCTTGTGGATGTTGGCGTGGCGGGTCTCGTTGATCTCGTAGCCCTTGAACGGCGACTGCATCCGCGCCTGTAGCCAACGACTGAAATACATGGGCAGAATCCGATCCGACAGGGCCGCGACCCGGGCGCGTCAGAACCGCGCCGCGCCGCGACAGAAGTTTCCGATGATGAACGCCACAAGGCGATTGGCGGCTTGGGTCCGGCTATATGTGCGAAATTGACCTTGTGGAACCCCCGGCGCTGCAATACCTCCGGCGGCGGGACACCTCTCCCCAACGAGAGGCGCTTATCTGCAAGGATACCAGCAATGGTTAAGACGACTCCGGACGCCCGTCCGTCGAATCCGCGTTTTTCCTCCGGCCCCTGTGCCAAACCCCCCCATTGGAGCCTCGACAAGCTCGCCGACGCGCCGCTCGGCCGGTCGCATCGCGCTGCCATCGGCAAGTCCAAGCTCGCCGCCGCGATCGAGGAGACCCGCGAGCTGCTGGGCGTGCCCGCCGACTACCGAATCGGCATCGTGCCGGCGTCGGACACCGGCGCCGTCGAGATGGCGATGTGGTCGATGCTCGGCGCCCGCCCCGCCACCATGGTCGCCTGGGAAAGCTTCGGCGAAGGCTGGGTCACCGA
>JBFGEI010000354.1:0-2758 GCA_041580155.1 Limimaricola sp.
CAGCAGGGGAGATCAGGGGTAGCTGACGACGTATTCCGGATCTTCGTAATTGTCCGGATCGCCTTCCGGCGGGACACCATCGACCGTCCCACCGACGCCGTTAACCACCGACAGGATGGTTCCCGGGCCGCTGAGGTTCTTGGTCATGAGGTGGTTGAGCGAGATGCCCGGACCGGTCGGAGCCTCATAGCCGTTTTCGGTCACGATGCTGGGGTTGTTGCGGTTGAAGACATAGACGCCGCCGCCCCAGAGCAGGTGCTCCTTGACGCCCTCGGACACCTTGTAGCCGGCCCAGCCAAGCGTGCCGTAGGCAGCGGTCCAGTCCGCCTGGGTCGGCGGGTCGTAGGGCAGTTCGTTCTGATACAGGTAGACGCGACCCCGTTCGCCGTTCCAGGTGGTGTTGTACTTCTGGAAATGCTCGACGAAGAGACCCGTCGCGGTGACGTCGTCGCCGTTCACGACCAGACCCTGGTTGCCGATGTTGGTGCGCCAGCGCTGGTTGTCGCCGAATGCGCCGTCATCGCGGTCGAAGCCCTCGGCGCCGTGATCGGCGCGCCAGACCCAAGTGTGGTCGACCAGCACATGGCTGCTGTCGATCCGCAGCGCGGTGTCGGTCTTGCCGACATAGGGGCCGCCGACGCGGAAGTAGACGTCGCTCAGCGTGATCGGGTTCGCGGGATCGGCCTTGGCCTTGCCACGCTTGCCCTTGGTCTTGCCGACCTGAAGCAGCACGTCGGACATCACCGGCCCGGCATCGACCGTGACACCGGCCACGATGACCCCCGGGTTGTCCTTGATGGTGATCGGCGTGCTGCCGCCCGCCGACGTCAGCGTGGCGATCCCCATGCCCAGAACCACCGTGTCGGGGCGCTTGATCTCGAGCCCGCGGGTCATCTGGTACTTGCCGGGGGTCAGAAGCAGGTTCCTGCCCTTGGCCAGCTCGACGTTCATCTTCCGGATGCTGTCGCCGGGCTCGACGATGTGGAACTCGTCCAGCGGGATGCTGCGACCCGGGGGGAAACCGTCGGCCCAAGTGATGCCGCTGGTGTCGACCTGCGCATCGGCCACGCGCACGAAGAATTCGCCGTCTTCATCGACGTAGAGGAACGGCTTTTCGCGGCTGAGCGGAGTGGTCTCGAGCGTGGTGTAGGGCGTTGCGGGATATTCGCTGTCATCGGGGGCGCCGACGACCCCGGTGAACACCTGGTTCCAGACCGCGTTGGTCCAGGTCCCGACATCGCTGTCGCGGGTGTACCACTGCTGCTGCGAGCCGTTGATGATCAGATCGGCCTTGCTGTCGGCGATATAGCCGCCGCTGGCGAAGGACGGGCCGGTGCAATAGTCCATCAGCGTCAGGTTGCCGCCGGTCACTTCGACCCGGCGCATCGAGACGGCCTGCGACACCGCCCAGAAGTTCGCCGAGGCGGTGCAGCCATCCTGGCCCGCGCCGTTGACCTGGATGCTCAGGTTCGAGATTCCGCGCCAGAAGTTGTTCAGGGCAAAGCAGCCGATGAACTCGGGGTTCTCCGGATCGTCGAAGCAGCGGTTACGCACCTCGATCTTGCCGTTGATCCGGACGTCGCGGGGAGAGGCGCCGAGACCGGACACCTGGGTGTAGTAACCGACGCTCACCTGCAACGGATCTTCGTCGGTGCCGTAATCCCCCGGCATGAACAGCAGTTCGTAGCGATTGCTGCCCATCTCGTCATCGACCTGCCGGGCGTGGATTTCGTTGAACACGGCTTCGATTTCCGCGACCGGCATCGACGGGTCGAAAATCCGCACGTTCGGACCCAGATCCGGCAGATCGTCATCGGCGAGGCTCGGTGTCGCGGAAATGCCCAAGCATAGCAGCGCTGCCGCGGCCATGGTCGTCGACCGGCAATAGCCGCGCGCTTTCCATGAGCGCACGCCCGGCGTTTCACTTCTCATTGTTGTCCTCCCAGACAGATATTAGCTGTCGCTCGGAGCTGAATGGACCTTGATCGAAAAACACCAAGATAAGCAAGCAGACCCGTCAGATGCGAAATTGCTAAGTCAGTTAGCGCTATCGGTCAAGCGCGTGCTGAGGTGGCGGGGCGGGGCCAGCCCTTAGCGAAGGAGAGGCCGAAAACATTTCGAATCAACGTTTTAGGTTCGGGTGACTTTTGGCGGCACGCCGGCCTGGTTCGGAAGTGCTGCGGTATCTGACGGCCAAATGGGCGTTTCCGCGCCACTGGCAACAGGGTCGATCCCGCATGGCTTTCGCGTCCCGATCCGATTCCGCCGCGTCGAAGGCCGGGGGGTTTAATGGCGGGCGAGATCCAGGTCGGACCGTGCCATAATCTATATGTCACCCGCGCGAATTCGACATCGCCCGGATTTACCGCGCTGCCGCGGATCGAATTTCGCGCAGGTGTTCCTCGAAAAGGCACCCCGGGAAGATCCCGGGGTGCCTGGCCGTCAGGTTTCAGATCGTCACGTCAGCGGGCGAAGCGGGTGCCCAGCATTTCCAGCCGGCCGCTGGGCTTGGTGCGGAACACCTTGCCATTCTTGAAGTTGCCCTTGCCCTTCACGCCGTTGATCTCTTCGGTGTTCATCGCGTAGTAGAGCGTCGACGCCGCCACGGCATCCGCGTTCACGTCCAGCGCCTTGAGGCTGATGTTGTCGAAGTTGTCGCAGGCGGAGTGGTAGCAGGGGTCCAGCTGTTCGCCGGCCACACCGCCCCAGATCTCGGCTTCCTCTTCGGTCTTCAGCTCCTCGGCACCGGTGAACAGAC
>JBFGEI010000355.1:0-2632 GCA_041580155.1 Limimaricola sp.
CTGACGGCCAAGCATCGCGATCCGGTCGGCGGACAGCGTCTCGCGCCGCCGGTCGGTCCATTGCGCATGGCGCCGCACGGCGCGGATCGACTGGTAGATCGTCAGGAACAGCGGGTTGTGCGCCAGCTCGGCGATCTTGAAGTGGAAGATGTCGTCGGCGGTCTCGTAGGCGCGCAGATCCTCGGGCTGCAGCGTCGCCCGCATCAGCCGCCCCAGCAGGTCGATCTCGTCGGGGGTGGCGCGCTGCGCCGCATGCGCGGCGAGCGCCGGCTCGACCTCGAGCCGGACCTCCATGACGTTCTGCGGCGTGACCAGCCGCGCCAGCGTCTCGAGCCCGCCACCGGCCGGCGGCGGCGCCGCGAAGGTGCCCTGGCCGTGACGCCGGAAGATGCTGCCCTCGGCCTCGAGCACGTCGAGTTGGCGGCGCAGCCGGGCCCGGCTCAGCCCGAGCCGCTCGGCCAACTGGCGTTCCGGCAGCACCTTGCCGTTGGCCAGAAGGCTCTGGTCCAGCAGCCCGGTCCGCAACCGCGCGAGGATCTGGCTGTCGTCGGGCCCGTCCATGTTCAGGCCAGCGCCTTCGACAGGTCGATCAGCATCCGCACCGAGGTCAGCGCGAGGAACAGGCCGAAGCTCAACCGCAGCGCCCGCTGCGGGATCGCATGCGCCAGCCGCACGCCGACGCCGGCGAAGCTGGTGGTCAGTGGGATGATGACCGCCGCCGCGACGAGGTTGACGTAGCCGACCGAGAACGGCGGCAGCCCCTCGGCGCCCCATCCGGTGATCATGTAGATCGCCGCGCCCGGCAGGCCGATCACGAAGCCGATCGCCGCCGAGGTGCCGACCGCGCGGCGGATGTCGTAGCCGAGGAAGTTCAGCAGCGGCACGCAGACGGTACCGCCGCCGATCCCCATCATCGACGACACCGCCCCGGCGAAGACGCCGAAGCCGGCCCAGACCGGTTTCGAGAAGCCGCGCGGCTCGACCCCGTCGCGGGTCTTGCGCAGCACCATGTCGAGCGCCACCGCCGCTGCAACCACCGCGAAGACCGCGATCAGAATGCGGCCGTCGATCAGCCCGCCGGTGAAGCTGCCGATGATGACCCCGACCAGGATCGACGGCGCCCAGAGCTTCAGCAGCTTGGCGTCGATCGCGCCCCGCTTGTGATGGCCCCAGGCCGAGGACAGCGAGGTGAACACGATGGTCGCCAGCGACGTCCCGACCGACAGCTGCATGGTCAGGCCCGGCTCCATCCCGGTCAGCGACAGCGCGAAGTACAGCGCCGGCACGATGACGATGCCGCCGCCGACTCCAAGCAGCCCGGCCAGGATGCCGCCGAACACCCCGGCCCCGACGGCGACGCCCAGCAGCGTCAGAATGGTCTGCAGGTCCATCGGCTCAGCCTTTCGCCGCTGCGGTTGCGCGGGATCGTGAGACCACGCCGCGTGCCTCGCGGTCGGCGTCGGCATCGCGGATCGCGGCGTCGATCGCGCGCCGGTCCGGGGTGCCGGAGAAGTTCTCGGCCGTCGGCATCGCCTCGGCCACATGCAGGTAGCGTTCGCCCGCCACCTCGAGCAGCCGGCGCAGCTCGGCCAGCGGATCGGCGTCGTCGTCAACCCGCAGCGACAGGTAGGCGTGATCCTGGCCGCGGTGGATCACCAGACCGGCGGCCTGGCGGCCACGGGCGTCGCCGCCCGCCGCCTCGCCCGCCTCCATCGCCGTCAGCAGCCGCTCGGCCATGGTGCCGCGGGCCGCGGCATAGGCGGTGAAGCTGGCGTCGATCACCTCGCGACCGGTCAGCATGTTGCCGGCGACCGAGTGGTGATCGCAAAGCCGATGCCCGGCGAAGGCGACGCAATCGGCGCCGGTATGCGCCGCGAAGCGGCCTTGCGCGTCGACCATGTGGCACTGCCGGATCGCCTGGCCGGCGTCGCGCGACGCCATGTCGGCCAGCACCGCCTCGGCGCCTTCGCCGGCAGCCAGCCGGGCCTGGCCCTCGATGCCCCAGCGCGGGTTGACGAAGGCCTGGGTGGCGACGGCGCAGCGCGCGCCGACATAGGGGACGGCGGCGCCGGCGGCGAAGAACCGCGACGCCACGGCGATGCCGATTTCGCCGGTCTTCGGGTCACGCGCGATGATCGAATAGGTCATTCAGCGGCCCACCGCATAGGCCTGCATCAGCCGCGGCGTCGCCGCGGCGCGCAGCTGGCCGTCGGCCTCGCGCAGCGCGGCAGTCAGCCGGCCGACGCTCCACGGCTCGGCCACGGTGACCTTGTGGCCGCGCTGGCGCAGCGCCTCGATGGTGGCTTCGCCGACCGAGGGCTCGATCATCATCTCGGCGGGCTTGACCTCGCGCGGGTAGAACGAGCCCTGGAAATGCATCGAGTGGAACAGCGGCGCGTCCATGCCCTGCTGCAGGTCGAAACCGTGGTGCACGAAGCGCAGGAACCACACCAATTGCCACTGGTCCTGCTGGTCGCCGCCCGGCGTGCCGAACACGATCCGGGCGCCGTCCTTTTCGGCCAGGCTCGGGGTCAGCGTGGTGCGCGGACGGCGGCCCGGCGCCAGCGAGGTCGGCAGGCCCTCTTCCAGCCAGAACATCTGGGCCCGCGAGTTCAGCGGAAACCCGAGCCCC
>JBFGEI010000356.1:0-2621 GCA_041580155.1 Limimaricola sp.
CCTGGGTTTCCGGCCCGACGAAGGGCACGGTGGCGGGCAGCGACGCGGCAAGCGGGGTCAGGCGCGGATCATCGGTCATTTCAAGAAGATGCCGCGCCGCCGATCCGCCGACAAGCGGCAAAGCGGCCCGATCGCCGCCTCGGCCGCTTGGCCGGGGACCCTAGGGCCGGTCCGGCGGCGCGCCAGTCAGTCGCGGATATCGCGGTCCAGCATGCGTTCGGCGACGACCTCGCCATTGGCGTTGTAGAGCACCGCGTAGACGTTGCCGGTCGGGTTGCGGTCCAGCTGGAACCGCACGTTGCTGTTGGCGCCGGCGATCACCTCTTGCGAGGCCATGACGCGGCCGTTGATGTCGGTCAGGTCGACCCGGCCGCCGGTGTCCGAGCGCACCAGGTCGAGCGTGATCAGCGTGCCTTTCTCGACCGTGCGCTGGAAGCCGAAGCCCGGTTCGGCGGTGACGACAGACCCCAGAAGCATGGCGGCGAGGGCGAGGGCGATGGTGGTTTTCATGGCGGACATCCTGTGGTGTTTCTGGCCCGATCGGTCGGGTGTGACGTTGAGTTAGGCGCGAATGTCCCGGCAGGAAGGCTGCGATACGTGCGAATCCGCGGGGTCGTTGTGCGTCGGGCCGGCGCGTCGGCCGATACCGTTGCGGTTGATCGGCTGCGCCGGTGTCAGGGTGCCATCGCGGCGACGGTCAGGGCAAGTTTCGACTGGTCGACCGCGATCAACCCGCGGCGCGGTCGATCCAGATCGATGATCAGGAACACCAGCACCACGATCAGCGCCATCATCGCGTAGACCGGCACGCCGGGCCGGACGTTGGTGATCCAGGACGAATAGCCGACCACGCCGCCCAGCAGCACGAAGGTGCCGAACAGCAGGTAGAGCACCAGCTCGGGGACGTGGCGGTTGATCGCCGCGTCGCGCGTCGCCAGCGCGTCGGTCATGTCGTTGAGGCTGGCGGCGAAGCCCATCGCCACCGGGGTCGGGGTGGCGCGGGCCTCGTCGGCGGCCAGCTGCCACAGCTGGCCGAACACCGCGTCGGCCTCGGCCCGCAGCCGGTCGCGCCCGGCGCTGTCGGCGGCCGACAGGGTCGAGGACTCGAGCCGGATCGCGCCGTAATCGCGCATCAGCTGCTTGGCGTCGTCGCGCCGCGCGTCGCTGACAAGGTCGGTGCGCAGCCAGGCGGTGCCGATCGCGTTGGCCTCGCTGACCACCTCGGCCGAGCGCTGGTCGTAGCGCCCCAGCGACAGCGAGAAGGTGAAGCCGAGCAGCAGCGCCAGCAGGCCCAGCAGCGAACCCTGGACCGCGTTGGCTTGGCTCTTGCTGTCGTCGTTCTCATGGGCATGGCGCCGCCGTCCGACCGCGCCGCCAAGTTGGATCGCCAGAAGCATCAGTCCCAGCAGTATCAGCGCGATGAGGTAGGAAGGAATTTCGTACATCGGAACAGCCCAAGCCACTGCGCCGCGGGGGCGGGCGCCTCGGTCGGTTGCTACACGTTGCTCGGCACGGCGGGCAAGCCTTCGGCGCCGGGGCGCGGGCCGAAGCCGGTGGTGGCGTTACCCCCGCGCATCATCGGTGACGCGCGGGGGAGGCCGGAGTCAGGCGATCTCGGCCAACCGGTCGAGCGCGGCCGAAAGCTGCGCCGCCTCGGCCTCGCGCAGCGCCAGGTTGTCGCGGGTTTCCTCGACCACCTCTTCCGGCGCGCTTTCGGCGAACTTGGGGTTGTTCAGCCGGCCCTTCAGCCCGCCGATCTCCTTTTCCAGCTTGCCCATCACCTTCGACAGCCGCGCCTTTTCCGCGCCAACGTCGATGATGTCGGCCAAGGGCAGCGCCAGCGTCGCGCCTTGCAGCGCCACGGTGATCGCGCCCTTCGGCGCCACCTCGGCCTCGGTCAGCGCGTCGATCCGCGCCAGCCGCTTGATCAGCACCTCGTTGGCCTCCCAGGCGGCGCGGGCCTCGGCGTCGGCGGCGACCAGCACCACCGGGATCTGCAGACCCGCCGGCACGTTCATCTGCGCCCGCGCCGACCGCACGCCCTCGATCATCGCGATGGCGCGCGACATCTCGGTCTCGGCCGCCGGGTGCCCCAGATCGGCCAGCCCGTAGGTCGGCCAGTCGGCATGGACCAGCATGCCGTCGCGCTTGGCCAGCGTGCCCCAGAGCTCTTCTGTGATGAACGGCATCACCGGGTGCAGCAGGATCAGGCACTGGTCGAGAACCCAGGCCATGACGGCCTGGGTCTCGGCCTTGGCGATCTCGTCCTCGCCCTGCAGCAGCGGCTTGGAGAACTCGACATACCAGTCGCAGACCTTGCCCCAGACGAAGGCGTAGAGCCCGTTGGCGGCGTCGTTGAACCGGTAGGCGGCGAACGCCGCGTCGGTGTCTTCGCGGATCCGCGCGGTTTCGGCGATGATCCAGCGGTTCACCGTGGCGTTGGCGGCGGGGGCGCTGGTCGGCGCCGGGCGCGCCGGGTCGATCACCCCGTTCATCTCGGCAAAGCGGCAGGCGTTCCACAGCTTGGTGGTGAAGTTGCGATAGCCGGCGATGCGGGCGGTCGACAGCTTCAGGTCGCGGCCCATCGCCGCCATGGCGGTGAGGGTGAAGCGCACCGCGTC
>JBFGEI010000357.1:0-2615 GCA_041580155.1 Limimaricola sp.
CCCCCCCGGCCCCCGGGACGGCGCGCCGCCCGGGTTACTTTGTCCCGAAACTACGCAGATCCGACAGCGGCGGCCGGGAAAGCCCCGGCCAGCCCTGGCGCCTCAGCCGACCCGCCCGGCCCGGCCGCCGCGCCGCGTGGGGGCCTGCGCCGCCGCCAGCCCGTCGGTCAGCACCTCGGTCATCGGATGCCCCGCCGGCGCCGCCGCGTGGCGCGCAAGCAGCGCCTTGATCAGCGCCGCGGTGTCGGCGTCCACCGGCACCCCCAGCGCCCAGTCGAGAAAGATCGACCGGCACTCGCCCGGGGTGATCCCGTCGATCCGGTAGGCCTCGCGCACCAGTCCCGTGGGATCGATCTCGTCCTTGGTCATCCGGCATCTCCCGCATTGCCGCCCGACGCCCCCGCAAGCGCGGCGTCGATCACTGCTTCCGCCCGCGCGGCCGTAACGTCAAGGGTGCGTTGCAGCGCCGCCAGGTCCTCGAAGCCGGTTTCCTGGAGCAGGAACCTGGTGCCGCCGGCGCCGGGGCTCTCGGGCAGCGGCGGGCCGCCGGTCAGCAGCCGCGCCATGGACTGCACCTTGCGCTGCAGCACCGCCGCCCGGATCAGCGCCTCGGCCGCGTCGTCGTCGATCAGCCCGGCGGCGCAACCGGCGTCGATCTGGTCCGACACGCCGCGGTCCGGCGCGCCGGCGCGCAACGCCAGGCTCTGGGCGAACAGCTCCACGTCCTGCAACCGCCCGGGCCCGTCGCGCAGGTTCCAGCCGCCCTGCGCCGGCCGCGCCGCCGACAGCCTTGCCCGCATCGCCGCCAGATCGTCCAGCACCGTGGCACCGCTCGACTTCGCGGCCAGCAGCTCGCGCCGGAACGCCTCGACCTCTTCGGCAAGCGCGGCGTCGCCGGCCACCGGCCGGGCTCTGGTCAGCGCCAGGTGCTCCCAAGTCCAGGCCTCGTCCAGCTGGTAGGCGCGGAACGCCGGCAGCGCGGTCGCCACCGGCCCCTGCCGCCCCGAGGGCCGCAGCCGCATGTCGACCTCGTAAAGCTTGCCCTCGGCCATCGGCGCCGACAGCGCGGTGATCAGCGACTGGGTGAAGCGCGCGTACCAGGCCCGCGCATCGAGCGGCCGCGGCCCGTCCGACGCGTCCTGCCCGTCGGCGTCGTAGATCACGATCAGGTCGAGATCCGACGCCGCGCTGAGCCGGCCGGCACCCAGCGACCCCATGCCAAGCACCACGGCGCCGCGGCCGGGCGCCGCGCCGTGGCGCCGGGCCATCTCCGCCATCACCACCGGGGTCAGCGCCGCAACCACGGCCTCGGCCAGCTCGGCGTATTCGCGCCCGGCGGTCTCGGAATCGATCAAGCCGCGCAGGTGGTGCACCCCGACCCTGAAATGCAGCTCCTTGGTCCAGCGCCGCGCCGCGTCGAGCCGGGTCTCGTGATCCGGGAACCGGGCCAGGTGCCCGGCCAGCTCGGCGGTCAGCGCCGTGGTGCCGGGCCAGTCGGCGAAGAACCCGCCGCCGATCACCGCGTCGAACACGCCCGAATTGCGCGACAGATACTGCGCCAGCCCCGGCGAGGTGGCGCAGATGTCGACGATCAGCTTGGTCAGCTGCGGGTTCGCCTCGAACAGCGAGAACAGCTGCACCCCGGCCGGCAGCCCGGCCAGGAAGGCGTCGAACTGCGCCAGCGCCTCCTCGGGCCGGTCGGCCTGGCCCAGCGCCCGCAGGATTTCCGGCCGCAGCCGGTCGAAGATCTCGACCGCGCGGTCCGAGCGCAGCGCCGGGTAGCCGGGCCAGCGCGCGGTGATCTCGGCGCCGAAGCCCGGATCGGCGGGCGGCGGCGCCTCGCCGGGGCTGAAGAACTCCTCGGTCAGCGCGTGCACCTGCTCGAGTCGCTCGGTCAGCTCCTGGCGCAGCACCGCGACGTCGCGATCCATGAAGGCGGCGAGCCTGGCGAAACCTTCGTCCGAGGTCGGCAGCGCGTGGGTCTGCGCGTCGTTGATCATCTGCAGCCGGTGCTCGACCTCGCGATGCGCCCGGTATTGCGAGGCCAGCGTGTCGGCGGTGTCGCGTGGCACCCAGCCGGCCTGCGCCAGCCGGTCCAGCCCCTCGACGGTGCCGCGCACCCGCAGCGACGCGTCGCGCCCGCCCGAGATCAGCTGCCGGGTCTGGGTGAAGAACTCGATCTCGCGGATGCCGCCGCGGCCCAGCTTCATGTCGTGGCCCGGCAGCGTGATGCGCCCGCCGAGGCCTTTGTGCTTGCGGATCCGCAGTCGCATGTCGTGGGCGTCCTGGATCGCCGCGAAATCGAGGTGCCGACGCCAGACGAAAGGGGTCAGCTCCTCGAGAAAGCGCGCGCCCGCCGCGACATCGCCGGCCGCGGGCCGTGCCTTGATATAGGCCGCGCGCTCCCAGGTGCGGCCCAGGCTCTCGTAATAGCGTTCGGCCGCCTCCATCGCCATGCAGACGGGCGTCACTGCCGGGTCGGGCCGCAACCGCAGATCGGTGCGGAAGACGTAGCCCTCGGCGGTCATGTCCGAGAGCATCTGGCTCATCTTGCGGGTTGCGCGGACGAAGCTCGCGCGGGCGTCGTGGAAGTCGTCGGGGTCGAACCGGGTCTC
>JBFGEI010000358.1:0-2592 GCA_041580155.1 Limimaricola sp.
GCAGCGGCTGAAGCGGCATTACGACGTGTCGTCCGGCGGCAGCATGATCGGCTAGGCGGCGTCGGTCCGGTCGCGGGCCTCGGCCGCGGCACGGCCGCCGGCCGTCCGAACCCGGGCGGCCAGCGCCGGCAGCCCGCGGGCGACCAGCGCCAACCGGGCGCCGCGCCGCCGCGACTGGCGCGTGCGATAACTCCGGCCTATGCATCCGGCATGGAACCCTCGTTGAAACAGCTGCGCTACTTCGTGGCGCTCGCCGAAACCGGCGGCTTCGGCCGCGCGGCCGAGGTCGTGCATGTCACCCAGCCGGCGCTGAGCCAGCAGATCAAGGAACTCGAGACGATCCTCGGCGCGCGGCTGGTCGACCGGCTGCCGCGCAGCATCGCGCTGACCCGGGTCGGCCACGAGGTGCTGGCGCGGGCGCGACGGATCCTCGCCGAGGTCGGCGATCTTGAACAAGCGGTGCGCTGGTCCGGCGGCCTGTCGGGGCGGCTGCGGCTCGGGGTGATCCCGACCGTCGCGCCGTACCTGCTGCCGCTGGCGCTGACCCGGCTGCGCGGCCAGGACCTGACGCTCGACATAAGGATTCGCGAGGCGCGGACCGAAACGCTGCTCGACGCGCTGGGGCAGGGTGCGCTCGACGCGGTGGTCGCGGCGCTGCCGCTGACCAGCGACGCGCTGGTGGCCGAGCCGCTGTTCGACGACCGCTTCGTGCTGGCCGGGTCGGCGGCGCGGCTGCACCGCTGGGCCGCGGCGACCGAAACCCTGCGGCCGACCGAGCTTGCCGCCGACCAGCTGCTGCTGCTCGACGAGGGGCATTGCCTGGCCGACCAGGCGCTGGAGGTCTGCGGCCTGGCGGGCCGCGGCCAAGTCGACCTCGGGGCCTCGTCGCTGTCGACGCTGTCCGGGCTGGTCGCCGAGGGCTTCGGCCTGACGCTGCTGCCCGAGCTGGCGCTGCGGGCCGAGACCGCGGCGGCGCCGGGGCTGGCGCTGATGCGCTTCGAGGGGCCGGAACCGCAGCGGGCGCTGGCGCTGATCCGGCGCCGCGGCAGCACCGACGACGGCTGGGTCGGGGCGCTGGCCGAGATCCTGCGCGCCGCCGGGACCGAGCTGATCGGCGCCGCGCGCGCGATCTGTCGCTGAGGTCCCGGACAGTTCCAAACCGACGCGGCGGCAGTTTCGCCGCGTTGCGTTGCCGCAACTCAGGGCCTATGTAGCGACGAGGCCATACAGGAAGGGATATCCCGTGCGCGACCTGAAGATTCCCGGCGACCGGCACCCCGAAAAGGCGCGCCGCGCCGACAGCGCGCCGCAGCCGAAGAAACCGGACTGGATCCGGGTCAAGGCGCCGACCTCCGAAGGCTACAAGCAGACCCGCGACATCATGCGCGAACACAAGCTCGTCACGGTCTGCGAAGAGGCCGGCTGCCCGAACGTCGGCGAATGCTGGAGCCAGGGTCACGCCACCATGATGATCATGGGCGAGATCTGCACCCGCGGCTGTTCGTTCTGCAACGTCGCGACGGGCAAGCCCGACGCGCTCGACGTGTTCGAACCGGGCCGGGTCGCCGACGCGGTGAAGAAGCTCGGGCTGAACCACGTGGTGATCACCTCGGTCGACCGCGACGACGTCGACGACGGTGGCGCCGAGCATTTCGCCCAGACCATCCGCGCCGTCCGGCGCCAGTCGCCCGGCACCACCATCGAGATCCTGACCCCGGATTTCCTGAAAACCACGCCCGGATCGCTCGAGACCGTGGTCGCGGCGCGGCCCGACGTCTTCAACCACAACCTCGAGACCGTCCCGGGGCTCTACCCCGAGGTTCGGCCCGGCGCGCGCTATTTCCACAGCCTGCGGCTGCTGCAGCGGGTGAAGGAACTCGACCCGTCGATGTTCACCAAATCCGGCATCATGGTGGGCCTGGGCGAAGACCGCCAGGGCGTGCTGCAGGTGATGGACGACATGCGCGCCGCCGACATCGATTTCCTGACCATCGGCCAGTATCTGCAGCCGACGCCCAAGCACCACCGGGTCGACCGCTTCGTGACCCCCGAGGAATTCGCCAGCTACGAGAAGGCGGCGCGTGGCAAGGGGTTCCTGATGGTCTCGGCGACGCCGCTGACCCGGTCGTCCTACCATGCCGGCGAGGATTTCGCGCAGCTGCGCGCGGCGCGCAACGCCAAGCTCGGCACCGGCTGAGCGCGGCGGCCAGGATCGACGGCCGGCGCTAGTCCCGCGCCGGCACGATCTTGAGATAGCTGGCGATCGCCGCCCGGTCCTCGGGCGGCAGACGCGCCAGGTTCGACACCACCTCGGCCATCTCGGCGCCGGCGGTGTCGAACTCCGGGGTGAAGCCGGTCTCGAGATAATAGGCGATGTCGGCTTCCGACCAGTCCAGCCCGCCCGGGGTGATGTTCGGGATCCGGCCCTTGCCCGACGGGTGCGGCGCCCCGGCCAGCCAGGCGTCGCGCCGCAGCCCCCCGAGAGCGTTGCGTGCGGTGTGGCAGGCACCGCAATGGCCAAGCGCCTCGACCAGGTAGCGTCCGCGCAGCTGCGCCGCGGTCAGATCGCCGTCCATCACCCAGTCCCGCGAC
>JBFGEI010000359.1:0-2575 GCA_041580155.1 Limimaricola sp.
AGCGTCGGCATCACCAGCATCGCGCCGCGGCCGCGCCAGCAGGCCAGCACCAGCAGCGCCGCGATGCATGCCGATATCGCGTAGACCCTTGCCGTCGGCTCGGTCGGACAAGCGAACCAGGCGCCGATGCCGATCGCCAGGCACACCGGCACCCAGCCGGCGAGATGGCCGCGTTGCCGCGCCAGCACCGCTTCGAGACCGGCCGAACCCCGCGTCCGGATGCCGCGCGAGGCGGTCCGCACCGGCGGCCCACCTTGTTCTTGCGCCCCGACCTGAGTATCCCCCATGGCAACAAGGCTAGGCCCTTCTTGGTTAGCGAAAGGTTAAACTCCCCCCGATGTCAGAACCCCAGGTCGTCACCCGTTTCGCCCCGTCGCCCACCGGCGCGCTCCATATCGGCGGCGCCCGGACGGCGCTGTTCAACTGGCTCTATGCCCGTGGTCGCGGCGGCAAGTTCCTGCTGCGGATCGAGGACACCGACCGCAGCCGGTCGACCGACGAGAACCGCGACGCGATCCTCGCCGGGCTGAGCTGGCTCGGACTCGATTGGGACGGCGCGCCGATCAGCCAGGCGATGGGCGCCGCGCGCCACGCCGAGGTGGCGCGGCAGATGCTGGCCGAGGGCAGCGCCTACAAGTGCTTTGCCACCACCGAGGAAATCGAGGCGTTCCGCGAGGCGGCGCGCGAGGCCGGCGGCTCGACCCACTTCCGGTCGCCGTGGCGCGACGCGGCCGAGGCCGACCACCCCGATGTGCCCTTCGTGATCCGGCTGAAGGCGCCGCGCGTCGGCGCGACGACGCTGGTCGACGAGGTGCAGGGCGCGGTGACGATCGGCAACGACCAACTCGACGACATGGTGTTGCTGCGCTCCGACGGCACCCCGGTCTACATGCTGGCGGTGGTGGTCGACGACCACGACATGGGCGTCACCCATGTGATCCGCGGCGACGACCACCTGACCAACGCGTTCCGGCAGGCGATGATCTACCGCGCCATGGGCTGGGACCTGCCGGTG
This sequence comes from Limimaricola sp., assembly GCA_041580155.1. Classification (GTDB taxonomy): domain Bacteria; phylum Pseudomonadota; class Alphaproteobacteria; order Rhodobacterales; family Rhodobacteraceae; genus Limimaricola. The sequence goes on from JBFGEI010000359.1 coordinate 1,016, forward strand.
TTCGCGCATGTGCCGCTGATCTTCGGCCCCGACGGCAAGAAGCTGTCGAAGCGCCACGGCGCGACCGGGGCCGCGGAATACCAGAAGATGGGCTACCCCGCCGCCGGCATGCGCAACTACCTGACCCGGCTTGGCTGGAGCCACGGCGACGCCGAATATTTCAGCGATGCCGAGGCCCGCGACTGGTTCGACCTGGGCGGCATCGGCAAGTCGCCGGCGCGGTTCGACATCAAGAAGCTGGAAAACCTGTGCCGGTTGCACATCGCCGCCAGCGACGATGCCGCACTGCTGCATGAACTCGAAGCATTCCTCGAGGTCACCGGGGCGCCGGCGCTGACCCAAGGGCAGCGCGACGGGCTGCGCGACGCCATGCCGCACCTGAAGGACCGGGCGAAGATTTTCCCGGAACTTCTTGAAAAGGCTCACTTCATCATGGCGTCTCGGCCGATCGAGCCGGATGAGAAGGCGGCCAAGTCGCTGGACGATGTATCCCGTGGTATACTGGCAGAATTGACGCCGCAGCTGCAAAATGCTAGCTGGGATCGGGACGCGCTGGAGGCGGTCGTGACCGTTCTGGCCGAGGCGCATGGCCTTGGCCTGGGCAAGATTGCGGGGCCGCTGCGCGCCGCGCTTGCAGGGCGCACGACCAGTCCCAGCGTTTTCGACATGATGCTCGTGCTCGGCCGCGACGAAACCGTGGCCCGGCTGACAGACGCCGCTGCCTGAGGCCAGGAAGCACTGGTCGCCGGCGCGCCGCCAGCTATCTTCGGATGCGGCATCGAAAGCATAAAAGGCGCCCCGGCCCAACCGGCGGCGGGAACAACAAGGGGACCTGAATGGCCGAACCGACCAAAACCGCGACGCTGACGATCGACGGCAAGACCTTCGAGCTGCCGATCTACGCGCCCACCGCCGGGCCCGAGGTGATCGACATCCGCAAGCTCTACGCCGAAGCCGGGGTGTTCACCTACGACCCGGGCTTCACCTCGACCGCGGCCTGCGACAGCACCATCACCTATATCGACGGCGAAGAGGGCGTGCTGCTGCACCGCGGCTACCCGATCGACCAGCTGGCCGGCAAATCGCACTATCTCGAGGTCTGCTACCTGCTGCTCTACGGCGAGCTGCCGTCGGCCGCCCAGCTCGAGGAATTCGAGACGCTGGTGACGCGTCACACGATGATCCACGAGCAGATGCACAACTTCTTCCGCGGCTTCCGCCGCGACGCGCATCCGATGGCCACCATGGTCGGCGTGGTCGGCGCGATGTCGGCCTTCTACCACGACAGCACCGACATCAACGACGAGCACCAGCGCGAGGTCGCCTCGATCCGGCTGATCGCCAAGATGCCGACGATCGCGGCGATGGCCTACAAGTATTCGATCGGCCAGCCCTTCGTCTATCCGCGCAACGATCTCGACTACGCGTCGAACTTCCTGCGCATGTGCTTCTCGGTCCCGGCCGAGGAATACGAGGTGAACCCGATCCTCGCCCGTGCGATGGACCGGATCTTCACGCTGCACGCCGATCACGAGCAGAACGCCTCGACCTCGACGGTGC
>JBFGEI010000360.1:0-2564 GCA_041580155.1 Limimaricola sp.
CCTGGTCCGACAGCGCCACCAGCGTGTCGTCCGGCACCGGCCCGAGATCGGCGATCAGGGTCAGGAAGTTGGCGGCGCTGCCGCGGCCCGGCCCGGCGCCGAGCGCCGCCAGCCGACCCGGGTGCGCCGCGCCGAAGCCGTCGAGGATCGCCCGGGTGGCATCCGACGAGTCGTCGTCGCCGACCCGCAGCCGCCAGGCGGCATGGCTCTGCCGCAGGAACGACTCGAGCTGCGGCTCCAGGAAGGCCGCGCCGTTGCGCGTCGCCATGAGGATTTCGACCGCCCTGCTCACCCTGTCCCCGTCCGGCTGGAAACTCTTGCCGGAGCTATGTAGGAAAGACGGGATCCGTTCAATCGCAGGAAGCGACCATTGCCCGCCGATCCGCTGCCCCACCCGCGCCGCGCCGACGGCGAAGACGCCGACCGCGCGACCAGCCCCGACCCGGCGCAGCCCGAAGCCGCACCGGGCGCCGAGCCCGTGCTGACCATGGAGCAGCGCAAGCAGCAGTTCCGCGAGCAGCGCGCCGAGAAGCTGGCCCAACTCGAGGCCAAGCGCGAGATGGTCGCCGAGAAGGAACGCGCCAGGGAAGCGGCCAGGATGCGCCGGCAGGTCGAGGAGATGGCGGCGCTCGACGACGAAGACGACCATCTGCTCGAGCAGCTGCCGGCCGGCGGCACGGCCAAGCAGGCCCGCAAGCCGTCCGACCAGGCCAGCGCGCCCCCCGTCGCGCCGCCGGCCCCGGCGGCGCTGGCGCAGCGCCGGCACTGGCTGAGCATCGCCAGCTTCGTGGCGATCGTGCTGCTGCCGACGCTGGTCGCCGGTGGCTACCTGTGGACCCGCGCCGCCGATCGCTACGCCTCCTACGTCGGCTTCTCGGTCCGCACCGAGGAAATCAGCTCGGCCTTCGAACTGCTCGGCGGCGTCGCCAACCTGTCGGGTTCGAGCTCTTCGGACACCGACATCCTGTACCGCTTCATCCAGAGCCAGGACCTGGTGGCGCGGATCGATGCCGAGCTTGACCTGCGCCGGATCTGGTCGGGCGAGGTGACCGAGCGCGACCCGGTCTTCGCCTATCACAGCCCCGGCACGATCGAGGATCTCACCGATTACTGGAGCAAGCGGGTCTCGGTCTACAGCGACGGCGGCACCGGGCTGATCGACGTCGAGGTGGAGGCCTTCGACCCGAAGGACGCGCAGGCGATCGCGCAGCTGATCTACGACGAGAGCTCGCGGCTGATCAACGGGCTCTCGGCGATCGCCCGCGAGGACGCGCTGCGCTACACCCGCGAGGAGCTCGACACCTCGGTCGACCGGCTCAAGCAGGCCCGCGAGGCGCTGACGCTGTTTCGCAACCGCACCCAGATCGTCGACCCGGCGGCGTCGATCCAGAGCCAGATGGGTCTGCTGTCGTCGCTGCAGATGCAGCTGGCGCAGACCCTGATCGACCTCGACATCCTGCGCCAGAGCACCGGCGAATCCGACCCGCGGGTGTCGCAGGCCGAACGCCGGGTCGAGGTGATCGAGGCGCGGATGCAGGAAGAGCGCGACAAGCTGGGACTCGGCGTCGGATCCGGCGCGGCGCCGAGCGCCGAGACCGGCGGGGTCGAGACCGATGGCGACGCCTTCGCCGATCTGATCGGCGAATACGAGCGGCTGCAGGTCGACCTGCAGTTCGCCCAGCAGGCCTATACCGCGGCGCTGGCCGGCTACGATTCCGCGCTGGCCGAAACCCGGCGCCAGAGCCGCTATCTCGCCGCCCATGTCACCCCGACCCTCGCCGAGGCGCCGAGATATCCCGAACGGCTGGCCAACCTGGCGCTGGTGGCGATCTTCAGCTTTCTGATCTGGTCCATCCTGGTGTTGAGCGGCTACGCGCTCAAGGACCGCCGCTGACGGAGCGCCGCAGATGATCGTGTTGCGCGACCTGAGCAAGACCTACGTGCTGAGCGGCGCGCGCAAGACCGTGGCGAACCGGATCAACGCGGTGTTCCCGACCGGGGTTTCGGTCGGGCTGCTGGGCCGCAACGGCGCCGGCAAATCGACCCTGTTGCAGATGATCGGCGGCATCACCCCGCCCAGCTCGGGCGAGATCCTGACCGATGGGCAGATCTCGTTTCCGGTCGGCTTCGCCGGATCGTTCCACCCCGACATGACCGGCGCCCAGAACACCCGTTTCGTGGCCCGGATCTACGGTGTCGACACCGAGGCGCTGGCCGATTACGTCGCCGATTTCGCCGAGCTCGGGCGCCATTTCTACCTGCCGCTGCGGGCCTATTCCTCGGGGATGAAGTCGCGGCTCGCCTTCGGCGTGTCGATGGGGCTGAAGTTCGACACCTATCTGATCGACGAGGTCACCGCGGTCGGCGACGCCACCTTCAAGAAGAAGAGCCGCAGGGTGTTCCACGACCGGCTGCAGAACGCCGGGGCGATCTTCGTCAGCCATTCGATCGGCATGATGCGCGAGATGTGCCGCGCCGGCGCGGTGCTGGAAAACGGCCAGCTGTTCTACTACGACGACGTCGAAGACGCGATCGCGCATCACGCGCGCAACATGACACCCTGA
>JBFGEI010000361.1:0-2554 GCA_041580155.1 Limimaricola sp.
GCGCAACTTGCTGGTTGCGCGGCGTTTATTATTTTCTGGGGGTGGCTATTACCGGCGGCGGCCGCGCCGCGCCGCGCGTTCGGGACCGGCACCGTCGGTGCCGTCCGAGGCCGATGAAAACCCGCCGAGCTTTTCGACGATGGTCTCGAGCGTCGGGCGGTCGCCGCGCGGCCGTTCTTCCAGCGCCTTGCGCATCGCGGCCAGGTGATCGGGCATGGTGCCGCAGCAGCCGCCGATGATCGTCGCGCCGGCGTCGCGCGCCAGGCAGGCGTAATCGGCCATCAGCGCAGGCGTGCCATCGTAATGGATGTGGCCGTCGTGGTACTTCGGGATCCCGGCGTTGCCCTTGGCGATGATCGGCTGCTCGGCGCCGGCTGCGGTGAAGCCGAGGATGGTGCGCATCAGGTCCGAGGCGCCGGTGCCGCAATTGGCGCCGAAGGCGATCGGCGTCGGGTCGAGCTTGCCGACCATCTTCACCATGTCGGCACTGGTCAGCCCCATCATCGTGCGGCCGGCGGTGTCGAAGCTCATGGTGCCGCACCACGGCATGCCGGCCTTGGCGAAGGCCTCGGCGGCGGCGCGGAATTCCTCGGCGGCGCTGATCGTTTCGACCCAGACCACGTCGGCGCCGCCGGCCTTGAGACCCTCGGCCTGCTCGTGGAACATCTCGACCGCCAGCTCGTGGGTCAGGCTGCCCATCGGGGTCATGATGTCGCCGGTCGGACCGACCGAGCCCGCGACGATCACCGGGCGACCGGCGGCATCGGCGACCTCGCGGCCGATCTCGGCCGCCAAGCGGTTCAGTTCGAAGACCCGTGACTGCGCATCGTGCAGCTTGAGCCGCGAGGCGTTGCCGCCGAAGCTGTTGGTCAAGAACAGGTCGGAGCCGGCGTCGACCGCGCCGCGGTACAGCGCGCGGATCTTGTCGGGCTGGTCGGCGTTCCACAGTTCAGGCGCGTCGCCCGAGCTGAGCCCCATGTTGAACAGGTTGGTTCCGGTCGCGCCGTCGGCCAGCAGCCAGTCACGGGTTTCGAGAAGTCGGGAAAGCGCGTCGGTCATGGGCAGGGCCTGTCGGGTCAATGTGGCGCGGCGCTCTGCCGCGGAAAACCGGCAGCTGGAACGGGCGCCGGGCGGTGTCGGCGCCGTTCTGCACCGGTTGCGCCCGAAGTTCAATGTCGGGCAGCCGCGGCATCGCGTCGAGCGGCGCCGGCCGGTGGATCGCCGCGCCGATCTCGACCGCCGCGCGCAGCAGGCCGGCGCGCGACGGCGCCGCCATGTACAGCGGCCGGTAGCCGGGTCCGAAGCCGTGCTTGAACCGGGCCAGGCCGGGGCTGCCGGCCCAGGCGTCGTAGCGCGGCCGCAGCCGGGCCGGCAGCCAGGCCGGCGGCAGTGGCAGCGCCGCCAGCGACAGCTCCTCGATGCCGGCGTTGCGGGCCGCTTCGATCGCCGCCACTAGCAGCGCCATCATCGTGCCGTCCGGCGCGTCGCCGCGTTGCCGCATCAGGTCGAGCGACCAGTCCTGGCGGCCCTGGTGGAAGCTGGCGAAACCGACCAGCAGCCCGTCCTGCCAGGCCAGCAGCACCATCTGCCGGTGCAGCAGGTCAGGCGCGAAACGGCCCATCGAAAACCCACGCTCACCACCCGAGCGCTGCGCCCAGGCCGCGGCGACCCGGGCCATCTCGGCCATCGGCAGGCAGTGCGGCGCCACCTCGATGGTCACCTCGGCGGCTGCGGCCGACCGAAGCTTGCGGCGCAGCCCGCGGCAGGCCGGCGTGTCGAGCCGCCAGGTCTGCGGATCGAGGATCGCCTCCTCGGCGATCCGCGCCACGTGCCAGCCGGCGCGGCGCGCCCGCGCGGCGGTGGTGGCGCTGCATTTGTACAACGCCGGGGCAAGACCGAGCCGGGCCGCGTGATCGGCCAGCGCCGACAGCGCCGGCGCGCCCAGTGGCTTGCCGATCGCCACCAGCGTGGCGCCGGCGCGGCGCACCAGCCAGCCGCTTTCGTGGTCGCGGGTCATCAGGATGTCGGCGCCCTGATGCGCCAGGCCCCATTCGGAATGCGGCGCCCGGGCCAGCGCGCGCAGCCGCGGCCCGGCGTCGGCCAGCAGCAACGCCGGGCGCGGCATCGGCTGGCCCGGGCGGATCAGCAGCAGCAGCGCGATGCCCGCCGGCAGAAGGTGGTAGATGATCCGGTAGCCGATGATCGCCGACATCAGCGCCGGGTCGGGGACCTGCGGCAGCAGCCCCAGCAGGCACAGCTCGAAGGCGCCGACACCGCCGGGGCTTTGCGACAGCAGCCCGGCGCCAAGCGCCAGCAGGTAGGCGGTGACCACCGCGCCGACCGGGACCGCCAGCCCCGAGGGCAGCAGCAGCCACAGCACCAGCCCGGCGGCGCAGGTGTCGAGCGCGGTCCAGAAGATCAGCCGCAGCGCGGTGCCGGGCCGCAGTTCGGGCAGGCCCGGCAGCGGCCCGAGCCGGTTGATCAGCAGCCCGGCCAGCGCCATGACGGTGGCGGCGGCGATCCAGTCGCCGGAGCGGCTCAGCGTCACCACCGC
>JBFGEI010000362.1:0-2524 GCA_041580155.1 Limimaricola sp.
ATCCTCGGCCGCAGGCTGCATCGCCGCGGCAAGCACTGGCAGTTCGACGCCCATGTGTCGGCCGCAGGCTGGGTCGACAAGGACCGGATGCTGATCGCCTCGGACAACGCGCTGTCGCTGTTCGACATCGAGACCGGAGCGTCCGAAACCCTCTGCCCGCTCGAGGCGGACAACCCGCGCACCCGATCGAACGACGGTCGCGCCGATCCGCAGGGCGGCTTCTGGATCGGCACCATGGGGCTTGCGGCCGAATCCGGCGCCGGCGCGATCTACAGGTTCTACCGGGGCGAGCTGCGCAAGCTGTTCGCCGACATCACCATCTCGAACGCGATCTGTTTTTCGCCGGACGGCGGCTGGGCCTATTTCACCGACACCGTGACCAAACGGATCATGCGGCAGCGGCTTGCCGATGCCGATGGCTGGCCGGTCGGCGCGCCCGAGCTGCACGTCGACCTGACCGGCACCGGCCATTCGCCCGACGGCGCCGTGGTCGACAGCGCCGGCACGCTGTGGAACGCGCAATGGGGCAGCGGCCGGGTCGCCGGCTACGATCCGCAGGGCCGCGAGATCGGCGCGGTCGCTTTCGCGGCGGCGCAGACCACCTGCCCGGCCTTCGGCGGCGCCGATCTGCGGCAGATGTTCTGCACCTCGGCGGCGGACGGGCTGTCGCAAGCCGAACTGGACGCGGCGCCCGCCAGCGGCTGCACCTTCACCGCCCCGATGCAACTGCCGGGCCAGGCCGAACACCGCGTGCTGCTGTGACCACCGACACCGAAGGCCCCGAGATGACCCTTTTCGCGACCCTTGCCGACGGACGCCCGGTGCACCAGCTGACGCTGAGCGCCGGAGATCTCTCGGTCGATCTTCTGACCTATGGCGCGGTGCTGCAGCACGTCCGGCTTGCCGGGATCGACCACGACCTGTCGCTCGGCTCCGACGACATCGCCGACTACCAAGGCGCGATGCGCTATTACGGAGCGCTGATCGGACCGGTGGCAAACCGGATATCGGGCGCGCGCGCGACGGTCGACGGCGCCGAATACCGCTTTGTCGCGAACAACAACCGGGCTTTGCTGCATTCCGGCCGGCACGGCACCCAGTCGAAGATCTGGCAGGTGACCGAGCAGACCGCCGACCGGGTCCGGATGTCGATCGAGCTGCCCGATGGCGCCGACGGCTTCCCCGGCACCCGGCGGATCAGCCTGCGCTGGCAGGTGCTGCCGCCGTCGGTGCTGCGGCTCGAGATCGAGGCCACGACCGATGAGCGCAGCCTGATGAACCCGGTCAACCACAGCTACTGGAACCTGAACGGCACGCCGACCACCGAAGGCCAACTGCTGCGCGTTGCCGCCGATCACGTGCTGCCGATCGACGCGGAGTCGTTGCCCACCGGCGAGATCGCCCCGACCGCCGGGTCGGATCTGGACTTCCGGGCCCCGCGCCCGCTGGCGCCCGCCGCGCCGGCGCTGGACCACAATTTCTGCCTGTCGTCCGAGGATGTCGATCTGCGCGAGGTCGCCGAGCTGATCGGCGACCGGGTGTCGATGCGGCTGGCGACCACCGCGCCGGGGCTGCAGGTCTACGACGGGCGCGATTGCGACCTGGCCGGGTTCGCCGCCTATGCCGGTCTCGCGCTCGAACCGCAGCGCTGGCCCGACGCGCCGCACAACCCGGCGTTTCCCGACATCACGCTCGATCCCGGCAAGAGCTTTCGCCAGGTCACCGAATGGCGGTTCAGCAAGGTCTGATGCGCGGATCTCCCGACCGGCGGACCGGTCGGGACAAGTTCAGCCGGCGTCGCGGAACCAGGCGACGATGGCGGCCCGCTCGGCCGGTTCGATGAAGCTGAGGTTGGCCGGCGGCATCGCGTGGGTGACTCCGGCCTGCAGGTAGATCTCGCGGGCCTGGATCGCGACCTGCTGCGGCGTTTCCAGCATCACCCCGTTCGGCGGCCGGTGGTAATTGCCGAAGGACGGCTCGGCCGCGTGGCACATCGAACAGCGTCCCTGAACGATGCGCGTGACCTCGTCGAAGCCCTCGGCGGCGGCGAAGCGCTGCGCCGCCGGACCCATCGCCGTGTCTTCGCGGATCTCGAAGGCGCGCGGCGTCGACAGCCAGGCGATCAGCAGGAACAGGATCACCGTGGCGCCCCATGTCCAGTGCGGGCTGCCCTGGCGGGCGTGGCTGGTGTTGAACCAGTGCCGGATCGTCACCCCCATCAGGAACACCAGGCTGGCGATGATCCAATTGTTGTCGGTGGCGAAGGCCAGCGGGTAGTGGTTCGACAGCATCAGGAAGATCACCGGCAGCGTCAGGTAGTTGTTGTGGGTGCTGCGCTGCTTGGCGATCTTGCCGTATTTTGCGTCCGGTTTGCGCCCCGCCTTGAGGTCGGCGACCACGATGCGCTGGTTCGGCATGATGATCAGAAACACGTTGGCCGACATGATCGTCGCGGTGAAGGCCCCCAGATGCAGCAGCGCCGCCCGGCCCGAGAACACCGAGGCGTAGAAATACGCCATGCCGA
>JBFGEI010000363.1:0-2522 GCA_041580155.1 Limimaricola sp.
ACGCCCCAGCAAGTGGCCGCTGGATACGCAAACTGCGCGGGGGGTTCAAGCCCCGGATGGCGAGAAAATCGACAATTTCGATCGCGCGTCGATCGCCGCGGATTATCGCTTTCGGGTGGACGTAGGGTCAAGCCGCTGCCGGCCGCCTCCGGGCTGTCTTAGGACCCGCGCAGGGCGCGAATCCCGCCCGGTCCGCCGCGGCGGCGATCGGGCGGGATCTCCGGGGCATCAGACCCGGATCGGGTCTTCCTTGGCGATCCGGTCAAACGCCATCAGCCGGTCGACCAGCGCCTGCATCTGGTCCAGCGGCACCATGTTCGGCCCGTCCGACGGCGCGGTGTCGGGGGCCTCGTGGGTCTCGATGAACACCGCGGCGATGCCCAGGGACACCGCGGCGCGCGCCATCGCCGGGGCGAATTCGCGCTGACCGCCGGATGATCCGCCAAGCCCGCCGGGCTGCTGCACCGAATGGGTCGCGTCCATCACCACCGGGTAGCCGGTCTTGGCCATGATCGGCAGCGACCGCATGTCGGCGACCAGCGCGTTGTAGCCGAACGAAGCGCCGCGCTCGGTCAGCAGGATCCGGCTGTTGCCGGTCGAGGCCACCTTTTCGGCGACGTTCGCCATGTCCCAGGGCGCCAGGAACTGGCCCTTCTTGATGTTGATCGCGGCACCGGTGGCGCCGGCGGCCAGCAGCAGGTCGGTCTGGCGGCACAGGAACGCCGGGATCTGCAGGATGTCGGCGACCTCCGCCACCGGGGCGCAGTGGTCGGCGCCGTGGATGTCGGTCAGCACCGGGCAGCCGAGGCTGTCCTTGACCGATTGCAGCACCTGCAGCCCGGCCTCCATGCCAAGCCCGCGACGGCCCGACAGCGAGGTGCGGTTGGCCTTGTCGTAGCTGCCCTTGAACACGAACTGCGCCCCGGCCGCGGCGCAGATCTCGGCCATCCGGCCGGCGATCATCTGGGCGTGGTCAGTGGATTCAAGCTGGCACGGCCCGGCGATGAGGGTGAGCGGCCGGTCGTTGCCGACCGTCAGCGATCCGATGGAGACGTCGATCATGGCAGACCCCTTGCGATGTGTGGCGCCGGTCTAGCGCGCTCCGGGGGCCGCGTCACGCCCCGCACAGTCAGTTGGCCACCTGCTCGCGCAGGATCGAGACGGTCAGCGACATCATCAGGTAGATGCCGGCGAAGATCAGGAAGGCCAGCAGCGTGTTCTCGAAGGCGCGCGGGTAGGTCGCCTCGTCCGGCGCCACCGGTTCGACCCCGAGCGACAGGTAGCGGACCTGGCGGTTGGCCTCGATCTGCGCGGCCTCCATCTGCTGCAGCGCCTGCTGCACCAGCAGCGTCTGGAAGGTGTAGTTCTCCTCGGCCAGCCGCAGTTCGGTGTTGCGCGCGGCGAGCGAGATCCCGGCCTCGCTGGCCTCGGTCATCTGGCTGCGCATGTCGGAAATCAGCGTTTCGATCCCGGCGATCTGGCCGCGCAGCGAATTCACCTGCGCCTCGTTCGGACGGCGCACGTCGAGCCGTGTCTGCAGTTCGAGCTGCAGCTGCTGGCGCTGGCTTTCCAGCGCCGAGATCTGCTGGGTCCGGGCGGCGGTTTCGCCGATCGGGTCGATCTGCTTGACCTCCTGCTGGATCTGCAGCCAGTCGGCCAGCGCCTTGGCACGCCGCTGCTCGGCCAGGTCGTAGCTGTCGCGGGCGCCCGCCATCTGGTCGGCGCGCAGCCGCTGGGTCAGCTGGTCGACCTGTTCCTCGGCGTAGCCCAGCAGCGCCTCGGAGTAGTCCTGCGACGTCGCCGGATCGGCGGCGATCACCTCCATCCGGACGATGCCCTCGGTCGGGTCGTAGGAAATCCGCACGTGGTTCTGATACAGAGCGTAGGCGTCTTCGTTGCTGGCATCCTCGGCCAGTCGCTGCAGCGGGTCGATGCCGGGGGCGCTGAAATGCTGCTTGAAGCCGTGCTCCTCGTCGAGCCGAAGCATCGCCGAGCGCGAGGTCAGGAAGGACTGCACGGTGATGCTGTCCTGCTGGGTCGCCATCGAGGTGCCCTGGAACAGCCCGCCAAGCCCGGCGGCGCCCTGCGATTCAGCCTGCTGGATCACGAATTCCGACTTGGTGGCGAACATCGGCGTGGCGAGGATGTAGAAGTAATACCCCGCCGCGATCGTCGGCAGCAGCACGAAGACCGCCAGCCGCGCCAGCAGCATCGACAGCCGCCGACGTCGGCGCTGCGCCATCTGCTTCTGCATCGCCGCGATCTCGGCGTTGCGCCGGGCCGCCGGGTCGGCGAATTCGGTCGAGGGCAGGGTCTGCGCCGGCTCGGGTCGGGTCTGCGGCAGCTGCACCCGGCCTTGCGGCGCCCCGGCGCCGATCCGCGGCAGGCTGTCCGAGCTGCCATTGCTGCGGCTGTCGGGAACCACCAGTTCGAGGATGTTGGAGCGCTGGAACGGGTCGATGCCGCGCTGCCGCAGCTGCAGCACCGCGTCGTAATCCGAAGTCACCGACAGCCCGTTGCGC
>JBFGEI010000364.1:0-2508 GCA_041580155.1 Limimaricola sp.
ATGTGGCGCGCGGCGGCCAGCCGCGCCGCCGAGATCGCGGCCCGCCCGGCGGCGCCCGCAGGATCCGATCCGCGGCTCATGAGGAGGCCCCGGACACCGCGGCGTCGCGGATGAAGAACGGCGCCGGCGGATCCGGCGGCGGCGGCGGCTCCGGCAGGTCGTGCAGCGACGCCAGAAGCAGTTCGAGCTGACGCGCGGCGGCTTCGGCCCGCGCCGTGGCGGCGCCGACGCCGGCCACCGATTCGGCCGCGGTGCCGCGGGCGTCGGCCAGCGCCCGCGTCAGGTCGTCGACCTGCGCCGACAGCACGGCGACGGCGCCGCCGACGCCGCGTTCGAGATCGGTAAACCGGCGCAGTCGGCGTGACAGCACGGCGCAGTAGAGCGCGGCGCTGAACGCGCCCGCCAGCAACAGGATATCGGAAATCATCGACATGCCCGGCCCCCTTCTCAGTCCAGCACGAATTCCATCACCAGCAGATCGCGCACCATGCCTTCGCCGGCGACGACCTGGACCCGGCGCAGCATCTGCGCCCGCAGCCGCATCAGCGCCGTCGGATCCTCGAGATCCGAGACCTCGACCGCGCGCAGGTAGCTGTTGAGCACATCGACGATCCTCGGCCGGATCGCCTCGACCTCGGCGGCGTGCTCGGGCACCACCTCGATCTGCGCCGCGAAACGCAGGTAGCGTCGGCCCGAGCGCGGCGGCAGGTTGATCACCAGCGGATCCATCGCGACGAAGGCGGCCGGGGCCGGCGGCGGCAGCTCTGTCAGTTCGGCGTCGTCGGACGACGCCGGACCGCCGCCGCCGCCGATCATCCCGGACTGCACCGCGAAGAACCCGCCGCCGCCGCCGACCAGCGCCAGCACCAGGCCAAGCAACAGCGGCAGCTTCGAGGATTTCTTCGGCGGGTCATTGGCGTCTGGATCGACGGCGTCGGCGGTGGCGGTCATGGCATGGAGTCCTCTGGTCTCGATGGATCCAGATAGACCGAGACAGACTAACCGATTGTTAAGCCTGATCCGCCAAGCAGGGGGAGGTCGCGGCAGAATGTCGACCTCAGATCGGAGAAGCCCCTTGGCCAGTGTCACCTCAGTATGGTCGACCCTCGACGCGAAGCGACGCGCCGTCGTCGGCCTTGCCACGCTCGCGGTTTTCGCCGCGGTCATCGGCCTGACCCGCGGCCCCGGGACCGGCGACATGTCGCTGCTGTACTCGGGGCTAGAATCGTCGGCGGCCGGCGACGTGGTGACCGCGCTCGAACAGCGCGGCATCGCCTACGACGTGCGCGGCAGCGCGATCTACGTGCCGCAGGCGGCGCGCGATTCGCTGCGGATGACGCTGGCTGCCGAAGGGCTGCCGGCAAGCGGTGGCCAGGGCTACGAGCTGCTCGACCAGCTGTCGGGCTTCGGTACCACCAGCCAGATGTTCGACGCCGCCTACTGGCGCGCCAAGGAGGGCGAGCTGGCCCGCACGATCCTCGCGACCCCGGGGATTCGCGCGGCGCGGGTGCATATTTCGACCCCGAACCGGCAGCTGTTCGCACGCGGCGACAGGCCCACCGCGGCGGTCACCGTCTCGACCTCCGGCGGCGGTCTTGGCACGGCGCAGGCCGAGGCGCTGCGATTCCTGGTGGCGGCGGCGGTCTCGGGGCTGTCGCCGGCCGACGTGGCGGTGATCGATGGCGAAGGCGGGCTGGTGGCGCGCGACGGACCCGACCAGCTTCACGGCGGCGGCGACCGCGCCGAGGCGCTGCGCGCCCGCGCCCAGCGCCTGCTGGAAGCCCGGGTGGGCTATGGCAACGCGGTGGTCGAACTGTCGGTCGATACCGTGACCGAATCCGAGCAGATCGTCGAACGGCGTATCGATCCGGAAAGCCGGGTAGCGATCTCGACCGAAACCGAGGAACGCTCCGACAGCGGCAAGAACACCGGCACCGGCGCGGTCACCGTGGCCTCGAACCTGCCGGATGGCGACGCCGAAGGTGGCGGCGGCGGCTCGAGCAGCGAAGCCTCCGAAAGCCGCGCCCTGACCAATTACGAAATCTCGGAAACCAGCCGCGAGGTGGTCCGGGCGCCGGGGGCGATTCGCCGTCTCACCGTTGCGGTGCTGGTGAACTCGGCCACCGAGACCGCCGCTGACGGCAGCACCAGCGCGGTGCCGCGCGACGACGAAGAGCTCGCGGCGCTGTCGGCGCTGGTCGCCTCGGCGGTCGGCTTCGACGCGTCGCGCGGCGATGAGATCACCATCCGGTCGATGGCCTTCGAGCCGGTGGCGCAAGCCGGAACCGAGGCGCTGCCGGCGGCCCCGTCGCTGCCGCTCGACATGATGTCGCTGATCCAGATGGGCGTGCTCGCAGCGGTCGCGCTGGTGCTCGGCCTGTTCGTGGTCCGGCCGATCCTGACCTCGGCGCGGCCGGCGCCGCAGCTGCCACCGCCCGCCGCACTCGGCACCCCGTCGCCCGAGGTGCTGCCGGCGGCCGCCGCCCCGGCCGGGGCGCAGGCGGCGTC
>JBFGEI010000365.1:0-2488 GCA_041580155.1 Limimaricola sp.
GGCCGCGCCTTCAACACGACGGTGCCGTCGTCGGGCAAGGTGCTGACCGGTGGCGTCGACGCCAATGCGCTGCAGCGGCCGAAGCGGTTCTTCGGTGCGGCGCGGAACATCGAAGTGGGCGGGTCGCTGACCATCATCTCGACCGCGCTGATCGATACCGGCAGCCGGATGGACGAGGTGATTTTCGAGGAGTTCAAGGGCACGGGTAACTCGGAAATCGTGCTGGACCGCAAGGTCGCCGACAAGCGGGTGTTCCCGGCCATGGACATCCTGAAGTCCGGCACCCGGAAAGAAGACTTGCTGGTCGAGAAGATCGATCTGCAGAAGACCTACGTGCTGCGCCGGATCCTGAACCCGATGGGCACCACCGACGCGATCGAATTCCTGATCTCGAAGCTGAAGCAGACCAAGACCAACTCGGACTTCTTCGATTCGATGAATACCTGATTTTTCCCTTCGGACCAGAGGCTTGAGATGATGGACACGATCTTTGCGCCGGCGACGGCGCAGGGCCGGGCCGGCGTCGCAGTGGTCAGGATTTCAGGACCCGAGGCGCATCGCGCCGCGGTGCGGCTGGCCGGTGACCTGCCCGAACACGGGCGGGCGCTGCGGCGGTTGCGCGACGCCGAGGGCGAGGTGCTCGACGAAGCGCTGGTCCTGAGCTTTGCCGCGGGCCGCAGCTTCACTGGCGAGACCGTGGTCGAGCTGCACCTGCACGGCAGCCCTGCGGTGATCTCGGCCGTGCTTCGCGTACTGGGCGACAACCCGGCGCTGCGTCCGGCCGAGGCCGGCGAATTCACCCGGCAGGCGATGGAAAACGGCCGGCTTGACCTGGCGCGGGTCGAAGGGCTTGCCGATCTGGTCGATGCCGAGACCGAGGCACAGCGCCGTCAGGCGCTGCGGGTGCTGTCGGGCGCGCTCGGCGAAAAGGCCGAGGCTTGGCGGTCGGCGCTGATCCGCGCCGCGGCATTGATCGAGGCGACGATCGATTTCGCAGACGAGGACGTGCCGATCGACGTGACGCCGGAAGTGTCCGAGCTGCTGTCGATGGTCCAGGCCGAGATGCGGCGCGAAAGCTCGGGCGTTGCCGCGGCAGAGCGGATTCGCGACGGCTTCGAAGTGGCGATCATCGGTGCGCCCAATGTCGGAAAATCCACGCTTCTCAATAGTATAGCCGGTCGCGACGCGGCGATCACCTCTCATGTCGCCGGCACGACCCGGGATGTGATCGAGGTCCGGATGGACCTGCGCGGACTGCCGGTGACGCTGCTCGATACGGCAGGGCTGCGCGAGTCGGACGATATCGTCGAGAAGATCGGCATCGACCGGGGCAGGGCGCGGGCCGAGCGCGCCGATCTTCGGGTTCATCTACTGGCAGCGGGCGGCGCACCGATCCTGGAGGTGCAGCCCGGCGATCTGCTGCGGGTCGGGATGGCAGACTTGCACGGCGACGGGATTTCCGGGCTGACCGGCCAAGGCATCGATGCGCTGCTCGACGAGATTGCCGAGCTGCTGCAGCAGCGCGCCGGCACTGTCGGCATCGCGATGCGCGAACGCCATCGCCTGGCGATGGAGCGCGCGACCGAATATCTGCAATCCGCCCAGGAATTGCTGCCCTTCGCCTCCGAGGTGCCCGATCAACTGGCGGAAGATCTCCGATCGGCGGTTCGGGCGGTCGACTCCCTTGTAGGTCGGGTGGATGTGGAGGATATACTCGACGAGATCTTCTCCCGGTTCTGCATCGGCAAGTGAAAGGTGTTTCACGTGAAACATGACCCCTTCGATGTCGTGGTGATTGGTGGCGGCCACGCCGGTTGCGAGGCTGCGCATGCCGCGGCCCGGACCGGTGCGCGGACCGCGCTGGTGACGATGAAGATCGACTCGATCGGCGCGATGTCCTGCAACCCGGCGATCGGGGGGCTGGGCAAGGGCCACCTGGTGCGCGAGATCGATGCGCTCGACGGGGTGATGGGGCGGGTCGCGGATCATGCCGGGATCCAGTTCCGCCTGCTGAACCGTCGCAAGGGGCCGGCGGTGCAGGGCCCGCGGGCGCAGGCCGACCGGATGCGCTATCGCAGCGCCATGCTGAGCGAAATGCAGTCTTGCGAGAACCTGACGATTGTCGAAGGCGAAGTCGCGGATTTCACTATGGAAAACGGCGAGGTCGCCGGTGTGGTCCTGGCCGATGGCAGCGCGATTCCGGCGCGGTCGGTGGTGCTGACTACCGGGACATTTCTGCGCGGCGTGATCCATCTTGGCGACGTCAGCCGGCCAGGTGGCCGGGTCGGCGACAATGCTTCGGTGCGGTTGGCCGAGCGGCTGGACGGGTTCGACCTGCCACTCGGGCGGCTCAAGACTGGCACACCGCCGCGGCTCGATGGGCGGACCATCGACTGGGCATCGCTGGAGATGCAGCCCGGCGACGATGATCCGGTGCTGTTCTCGTTCCTGTCCGGTGCTCCGGCAGCGCGGCAGATTTCCTGCGGCA
>JBFGEI010000366.1:0-2457 GCA_041580155.1 Limimaricola sp.
ACAGGACGCCGAATACCTCACCATGCGTCTCGAACAGTATCGCGCCGGCGAACAGGTCGGGCCGAACTCGGCCCTGATGATGCCCATCGCGGCCGAGCTGTCGGATGACGACATCGGCAATCTCGCGGCCTACATCGTCACCAGCTTCGAATGACCGGCTCGGGCTCCTCGAGCCCGGGCCGACATGGCGCGCGACATGACCGCCCCTGCTGCGCCGCGCGTGCTGCAGCGGCGGTCGACCGTCGCCTTTGGGGGCCGAGAAATGCAGCGCTGCCGCCCTGCCCCGAGGCGGCCAAGGGTCGCCCCGTCTACGACCTAAGTAGTAGTCCTGCTTCGGAATAGTGGTTGCTGCGCTGGCGGCGCGGTTCTAGCGTTAATCTGCCTGGACCCGCGTCCAAGCCGTATTGAACACGTCGGTTTTTTCGGACCGACCTGTCGAGAATGCTCAGGGAGGAGAATTCATGACACATCGACCACAGATGAAATCCGCGCCGTGGCTGGTATCGGTGGCGGCAAGCGCCCTGATGCTGGCGTCGCCGGCGCTTGCGCAGACCGGGGCCAACACCAGCAGCCTGCAGCACAGCGTCGTGCTGGAAGACCTGGAGAACCCCTGGGACATGGCGTTTCTCGATGACGGAACGATGTTCTTCACCGAGAAATGCAAGGGTCTTTCGGTGATGATGCCGGGCGGCGAGGTGAAGGCGCTGCTCGGCATGGGCGGCTCTGAGGGCTATCCCGCCACCGCGGACGACCTGTTCTGCGAAGGCCAGGCCGGGATGATGGGCGTCGCGGTCGATCCGGCCTTCGCCGAGAACCGCCGGCTCTACGTCTACGCGACCTCCAACATGTCGGATCCGCACACCAACCGGCTGATGCGCTTCACCGTGAGCGAGGACTTCTCCGGCGTCGCGGACCGCACCGACATCGTCGACGACGTGCCCTACAAGATGGAGGCGTCCGATCACCCGTTCGGCGGCCCCGGCGCGCATAACGGCGGCCGCGTCCGGTTCGACTCCAGCGGCGCGCTCTGGCTCACCACCGGTGACAACCACAACGAGGAGATCCCGCAAAGCCCGACGCTCATGGGCAGCAAGGTGCTGCGGATGGACACCGACGGCAACGCGCATCCCGAGAACACTCCGCCCGAAGGATTCGACCCGCGGACCTACACCTACGGTCATCGCAACGTGCAGGGCATCGCCTTCCACCCCGAAACCGGCACGCCGATCGTGGTCGAGCACGGTCCGTGGCATTCGGACGAGATCACGGTGCTGCAGAACGGCGGCAACGGCGGCTGGGACCCGCGCCCCAACATGGCCGGCCGGGAAGACTGTCCCGACGACTACTGCGGCTATTCGCCGAACCAGATGGAGGGCATGAACCGCTACGAACGCGCGGCCTTCATGCCGATGACCGACCTCGAGACCTATCCCGACGCGATGGTGCCGATCTGGGACAACAACGGCTGGTCGCAAGGCTCGTCCTCGGCCGCCTTCCTGACCGGTGACGCCTGGGGCGACTGGGACGGCAACATGGTGGTCGGCATCATGGGCATCGGCTTCGGCGGCACCCCGATCGGCCAGCGGATCGACGTGGTCGAACTGTCGGACGACGGCATGTCGGTGGTCGATGTCACCGAGATGACCCTGCCGATGGAATCGGCACGGTTCCGGTCGCTGGTGCTGGGACCGGACGGCAGCCTCTACGCCGCCGTCGACGAGGGCATGATCCACAAGCTCACGCCCCAGTAGACCAATCCCGCTGCGCCGCCACCCGGTGGCGCAGCGGACCCGCCGCTCAGCCGCCGAAGATCAGCGCGTGATCGATCTCGTAGCGCTGATCCTCGACCCTGATCCGGTGCAGGCCGCCGTCCAGCTGCCAGTCGACGTCGGTGCCGACGCCCGACATCGTGGCATTGGCCGAGATGAATTCGCCATGCACGAAGCTGAGGCTGCGCTTGAAGCCGTTCGGAAAGCTCACCACGACGGTGGCATCGCCGCCGCTTCCCCGCGCCACGCCGACCGAACACTGCTGCATCTGTTGGCCGCGAATCTGCGCGCAGGAGATCTCGCCGCGCGCGTCGAAATCACGCCTTGCGGCGCGCCGCGCGCTGTCGTCGACCCCCATCGGCACGACCCCGTCGGCGCCGCGCGCCGGGCGCAGATCCTGCGCCGCCGCGTAGCCGCGCAGCTTGCCGCGGATACTCCTGACCTCGCACCACACGCGGTCCTCGACCATCGCGCAGCCCTGGTTGGAAAGTAAGGTCCCCTCGGCGACTGCCCCGACCTCCGGCGCCGCGTCGGAGCGCTCTTCCCGCAGCACCAGCGTGTCGACGGCCGCCTGCCAGCGCCGCGGGCCGCCTTCCGCTGCGGCAGGCGGAACGTCCGCCGCGGGTTGCGACTGCGCACCGGCCTGCGGCAGGCCGGCACAGATCAGAGACAAGAACACCACAGCCCG
>JBFGEI010000367.1:0-2430 GCA_041580155.1 Limimaricola sp.
CCCCGCCCGCGTCGTGAGGTCAGGCGACCTCGGCGAACACCTTGTCGAGCGCGGTGCCGAGCTTGCTGAACATCTCGTCCATCTGCGCCTCGGTCAGGATGAACGGCGGGCACAGCACCACCGACTGGCCCAGCGGCCGGCAGATCAGCCCCTGGTCGGTGCAGGCGTTGGCGATCCGTTCGGACACCGACAGCGACCCGTCGAACGGCCGCTTGGTCGCCTTGTCGGCCACCGCCTCGAGCGCCCCCATGAAGCCCTTGCCGCGCCATTCGCCGATGTGGTCGTGCTCGGCCAGCTTGGCCATGCCGGCCTCGAAGCGCGGCGTCAGCCGCCGCACGTTCTCGGCCAGGCCCTCGTTCATCACCACGTCGATCGCCTTCAGCGCGATGGCGCAGCCGACCGGGTGGCCCGAGGCGGTGAAGCCATGCGGAAACTCCTCGATCCGCTCGGCGGCGGCCTGCATCCGGTCGCACAGCGCTTCGCCGAGGATCACCGCACCCATCGGAAAGAAACCGGCGGTCAGGTTCTTCGACGAGATGATCGCGTCGGGGGTATAGCCGTAGGTCTCGCAGCCCCAGGTGTTGCCGGTGCGGCCGAAGCCGGTGATCACCTCGTCCGAGATCAGCGGGATCCCGTGCTTGCGCAGGATCGGCACGATCGCCTGGAAATAGCCCTCGGACGGCGGGATCACCCCGCCGGCGCCCATCACCGGTTCGGCGAAGAAGCCGGCGATGGTCTCGGCGCCCTCGCGCGCGATGGTCTCTTCCAACTCGTCGGCCATCCGCTGGGTGAACTGGGCCTCGGATTCACCGTCCTTGCCGAAGCGCCAGTAATGCGGGCAGGACAGGTGGATGAAGCCGTCCATCGGCAGGCCGAACACCGAGTTGTAGGGCTTGCCGGTCATCGAGGCCGACACCGCGGTGACGCCGTGGTAGGCGTTGACTCGGGTCAGGATCTTGCGGCGCTGCGGCTGGCCTTCGGAGGCCCAGAGGAACCACAGCATCTTGACCATGGTGTCGTTCGCCTCCGACCCGGAGTTGGTGTAGAATACCTTGCCGTCGTCGAAGGGCGAGACCTCGACCAGCTTCTCGGACAGCATCACGGTCTGGTCCGACATCCGGCCGAAGAACGCGTGGTAGCCGGGGAACTTGGCGTATTGCTCCTGCGCCGCGGCGATCAGCCCCGGGTGGTCGAAGCCCGCGACCATGTTCCACAGCCCCGAGTTGGCATCGAGATACTGGCGGCCATGGGTGTCGAAGATGTAGGGGCCTTTGCCATGCGTCACCACCACGGTGCCGCGCTCGGCGACGGTCGGCAGATCGGTAAAGCCATAGAAGGAATGCGCGGCGGCGCGGGCTTCCCAGCTGTTCGGGCTGTGATCGGTCATCTTGCTTCTCCTGCGAATTGGCCGGAGCCTAGCCGCGCCGCGGGGCAGGGGCAATCGGCGCGTCGCGTGACCCTCAGCCCTCCGCCGCCGCTGCGCCGCGGCCGCGTCCGTGCTAGACTGGGGCAGATCGGAGGGCATGTCATGGACGCCACCAACCCGCGCCAGGCCGGCGCCGCCTACGAGCTTTTCATGGGCCGCTGGAGCCGGCCCGTCGCCGACAGGTTTCTCGATTGGCTCGACCCGCCGGCGGCGGCGGACTGGGTCGACATGGGCTGCGGCACCGGCGGGCTGAGCGCGGCGATACTCGAACGCGCCGACCCGCGCAGCGTCCTCGGCATCGACCGCTCCGAGGCGTTCATCGACTACGCGCGGCACCGGTTCGATGACCCGCGGGTCCGCTTCACCTGCGCCGAGGCGCTGCCGCTGCCGATTGGCGACGACAGCGTCGATCTGGTGGTGGCGGGGCTGTTCCTGAACTTCCTGCCGTCGATGGAGCAGGGCATCGACGAGATGCGCCGGGTGTTGCGGCCCGGCGGCTGGCTTGGCTTCTACGTCTGGAGCTATCCCGACGGCGGCATGGCGATGCTGGACCGGTTCTGGGACTCGGCCGCGGTGCTGGACCCGGCCGCCGAAGGGCTGGCCGAACGGCAGCGGTTTCCGCAGTGCGACCGCGACGGCATCACCCGGCTGTGCGACGCGGCCGGGCTCGAGCGGGCCGAGATCCTGCAGATCGACGGCGCCACCGAGCACGCGGATTTCGAGGATTACTGGCGGCCCTTCACCCTCGCCGCCGGCACCGCGCCGGACTACCTGGCGGGGCTGGATGCCGACCGGCGGGCGGCGCTGCGGCTCGATCTGCTGCACCGTCTCGACCATGGCGGGTCGATCCGGCTGCCGGCGCGGGCCTGGGCGGTGAAGGCGCGGATCGACTAGTCCGGGCCCGGCACGAAAAAGGGGCCGGCGTTTCCGCCGGCCCCTTGGGTACAGGTCACGTGTGCTGGCTTATTCGCGGTTGCCGAACAGCTGCAGCATGAACATGAACA
>JBFGEI010000368.1:0-2416 GCA_041580155.1 Limimaricola sp.
CTGAAGGTCGACACCT
The DNA here is from genome assembly GCA_041580155.1 of Limimaricola sp. Classification (GTDB taxonomy): domain Bacteria; phylum Pseudomonadota; class Alphaproteobacteria; order Rhodobacterales; family Rhodobacteraceae; genus Limimaricola. Next base: position 17 of record JBFGEI010000368.1, read on the forward strand.
TGGCGAGCTTGGCCGGGTCGCGGTCGCCGTCCTTGTCGAGCTTGTCCTCGGCCAGCTGCACTTCGACCTGCACGTAGGTCTGGGTGAAGGCGGTGAGCCCGTTCGACAGGATCGCCCAGAGCAGCGCCACCAGGAAGAACAGCCCGACCAGAAGCGCCGCGATGCCGTAGGCCTGGAACCGCTTTTCGGCGCGGTTGCGACGCGCGGTGCGCGGGTCGGTGACGAACAGCGACCGCGGCTGCTCGGTGCGGGGTTGGGTCGCGTCGGTCATTCGTATTGCTCCCGGTAGCGGCGCACGATCCACAGCGCGACGATGTTCAGCGCCAGCGTGATCACGAAAAGGCTCATCCCGAGCGCGAAGGCGACCAGCGCCTCGGGCGAAGAAAAGTCGGCGTCGCCGGTCAGCTGGCTGACGATCTTGGCGGTCACCGTGGTCATCGCGTCGAACGGGTTCATCGACAGCCGCGCCGCGGCGCCGGCGCCCAGCACCACGATCATCGTCTCGCCGATGGCGCGGCTGGCGGCCAGCAGGATGGCACCGACGATGCCCGGAAGCGCCGCCGGCAGCACCACCTGGCGGATGGTTTCCGACCGGGTCGCGCCAAGCCCGTAGCTGCCGTCGCGCAGCGATTGCGGCACCGCGTTGATGATGTCGTCGGACAGCGAGCTGACGAAGGGGATCAGCATGATGCCCATCACCAGCCCGGCGGTCATCACCGCGGTGCCGCCCTGCATCCAGGTGACGCCAAGCGCGCCGCCCTTGCCGAACACGTCGACCAGCAACGGCCCGACGGTGACCAGCGCGAACAGGCCGTAGACGATGGTCGGGATCCCGGCCAGCATCTCGAGCATCGGCTTGGCCCAGGCGCGGACGCTCTTGTGCGCGTATTCGGCCAGGTAGATCGCCGCGAACAGACCGACCGGCACCGCCACCAGCAGCGCGATCAGCGAAATGTAGAGCGTGCCCCAAAGCAGCGGCAGGATGCCCAGATCCGACCCGCCGCCGAAGCTCGGGCTCCAGGTGGTGCCGAGGAAGAACTCGGACGCCGGGTAGAGGCGGAAGAACTCGACGGTGTTGAACACCAGCGCCAGCACGATGCCCAGCGTCGACAGGATCGCCACCATCGCGGCGGCGATCAGCGTGCCGCGCATCGCCCGCTCGACCGAGTTGCGGGCGCGGAATTCGGGCGTGGCGCGGCGGATCGCCAGCGCCGCGCCAAGCAGCGCCAGCCCGATCACCGCGATGCCGCGGCCAAGCTCGCCCAAGCCCGAGACCCGGCGCCAGCGCAGCGCCGCCTCGCGGGTCGCGGCGCTGACCTCGGCGCCAAGCGCCACGCCCTGCCCGGCCATCACCGCGCGCAGCTCTTCGGCGGGGATGTCGCGCGCCTCGTCGCGGCTCAGCTGGCCCGCGGCCACCGCCGCGTCGAGCCCCTGCGCCAGCCGCTGCACGTCGGCCATCAGCAGGCTCGGCGTGTCGGCCCCGGTCGCCGCGTCGGCGAGCACCGGAATGACCATCCGCTGGGTGGCGACGGGCTGCAGCACCAGCCAGACGGCCAGCAGCAGCAGCGCCGGCCCGGCGGCGAAGATCGCGCCGGTCCAGCCATAGTAATTCGGCAAAGAGTGCAGCTTGCGGCGGTCGCCACCGGCACCGCGCAGCGCGCGGGCACGGGCCAGCCCGTAGGCGGCGGCGGCGATGGCCAGGACGATCAGCACGATCCAGAGCGTGGGCATGGCGTGGCCTTCAACAGTCGAGGCCCGAGGCGATGTCGCGTCGGGCCGTGGCGGTATTGCGTCGGTGTCGCGCCGGACCAGCGCCCCGCGACAGCGGTCGGGGGGTGGCGGCGCCTCCCCCCGATAGCGCGTGTGTTACATCGCGTCCATCGCGGTGCCGTTGGCCACCGCCTCTTGCGTCGCGGCAAGCTCGGGATCGGCAACCAGCCCGTAGGCCGCGAGCGGGCCATCCTCACCGGCGATTTCGTCGGCGACGAAGAACTCGGCGAACTCCTGCAGCCCCGGGATCACCCCGAGATGCGCCTTCTTGATGTAGAAGTAGAGCGGCCGCGACACCGGGTAGTCGCCCGAGGCGATGGTCTCGACCGACGGCTCGACGCCGGACATGGTCGCGACCTGCAGGCTGTCGGTGTTGTTCTCGTAGAACGACAGGCCGAACACGCCGATGCCGTTCGGGTTGGCCTCGATCCGGGCCAGCGTCTCGGTGTAGTCGCCGTCGATGTCGACCGACCGGCCGTCGGTGCGGGTCGCCACGCAGGCGGCCTCGGTGCTGTCCTCGTCCATGCCCGCGTCCAGCATCGCCTGCATCGCGCCGGTCTGCTCGCAGCCGGCCAGCAGCACCTGCTCTTCGAACACCTCGCGGGTGCCGTGCTTGGTGCCCGGGATGAA
>JBFGEI010000369.1:0-2387 GCA_041580155.1 Limimaricola sp.
GAGCGCAGCGAAATCCGGATCTCCGGGTGCTGGGTCGCGAAGCGGGCGGTGAATTGCGACACCATGCTGAGCGCGGTCGGGATCACCGCCAGCCGCAGCGTGCCGGTCAGCCCGTCGCGGGCGCTGCGCAGCTCTTCCTTCATCACTCTTACGTCACCGGTGATGCGCCGGGCCCAGTCGAGCACCCGTTCGCCCTCGGGCGTCAGCCCCATGTAGCGCGAGCCGCGCAGCACCAGCATCACCCCGAGCTGCGATTCGAGCTGGCGGATGCTGGCCGAAAGCGTCGGCTGGGTGACCCCGACCAGCTCGGCGGCGCGGCCGAAATGCTCGGTCTTGGCCAGCGCCAGGAACATCTCGAGCCGGTCGATCATCCCAGGGTCTCCGCGCCGTGCCGCAGGATCACCGGCACCACCAGCTCTTCCTCGTCGACCAGGTGCCGGTCGAGAAACCGCTCCAGCCCGGCCATCTGTTCGGCGAAGGCGCCGGCGGCGCCGCGCATCAGCGGCTCGGTGTCGGCCAGCCCGATCAGGTCGTTGGCGCCGGTGACGAAGTCCGACAGATGGCCGTCGAGCGCGTGGTGATCGGCGTCGAGCAGATCGAAACCGGCCTGCAGCCGCGGTTCGATCCGGGCCAGCCGCGGAAAGTAATGCTGATCCTCGATGCCGTGGTGGCCGTGCAGCTCGGTGACGAAGCGGCCGCCGATCCGTGACAGCGTCGCGGCGTAGCGGCGCGGGTCCGAGCTGGCGTCCGAGAACGTCTCGGAGTCGCGGCGCAGCAGCTCCATCATCCGGCGGAACATCAGGTGGCGCGACAGCCAGAATTCGACCAGCCCGGCGAAATTCGGATCGGCCTGCCAGCCGCCGCGCGGATAGTCGGCCAGCAGCACCCGCAGCGCGTCGGGCAGACCGGTGCGGGTGGCCAGCGGCAGGGGGGCAGGGCGGATCATGCGGCGGTCTCCTTCGATCTGCAGGATATGGCGGCGCGCCGCGAATGACGAGCCGTCAGGGTCGCGCAGGACGTGTGCATGCGCTGCGAGTGCCGCCGCAGATCGTTGATCGGCGCGCCAAGGCCGTCGCGACGTTGCGGCAGGGCTGGTGAAATATTAGGCAGAACGTAAATCGAACATCTGGTGCCGCGCAACAATCTTGCGCCGAGTGCCACGGCCAAAGTCGTCAGACATCATCTGCTTGGGCCATTTCACGCGGCCCGCCGTGGCGCGAATTTCGTGTCGTTGGGTCAGGGCGACAGGCCTCTTGCCATTTCCGCGACTTGCCAGAAGGATCGCGCCACAACCACGCCCGCAAAGGGCGGATTTCACCCGAGGCGTCACCGGTCAACCGCCGGGACCCCCCAGCAACAGGGATGAACTAATGCGTTTCAAGACCGAACTGATGGCCGGCACCGCCGCCGCACTGATCGCGATGGCCGGCGCCGCCAGCGCCGAGAGCCACGCCATGACCCACCCCGAGACCGGCGAGACGCTGGCCAAGGAGCAGACCTTCACCTACCGGATTCTCGACGAGTCGAGCTCGGTCGATCCGGGCATCGTCGAGGACGTGTCGGGCTCCGAGACCATCCGCGACCTGTTCGAAGGCCTGATGAACCAGGACGCCGAGGGCAACATCGTGCCCGGCGTCGCCACCGACTACGTCGCGTCGGACGACGGGCTGACCTACACCTTCAACCTGCGCCCCGAGGCGAAGTGGTCGAACGGCGATCCGGTCACCGCCGGTGACTTCGTCTACGCCTGGCGCCGCGCCGCCAGCCCCGAGCTTGCCTCGCCCTACGCGTGGTACATGGAGCTGATGTCGATCGAGAACGTCGCCGAGGTGATCAAGGGCGAAAAGCCGCTCGAAGAGCTCGGCGTCACCGCGATCGACGACCACACCCTCGAGGTCAAGCTGTCGAAGCCGCTGCCGTATTTCGCGCAGATGACCGTGCACTCCACCACCTTCCCGGTGCCGCAGAAGACCATCGAAGAGTTCGGCGAGAGCTGGACCGATCCGAAGAACATCGTGTCGAACGGCGCCTATGTGCTGACCGAGCACATCCCGCAGGAGCGGTCGGTGCGCGAGCGCAACCCGATGTACTGGGACAACGAGAACACGATCATCGAAAAGGTCGTGGCGCTGGTCATCAACGACGAGAACCAGGCGCTGACCCGCTATCTCGCCGGCGAGCTCGACCGCACCGAAGTGCCGGCCGGCCAGTTCCCGCGGCTGTCCGAAGAGTACCCCGAGGATGCGGTCAGCTTCCCGAACCTGTGCTCCTACTACTACAACGTGAACGTCACCGACTCGGGCCCCGAGGCGCTGCAGGACGTCCGCGTGCGTGAGGCTCTGTACCTCGCGATCAACCGCGACATCATCGTCGAGAAGGTTCTCGCC
>JBFGEI010000370.1:0-2358 GCA_041580155.1 Limimaricola sp.
AGCGAGCCGAGGAACGGGTATTTCGAGTTCGACGCCCAGCCGCCCATGATCACGCCGTAGACCTCGAGCGAGGACACCGCGAAGACGTAGAGGATTGCGACGTTGATGTTGGCCAGCACCCAGCCGTCCGAGAACGGGATCACCGCCCAGCCGATCACCGCCAGCCCGAAGGAGATCATCGGCGCGAGGCAGACCACCGAGCGGTGGGCGCCGGCCGGGACCACCACTTCCTGGACGATGTATTTCAGGAAGTCGGCGAAGCTTTGCAGCAGGCCGAAAACCCCGACCACGTTGGGGCCGCGGCGCATCTGGACGGCTGCCCAGACCTTGCGGTCGGCATACATCAGGAACGCGAGCGCCACGAGCAGCGGGACCAGCACCAGAAGGCACTGCGCCAGGATCAACAGGACGATCCCTGGTCCCGTATTGGTGAAGAATTCGACCATTGTGCCTTCCCTCAGACCGTCGGAATGCCGTTCAGACCGCAATCTGCCACGGTGACTTCGGCATCAATCGTTCGTAGCCCTCGCGGGAGGGCTGGCGAGATGGTGTAAACAGCATCGGCGCGCCAGATTCCAGCCGATTCATCGACTTGGGTGCGCAGATGCCGGGCGAAACCATACCCCCGGATCAGGGTGTATTGCGCCGCCGCGCATTCGGCGTAGCGGGTCACCGCCTCGGGGCCTTCCGCGCCGCGCATCGCGACATGGAAGTTGACCAGGTCGCCATCCAGCAGCCGGGTCTCGACGCCGTCGTAGATCGGGGCCGTGGCCCCGGCCGGCTGCGGCGCGACGGCGGCCGGGCTGCACCCGGCCGGCGCCAAAGCCAGCATGGCGAGAAACACGGCCCTCATCGGCTCACTCGGCCGCCAGCCTGGACTGGCGCCGGGCCCGGGCATTGCCGGCCAGCTCGCCCATCAGCGCGCTGGCGCGGGCCACCGGGTTGGTCAGGTAGAACTCGGCGACCGCGCCCTGCAGCGCCGCGTCGTCCTGCGCCATCTCGACCAGGTCGAGCGGCTGCCAGTCGTTCTCGGCCACCTCGTCGACCCGACCCAGATGCGGATGCGCCGCGACCATCGCCTGGCGCAGCTGCACCAGACTGTTCCACGGCTGCACCGCGCCCAGCTCGGCCGAGAGCGCCCGCAGGATCGCCCAGTTTTCCTTGGCCTCGCCCGGTGCGAAGCTGGCGCGCAGCGCCAGCTGCGGCCGGCCTTCGGTGTTCACAAACAGCCCCGGCTCCTCGACCCAGGCGGTGGCCGGCAGGATCACGTCGGCGCGGTGCGCGCCGCGATCGCCATGGCTGCCCTGATAGATCACGAAGGCCCCGTCGGGCAGCGCGACCTCGTCGGCGCCCATGTTGTAGACCACCTCGGCGCCGTCCAGCGCCGACTCGATGCCCTGATCGGACACCGCGCCGACATCCATCGCGCCGACGCGCGAGGCGGCGGTGTGCAGCACCAGCAGCTTGCTCTTGCTGCGGTTGCACAGCTCCATCGCATGGGCTAGCACGGCCGCGCCATCGGCGCCGGTTAGCGCGCCCTGCCCGACGATCACCACCGAGGGTTCGGTCAGGATGCGGCTGAACTCGTGCTCCAGCGCCTTGGCGAGCGACGCGCGCCCGGTGCCGACATGGGTGTAGTCGTAGCTGACGTCGATCGCGTCGCCGACAACGCCGATGTTGGCGCCGCGCAGCCAGGCCTTGCGGATCCGGGCGTTCAGCACCGGCGCCTCGAGACCCGGGTTGGTGCCGATCAGGAAGACGTGCTTGGCGTCGTCGATCTCTTCGACGCGGGCGGTGCCGACATAGCCGGAGCGGTTGCCGGCCGGCAGCTTGGCGCCGTCGGTGCGGCATTCGACCACCCCGCCCTGCGCCTCGATCAGCTGCTTCAGCGCGAAGGCGGCCTCGACCGGGGCAAGGTCACCGACCAAGCCGACGGTCTTGCGGCCCTGCATTGCCGACGCGGCGGCGGCAAGCGCCTCGGGCCAGCTGGCTTTGCGCAGCTTGCCGTTGTCGCGGATGTAGGGCGTGTCGAGCCGCTGCTTGCGCAGACCGTCCCAGACGAAGCGGGTCTTGTCGGAAATCCACTCTTCGTTCACGCCGTCGTGGTTGCGCGGCAGGATCCGCATCACGGTCCGGCCCTTGGTGTCGACCCGGATCGATGACCCGAGCGCGTCCATCACGTCGATGGTCTCGGTCTTGGTCAGCTCCCAGGGGCGGGCGTTGAAGGCGTAGGGCTTCGACACAAGCGCGCCCACCGGGCACAGGTCGATGATGTTGCCCTGCATGTTCGAATCGAGCGTCTGGTTCAGGTAGCTGGTGATCTCGGCGTCTTCGCCGCGACCGGTCTGGCCCATCTGG
>JBFGEI010000371.1:0-2323 GCA_041580155.1 Limimaricola sp.
CCCCGCGCCGCCTCGCTCCCTTGCCGGGCGGCGCGGCGCGGGCTATCACGCCCCTCAATTCCGGAACGCGAGAGACCGACATGCGCGCAGAGACCCAAGCCAACATCGCCGCCATCGAGAAATCGCTGACCCTGCTGGCCAAGCGGATGGGCCGCGAGACGGCGAAGCACCGGCTCGAGGAATTCGACGCGCGGGTCGAGGATCCGACGCTGTGGGACGACCCGGCGGCGGCGCAGAAGCTGATGCGCGAACGGCAGATGCTGGTCGACAAGATCGGCACCTACGAGCAGATCAGCCAGGATCTCAAGGACAACGTCGAGCTGATCGAGTTGGGCGAGATGGAGAATGACGACGAGGTCGTCACCGAGGCCGAGGCGGCGCTGAAGGCGCTGCGCAAATCGGCCGGCGCGAAGGAACTCGAGGCGCTGCTCGACGGCGAGGCCGACGGCAACGACACCTTCCTCGAGATCAACTCGGGCGCCGGCGGCACCGAGAGCTGCGACTGGGCGTCGATGCTGGCGCGGATGTACGTCCGCTGGGCCGAGAAGCACGGCTACGAGGTCGAGCTGCAGGCCGAGAGCGCCGGCGAAGAGGCCGGCATCAAATCGGCCTCCTACAAGATCACCGGGCCGAACGCCTATGGCTGGCTCAAGTCCGAATCCGGCGTGCACCGGCTGGTGCGGATCTCGCCCTACGACAGCGCGGCGCGGCGCCATACCTCGTTCTCGTCGGTCTGGGTCTACCCGGTGGTCGACGACAACATCGAGATCGAGGTGCAGGACAAGGACATCCGGATCGACACCTACCGGTCGTCCGGCGCCGGCGGCCAGCACGTCAACACCACCGACTCGGCGGTGCGGATCACCCACCTGCCGACCGGCATCGTGGTGACCAGCTCGGAAAAGTCGCAGCACCAGAACCGCGACATCGCGATGAAGGCGCTGAAATCGCGGCTCTACCAGCAGGAGCTCGACCGGCGCAACGCCGCGATCAACGAGGCGCACGAGGCCAAGGGCGACGCCGGCTGGGGCAACCAGATCCGGTCCTACGTGCTGCAGCCCTACCAGATGGTGAAGGACCTGCGCACCGGCTTCGAGACTTCGGACACCCAGGGCGTGCTCGACGGCGATCTCGACGGGCTAATGGCGGCGACGCTGGCCGGCCAAGTGTCGGGCAAGAGCCGCGCCGAGGCCACCGCGGAAGACTGACGCGCGCAAGGGGTCGACCGATTGCACGAGGCGCGCCGGGGGTCCGGCGCGCCTTTTTCATGCGATCCGGCGGGGGCTCAGGACTTCTTGACGTATTGCGTCAGGATCACGATGCGCTGGCCTTCGACCCGGCCCTCGATATGCGCCGCGTTGTCCGCGACAAGAGAGATCCCGCGCACCGCGGTGCCGCGCTTGGCGGTAAAACCGGCGCCCTTCACCGGCAGGTCCTTGATCAGCACCACGGTGTCGCCGGCGGCAAGCACCGCGCCGTTGCTGTCGCGGTGCACCAGCTCGGCGGGGGCGTCGGCGCCGGCCTCGGCCCAGGCCAGCACCTCGGGCTCGAGATGCGCGATCTCGAGCGTTTCGCGCGCCCAGGGCGCCTCGGGCAGGGATTTGAGAAGCCGGTAGGCGATCACCTGCACCGGCGGGTCCTGGCTCCAGATCGCATCGGTCAGGTAGCGCCAGTGCGGCCCGTCGTCCGGGCCGGTGACCGCGCCATCGCGGCAGGTGGCGCAGAGCATCACGGTGTCGTATTTCGGCGCCACCTCGAAGGCGGCCGCGTCGTTGGAATTGCAAAGCGTGCAGTGCGGCATCGGATGTCCTGTCGATGTGGGTCCGACCTTGGCGATAGGCGGCGCTGCCGGGGCTGTCCACGCCGGATGTCGGCTGGCGTCGGCCGCTAGCGCAGCGCCGCCGCGACCGCGCTGCGCGCCGCCTCGATCAGTTGCGCGTCGTCCTCGAGCTGCTCGGCGCTGGCCTCGTAATACGGCATCTTGCCGGATCTGGTCATCCCGGCGTCGATGAAGCCTTGCCGGTTGCCGTCGTCGGCCTTGAACGCCAGCACGCCGCCGCCGGAGATCTTGGCGAACATGCGGTCTTCGGTGAACAGCCCGACGCCGCCGAACATCCGCCGCGCGGTGATCGGACCCAGCGGCGCCAGACGCCCGGTGATGTCCGCGATGAAATCGTCGTCGACCGCCATGCCAGCCTCCCGGTTTCGGTTCAGCCTAGGCGCGGCTGCCGGCGCCCGGCAAGCGCGGCGCATGAAAAAGGCGCCGCGGTGTCCCGCGGCGCCTGCATCCCGTCATCCCGGAAAGTCAGAAGGGCGTCAGCCC
>JBFGEI010000372.1:0-2274 GCA_041580155.1 Limimaricola sp.
ATCGTCGACGGTCATGGCGAGAAGGCCGAGATCGAATCGCGCGTCGCTCAGATCCGCGGTCAGATCGAAGAGACCACTTCGGACTACGACAAAGAGAAGCTGCAGGAGCGGGTTGCCAAGCTCGCCGGTGGCGTTGCCGTCATCCGCGTCGGCGGCATGACCGAAATCGAGGTCAAGGAGCGTAAGGACCGCGTCGACGACGCGCTCAACGCGACCCGCGCCGCGGTTCAGGAAGGCGTGATCGTCGGCGGCGGTGTCGCTCTCGTTCAGGCTGGCAAGTCGCTCGACGGTCTCGTCGGCGAGAACTCGGACCAGAACGCCGGTATCGCCATCGTGCGCCGTGCGCTGGAAGCTCCGCTGCGCCAGATCGCCGAGAACGCCGGTGTCGACGGCGCCGTGGTTGCCGGCAAGGTCCGCGAGTCGACCGACCTGACCTTCGGCTTCAACGCGCAGACCGAAGAATATGGCGACATGTTCAAGTTCGGCGTGATCGACCCGGCCAAGGTTACCCGCACCGCTCTCGAGGACGCGTCCTCGGTCGCCGGTCTGCTGATCACCACCGAAGCGTTGATCGCCGACAAGCCCAAGAAAGACGACGCCGGTGGCGCCGACATGGGCGGCATGGGCGGCATGGGCGGCATGGGCGGCATGATGTAATTCTGCCGGATCCCGTTCGATCCAAGGGAAGGGGGGCCGTTCGCGGCCCCCTTTTTCGTGTCCGCACCTCATCGCGTCGCCGATGTGCGATTGCCGTCGCCAGACCGGAACCCGGCGTGGCAGGCTGGGGTTTGTCGGCACAGCGGCCTTTATCGCTGGCCCCCGGGGTGACATCATGAAGATCTTCAACTGCCAGGCCTGCGGCCAGGTTCTGTATTTCGAGAACACCAGCTGCCTGCGCTGCGGCCACGCGCTGGGCTATCTGCCGGACCGCGGCCTGCTGAGCGCGGTGACCGCCGAAGGCCCGGTCTGGGTCGCGATGGCCGCGCCCGAGACGCGCTACCGCTACTGCGCCAACTGGGAGCTGTCGGCCTGCAACTGGATGCTGCCGGCCGATGCCGATGATCCGCACTGCGCCGCCTGCCGTCACAACCGGACGGTGCCGGACCTGTCGGACCCCGAGAACCACGCCCGCTGGCAGAAGATCGAGGCGGCGAAGCGCCGGCTGATGTATTCGCTGATCCAGTTCGGCCTGCCGCACCCGGCGCCCGAGGATGGCGGCGCCGAACCCCTGGCCTTCGATTTCCTGTCGCAGGCCGATGCCCGCGCCGCCGGCGCCGAACCGGTGACCACCGGCCACGCCGCAGGGCTGATCACCATCGCGCTGGAAGAGGCCGACGACGCCGAACGCGAGCGTCGCCGCACCAACATGAACGAACCCTACCGCACCCTGCTGGGCCATTTCCGCCACGAGGTCGGGCATTACTACTGGGATCGGCTGGTGCGCGACGGCGGCCAGCTTGAGTCGTTCCGGGCGCTGTTCGGCGACGAGCGTGCCGATTACGGCGCGGCGATGCAGCGGCACTACGACCAGGGCGCGCCCGGCGACTGGCCCGACGCCTTCGTCAGCGCCTATGCCACGATGCACCCCTGGGAGGACTGGGCCGAGACCTGGGCGCATTACCTGCACATCACCGACACGCTGGAGATGGCCGAGGCCTTCGGCATCAGCATCGATACCGAGGTGCAGGGCGAGGCCGGCGACGTGATCGCCAGCGAGATCGACTTCGACCCGCACCGGGCGCGGCAGATCGCGCCGCTGATCGACGCCTGGGTGCCGCTGTCGATGGCGATCAACGCGCTGAACCGGGCGATGGGGATGCCGGATCTCTACCCCTTCGTGCTGCCGCAGCCGGTGATCCAGAAGCTTGGGTTCATCCAGTCGCTGGTGCAGCAGGCCCGGAACCGCTGATCGCGCGGCTCAGCGCAGGATCAGCTCGAGCGGGTCGTAGCCCGGCGCGTCGGTGTCGGCCCAGGCCACCGCGGCGAGGCTGTCGGGCTTGATCCGCAGCCCGGGCATTTCGTGGCGGGCCACCCAGCGCCGGTGGCTGACCACGCCTTCGGGATCGGCCCAGTCGCGCAGCGCCGCGTCGCCGTTCAGCCGGCAGCGGAAATACAGGTCGACCTGGTGGTAGCCGCGCTCGGGGTCGTGGAATTCGTTGACCAGGCAGGGCGCGCCGACGGTCACCGCAAGGCCGGTTTCCTCGTGCAGCTCGCGGATCAGGTTGTTGGGCAAGGAGGCGTGCGGCTCGACGCCGCCGCCTGGGGCGCACCACA
>JBFGEI010000373.1:0-2255 GCA_041580155.1 Limimaricola sp.
GGTAGAGCGCGATCTTCTCGATCGTCGGATCGCCCTGTTCGATGTTCTTCTCGATCAGGTCGGTGACGTAATAGGTCGCGCCGACCAGACCGGATTCCTCGGCGCCCCACCAGGCAAAGCGCACCTTGTTGCGCACGTTGACCTTCGCCATCTGCACGGCAACCTCGAGGATCGCGGCAGAGCCGGAGCCGTTGTCCTGGATGCCCGGGCCTTCATCGACGCTGTCGAGGTGCGAGCCGACCATCACCACGTTGTCGGGATCGCCGCGCTTGGTTTCGGCAAGCACGTTGAAGGTGGTGAACGGGGCGCGCAGCGTGTCGGTGCGCATCGCCAGCTTCAGGCCCGAGGTCTGCGCCAGCACTTCACCGAGATCGTAGCTCATCGACAGGACCGGAAGATCGCCGGTGTAGCCGTCCGACAGGGTGCCGCCGAACAGCGCCTTGCGGCCGTCGGTGTTGCCCTGGTTGAAGATGATGACACCGGTAGCACCAGCAGCTTCGGCGTTCTCCGCCTTCTGCTGGAAGCTGCAGGCCCCGCGCTGGACCATGGCGATGTTGCCGGCCGGGAAGCCGGCGAAATCTCCGGCCTCGCATCCGCTGGTCGAGGCATTTCCGGCACCGAGAGCAAGATCGACCGGCGTCACCGATGCGTCGGCGGAGCCGTTACCCGAATAGGACATCGTGGCGAAGTCCTCGCCGAAGACATAGGTCTCCGACCCGGGTGCGGTCTGCGCCAGGGTCGCATCGGACAGCTCGCTGAAGATCACGAAGTCGAAGGGCTGGACCACCGGGGAATAGCCCGCGGCGGTCAGGGTCTCGACGATGTAATCGACCGATGCGTCGTAGCCCGGGAAGCCGGAGGCACGGTTGCCGCCATTGGCGTCGGCCGCCTTCTGGAACGCCTGCTGGTGGGCCCGCACGCCTTCAACCGTGACGCATTGCGTCAGCTTGCTGATGTTGTTGTTGCTACGGTTGCATTTGTTCGAGCTGCTTTCGGCCGATGCGGCCGAGGCAAAGGCCAGCGCGCTTGCACCAACAAGCAGACCGGCGCTTACACCGATTAGTTTCATTGATTTCCCTCCCAGGAAGAAGATGTCGAACAGACTGATTCTTTTTTTGTTTTTCGACGACGCCCACACCGAGTTATCGCTGGACTTTCCAGAAGGCGTGAACATCACGAGCGTGAGCCTAGGAGGCGATCAAATTTCGCTCAACTACTTTAACGCGAATTTAACTGGTTGCCCTCGCGTCAACTATAGCGACCTAGAGTTGAATGGCGCTCTGCATGTCGAAGATCGGAAGCAGGATCGAAAGGACGATGGTCAGGACGAAGACCCCGATCAGCATCATCAGCATCGGGTCGATCAACGTCGCCAGCCGCTTGCGGTCGTTGATCAGCCAGGTCTCGACCAGAAGCGCCGCGCGCTCGGTCATCTGCGCGACACGGGCGGATTTCTCTCCGGCTTCGACGAGCTGTTGGGCGACGTCCGGGATGAAGCTGGTCCGGGCCAGCGCCTGCGACAGGGCGGCGCCGGCGCCGATCGCCTCGGTGACGCGGTTGCCTTCGTCGCGGAACTTGCTGACCGACAGCACGTCGGTCGCGTTGCGCACGCCCTCGACGACGGGCTGACGGCTGCCGATCACCAGCGACAGGGTGCGCAGATACTGGGTCGCGGCCTCGAGGGTCATCAGCCTGCCGACGACCGGCAGACGCAGCAGGAAGCCGGTCCAGCGGTCGCGAAGCTTGGGCCGCCGCAGCAGCAGCGGGATGCCGGTGATCGCCGCTGCGCCGATGCCGACCAACGGCACGGCATGGCCGGCGATCCAGTCGGTGGCGCCCAGCATGAAGGCGGTCAGCGGCGGCAGTGGCCGCCCCGTCGCCTCGAACATGGCGGCAAGCTCGGGCGCGACCGTGACCATGAGAATCGCGCAGACGATCAGCGAGACGGCGGCGACGAAGGCCGGGTAGATCAGGGCGGTTGCCAGCGCGGTCCTGTCGGTGCGCCGGGTTTCGAGATGGTCGGCGATCGCCTCGAATACCGCGGTCAGGTCGCGCGACGCCTCGCCGGCCCGCACCGCGGACACCACGTATGGGGCGAAGCCGGCCTGACCCTGATCGAGCGCCTCGGACAGCGGTGCGCCCTCGCGCACCAACGCCCGCAGCCGGGTCGCGACCTGATCCATCGCGCCGGTGCCCTTCGCCGACCGGATCACCGCAAGCGAATCGTCGACCGGCAGGCCGGCCGACAGCAGCAC
>JBFGEI010000374.1:0-2177 GCA_041580155.1 Limimaricola sp.
AAGCCCCGCCGGTGGGCGGGGCTTCGGGTCGGTCTGCGGGGTGGCGATCAGGCGCGCTGGGCGTCGGCCTCGGTGTCGCCGAGGTGGTCATGGGCCGACAGGTCCATCACGTCCTCGTTGCTCGATTCCCAGTTCGCCCGGTCTTCGTCCGAAGCTTTCGGCGAGAACAGCCCGGTCAGCGCGTAGAACACGCCGATCACCGGTGCGGTCCAGCAGGCGAAGGCCAGCGGGATGTAGAGCAGGTTCTCGAGGTTGCCGTCCATGATCGACAGGCCCAGCGCCGAGATCACGAAGGCGCCACCGGCGTTCCACGGGATCAGCGGGCTCATCAGCGTGCCACCTTCTTCGACGGCGCGGCTGAGGTTCAGCGTCGAATAGCCCATGCCGCGATAGAGCGGCGCGTACATCCGGCCCGGAAGCGCGATCGAGATGTAGGGATCGCCGGCCACCAGGTTGGTGGCGAAGGCGGTGCCGATCGCCGAGCTTTGCACCGCGCCGAAGCTCTTCACCCGGCGCACGATCGACAGGATGATCGATTCGAGGCAGCCGGTCCGCTCCAGCGCGCCGCCGAAGCCAAGCGCGATCAGCATCAGCGAAATCGTCCACATCATCGACTGGATGCCGCCCTTGTTCAGCAGCGCGTCGATGTCGGCGATGCCGGTGTCGATGCTGTAGCCGGACTGGGCGTAGGAGAACACGTCATGCACTCCCGCGCCCTGCTGGAACATCGCGACGATGCCGCCAAGCAGCACGCCGGCGAACAGCGACGGCAGCGGCGGCTGACGCAGCACGGCGAGGGTGATGACCAGCAGCGCCGGGGTCAGCGGCAGCCAACCGATGACGAATTCCTCCTGCAGGCTTTCGGTGATCGCGGTGATCGCGCCGAACGAGGTCTCGGCCGGGACGATCAGTCCGTAGCCGGCGACGATGTAGACCATCAGCGCGATCAGCATCGCCGGAACCGTGGTCGGCAGCATGTTTTTGATGTGGTCGAAAATGTTGGTACCGGTGACGGCGGGCGCCAGGTTGGTGGTGTCCGACAGCGGCGAGATCTTGTCGCCGAAGAACGCGCCCGAGACGATGGCGCCGGCGGTCCAGTACATCGGGATGCCGAAGCCGGCGCCGATGCCCATCAGGGCCACGCCGATGGTGCCGACGGTGCCCCAGCTGGTGCCGAGCGACAGCGAGACCACGGCGCAGAGGATCATCGCCGCGGCGAGGAAGATCGACGGGTTCAGCAGCGTCAGCCCGTAGTAGATCAGCGTCGGCACGGTGCCCGAGGCGATCCAGACGCCGATGATCATGCCGACCACGATCAGCACCGACAGCGACGGCAGCGACACGTGGATGACGTGGAACACCCCTTCGCGGATGTCGGTCCATTTCTGGCCGCGCATCACGCCCAGCAGGCCGGTGATGGCGAGCCCGAGCACCAGCGGGATGTGCGGCGTGAAGTCGCCGAAGTAGAACAGCTGCAGGGCCAGCAGCCCCAGGGTGAGTACCACGGGCAGCAGGGCCAGCGGCAATGATGGGAGGTTTTTCTCAGTCACGAGGCAAGATGTCTCCGGTTGTTGGCGATTGGCCGCTTATGACGGACCTAGGCGGAAAATGCCACCTGGACAGGGAATCCGGCAAAATAATGCGGAAAGCTGCTGAAAAATGGGGGGTTGGCGGCGAAAATCATGGCCGTATCGAAGCGTCCGCCAAGTCGCGGCGCGCCGGAAAACCGGGTTCCATGCGACGTTGACGATGTGGGTTTCCCGGCAGCGGCCGGGGCGCGGTGCCGCGCTGGATCTGCTACTTCAGGGTGAGTGTCGTTCCGCTGGACGAGGCTTTTGGGCGACCGGGGCGGGCCGTCGGACACCGGCGGACTACGGTGTGTTTTCGGGCCCTGACGGCCGGGCAGCAGTTTTGGGTCACGAGGTGGCCGCCGTCAGCTTCGGGCCAATCAGGCCCCTGGGGTCCGCGCGGCGGGATCGCGGCCCGCGTCACGCGCCGCCGAGGCCGCGGTGGCGCAGGCCGCGCGACCCGGCGCCCCGCGTGGCATGGTCACCGTGGCTGACACATTGCCTTGACCCGAGGGCGGCGGCGTTGCCGCCGCATCGGCCCGCCGTTGCCAAGCCGCCGCGACGACAAAAGGCGGCACAGCGAAGGCCGGCTTGGTCCGACGCTCCGGG
>JBFGEI010000375.1:0-2086 GCA_041580155.1 Limimaricola sp.
GCGTCTGGTGCAGCTTGGCGATCTCGTAGCGCATCTCGACGCGCAGCGACGCGTCGAGGTTCGACAGCGGTTCGTCGAACAGGAACGCCGTCGGCTCGCGCACGATCGACCGGCCGATGGCGACGCGCTGGCGCTGGCCGCCCGACAGGTCCTTGGGGCGCCGGTCGAGCAGCGGCTCGATCTGCAGCATCTTCGCCACCGCCTCGACCTTGGCCTTGATCTCGGGTTTCGGCGTGTCGATGTTCTCCAGCCCGAAGGTCAGGTTCTGCCGCACCGACATATGCGGGTAGAGCGCGTAGCTCTGGAACACCATGGCGAGACCGCGATCGGCGGCCGGGATGTCGTTGACCACCTCGTCGCCGATCACGATCTGGCCGGCCGTGATGTCTTCCAGCCCCGAGATCATCCGCAGCAGGGTGGATTTGCCGCAGCCCGACGGGCCGACGAAGACGCAGAATTCGCCATGCGCGATCTCGAGGTCGACCCCCTTGATCACGTCGACCGACCCGTAGCTCTTGCGCACCGCCTTCAGCGTGACGTTTCCCATTTAGGCTCCTCCCGTTTCGGCGCGTGCGCCGGTCATTTGCCGCCGGTCGAGGCGATGCCCGTGGCGATGTATTTCTGCAGGAACATGAAGACGAGCGCGATCGGCAGCAGCGTCAGCACGGTCATCGCCAGCAGGCTGCTCCAGTTGGTCGCAAGCTCGCCCTGGAACGAATTCAGCGCCAGCTGCAGGGTGAAATTCTCGGTCTTCGACAGCACGATCAGCGGCCACAGGAAGTCGTTCCAGCGCCACATGATCGCAAGGATCGCCAGCACCGCGATCGCCGGCGCCGAGAGCGGCAGGATGATCCGCCAGAAGATCTTCCATTCGCTGGCTTTGTCCATCCGCGCCGCGTCGAGGATCTCGTCGGGGATCGTCACCATGTACTGGCGCAGCAGGAACACGCCGGTCGGCGTCGCGGCGCCGGGGATGATCACGCCCCAGAGGCTGTCGAGCATGCCGAGTTCGCGGGTGATCAGGAACAGCGGCACCAGCACCACGGTCTGCGGGATCATCAGCACCCCGATCACCATCAGCAGCACCGTGGTGCGGCCGCGGAACTTGTACTTCGACAGCGCGAAGGCGGCCATCGAGTTCACCAGCAGCATGATCGCCGTCGCAACCACCGTGATGAAGGTGGAATTCCACAGGAAGCGCAGGAAGTTGAAGCGCTCGAACAGCCCGGTGTAATTCTCGAGCGCCAGCGACACCCGTTCGATCTCGACCCGGTCGGCGACGTCGACGCGCAGCCGCTCGGTCGGGGCCGCGGGGTCGACCATCTGCGCCACCAGCCCGACCCGGCGCAGCTGCGCCAGGGTCTTGCCCGCGTGCTCGCCACCGGTGATCTCGTAAAGCGGCAGCGGGTCCTCGTAGCCGTCGACCATCGCCGTCTCCTGCGCGTAGGGCAGGAAGCGCGGCGGGAACCGCTGCAGGTCGGCGTCGGTCTTGAACGACGACAGCACCAGCCAGATCACCGGGCCGAACATGATCAGGATGCCGAGGCAGAGGTAGCCGTAGCTGACCCAGTCGGTCCAATCGAGCCGGCCGCGCCCGGAGCGGGTCCGGGTCATGAATTCCGCGACATTAGCCATCGACGTTCCTCCGGTTGGCCCACAGCTGCAGGCCGGTCAGCACCACCAGCACCAGCGCCAGCAGGATCGAGGCGGCGGCGGCGAGGCCGAACAGCCGCGGCGCCCCGGCAAAGCCGGTCTGGTAGATGAACTGGATGATGAAGGTGGTGGCCGACCCCGGACCGCCGCCGGTGAAGGCGAAGACCTCGTCGAAGGTCTGCACGCCCTTGATCAGCGCCAGCACCAGAACCACCAGCATCGTCGGCGCCAGCAGCGGCAGGGTGATCTTGCGGAAGGTGCGCCACGGGCTGGCGCGGTCCATCAGCGCCGCCTCGTAGACGTCGCGCGGGATTGCCTGCAGACCCGCCAGCAGGATCAGCGTGTAAAAGCCCATATGCGCCCAGACCGTCAGGAACACGGTCCAGCCGAAGGCCCAGGACCGGTCCAGCAGCCAGTTGAAGCCGTCGAGCCC
>JBFGEI010000376.1:0-2037 GCA_041580155.1 Limimaricola sp.
CCGGTCCTGCGGGTGCCGATCAGTCGGTCAGCGCCGACTCGCGGTCGCGGGCCGACCGCATCCGGGCCTTGACCACGCCGCCGACGAAGATCGGCAGCACGAAGCCGATGATCGCCACGGTCCAGAGCGCCAGCGTCAGCCAGGAGCCGAACAGCACCGTGTAGTCGCCGTCGGCGATGGTCACGGCGCGGCGCATGTTGACCTCCATCGCGTTGCCCAGCAGCGTGCCGAGGATCACCGGCACCAGCGGCACGTCGAGCTTGCGCAGCACCCAGCCCATCAGACCGAAGACGATCATCACCATCAGGTCGAAGCTCGATCCCGAAATGCCGTAGATCCCGACGAAGGAGATCATCGCCACCACCGGCATCAGGATCCGCGGCGGCACCATCAGCAGCCGGACGAACAGCCCGACCATCGGGATGTTCATCGCCAGCAACATGAAGTTGCCGATGAACAGCGCCGCGATCAGGCCCCAGACCACATCGGGGTTCTGGGTGAACAGCAGCGGCCCCGGCGTGATGTTGAGCGACAGCAGAACCGCCAGCAGCACCGCCGTCGTCCCCGACCCCGGCACCCCCAGCGCCAGCATCGGCACCAGCGCGCCACCGGCGGCGGCGTTGTTGCCGGCCTCGGGAGCGGCGACACCGCGCGGGTCGCCGGTGCCGAAGCTGTTGTCCTTGTCGACCAGCTTCTTTTCCATCGAGTAGGAGATGAACGACCCGAGCGAGGCGCCCGCCCCCGGCAGCACCCCGGCGATGAAGCCCAGCACCGTGGTGCGCAGCATGGTCGGGGTGCAGTATTTCAGCATCGCGAAGGACGGGGTGATCCGGCCGATGTCCAGCTTGGGTCCGGTTGACGCGTCCTTCTCGGTGCCGCGGTGTTCGAGGAAGATGAACACCTCGGACAGGGCGAACAGCCCGACGATGGCGACCAGGAAGTCGATGCCGTCATAGAGATGCACCTCGCCGAAGGTGAAGCGCGGCACCCCGGTCTGGGTGTCGACCCCGACCATCGCCAGACCAAGCCCCAGCGCCGCGGCGAAGGCGGATTTCGCCTGGTTGGTGGCCGAGATCCCGCCCAGCGTCATGAAGGCCAGCGCGAACAGCGCGAAGTATTCGGCCGGGCCGAACAGCAGCGCCACCTTGACCAGCTGCGGCGCCAGCAGCACCAGCCCGCAGGTCGAGAAGAACGCCCCGACGAAGCTGGCGACGCCGGACAGCGCCAGCGCTTCGCCGGCGCGGCCCTGCTGCGCCATCGGGTAGCCGTCGAGACAGGTCATCATCGCCGGTTCGTCGCCCGGGATGTTCAAAAGGATCGACGAGATCCGGCCGCCGTACATCGCGCCGTAATAGACCGACGTCAGCAGGATCAGCGACGGCGTCGCGCCCAGCCCGAGGCTGAACGCCAGCGGGATCAGGATCGCCACGCCGTTCGACGGGCCGAGGCCGGGCAGCGCGCCCATGATGGTGCCGAGAAAGCAGCCCAGCAGCGCCAGGCCGATGTTCTGCCAGGTCAGCGCGACGGCAAAGCCGTCGGCGAGAGACATGAGGGTATCCATGATGCGGTGCTCCTCAGAAGCCGAAGGGACCGCGGGCGAGGCTCAGCCCGAGGATCATCCGAAACACGACGTAAATCCCGACCGAGGTGCTGACGCCGATCAGCAGGCTTTGCAGCGGCGTCGATCCCAGCCGCCAGGTCAGGTAAGCGGCGGCGACCGCGGTGGCGATCAGGAAGCCGACCTCGGGCAGCAGCTGGGCATAGGCGAACATCACCAGCGCGGCGAAGACGATCTCGGCGATCCGGCCGGCGTTGGGCCACTCCGGCTCGGGGTCGGGTTTCACCAGGAACCACAGCGAACTCAGCCCGAGCACCACCGCGATGCCGTAGGGAAAGGTGCGAGGACCGACGGCGTCGGTCATGAAGCTGTCGGGGATGATCGAGGCGCGCCAGACATAGAGCAGCGCGAGCATCAGACCGATCCCGCCGAAGATGCGATCGCTCATGCGACCCTCCCGAAATTGGAAACGGGACGCC
>JBFGEI010000377.1:0-1929 GCA_041580155.1 Limimaricola sp.
ACGGTGACATCGGGCGAGGTGCGGATCGGCGACCGGCGGGTCAACGACCTGGAACCGATGGACCGCGACATCGCGATGGTGTTCCAGAACTACGCGCTCTACCCGCATATGTCGGTGCGCCAGAACATGGCCTACGGGCTGAAGATCGCCGGCACCCCGAAGGCCGAGATCGCCGAGCGGGTCGAACAAGCGGCGCAGCTGCTGCAGATCGGCTCCTATCTCGACCGGCGGCCGCGCGACCTGTCGGGCGGCCAGCGCCAGCGGGTGGCAATGGGCCGCGCCATCGTGCGCAAACCCGCAGTGTTCCTGTTCGACGAACCGCTGTCGAACCTCGACGCCAAGCTGCGGGTGCAGATGCGGCTCGAGATCAAGGAGTTGCAGCGCAAGCTCGGGGTCACCGCGCTCTACGTCACGCATGACCAGGTCGAGGCGATGACCCTCGCCGACCGGGTGATCGTGATGAACGCCGGCCGCGCCGAGCAGGTCGGCACGCCGCTCGAGGTCTACCGCAACCCCGCCAGCAGCTTCGTGGGCGGCTTCATCGGATCGCCGCCGATGAACTTCGTTTCGGCCCGGTCGATGGGGCTTGGCGGCACGCCGCCGGCGCGGGCGGTGATCGCCGGGATCAGGCCCGAGCACCTGGTGCGCGACGAGAGCAACGCCTCCAACCTGTCGGGCCGGATCAAGTTCACCGAGGCGCTTGGAGCGGAGACCATCGTGCATGCGGCGCTGGACAGCGGCGAGATGATCGCCTGGCGCTGCGCCGGGCAGCCCGACGGCCCGACCGGCTCCGGCGCGCCGATCCGGCTCCGGGCGCTGGCCGAATCCGTGTGCTGGTTCGACGGCGACGGCCGCCGGCTGGACTAGCCGCGCAGCCGCCGCGACAGCAGCCGGTCCAGCGACACCCGGCCGCCGCCGACCAGCAGCGGCACCGCCAGCATGACGATCCACAGCAGCCGCTGGTCGGCGATCAGCGAATCCGGCTGCCGGTCGAACAGCGCGCCGATGCCGGCGGCGTCGATGCCGTGGCCCCAGATGTCGGTCGCCGACATCACCAGCACGAAGCCGATCATCCCGAGGCTGGCCAGCCGGGTCAGCAACCCCAGCACCAGCAGCAGCGGCAACACCACCTCGGCCAGCGATCCGCCCAGCACCAGCAGATGCAGCGGCCAGGCGATCTGCGACGGGTCGTAGCCCACAGCCTCCATCTGCCTCGGCAGGATCTGCGCATAGGCCCCCGCCGACAGGCCGAAGCCGTCGAACTTGGTCGTCGCCGAGCCAAGAAAATACACCAGCAGCACCGCCGCGAAACCAAGCCGTGCGATCAGCGACAGCAGCGTGGTGACCGCCGCACCCTGGCGGTCGGGGGCGGCGATCAGCACGCCGACATCAGACAGTCGCATCGGGCTCTCCTTCGATATCGGGCGGCAGCAGCGCGCTGACCCTGAACAGCGCCGCGAAGATCGCGGCGTGGTCGGCGCCGCCGGGCAGCGCCTCGGCCAGCGGCGCGCCGGCGGCCAGCGCGTCGAGCGTGGCGCAGCTGCCGTCGGGCGCCGCGACCTGAAGCACCGTTTTGCCGGGCCGGCAGACGATCAGCTCGCCGGGCGGCTCGGCGGCGGCGGCGGGCGCCATGTGGCGCGACCAGATCGCCAGCACCGGGTGCGGGTCGCGCATCCAGCCGGCAGAAGGGTGCGGCCGCAGCACCATCCCGCCGATGCGGTCGGGCGCGATCGTCGCCGCCGCCTCGGCCCCGAGCGGCGCCGCGTCGGCGGCGAAATAGGCGCGCCGCCGCAGGTATTCGAGCCGCGCGACCCCCGGCAGGTAGGGCAGTTGCGCCACCGGTGGAAACCCCGCGAGCCAGTCGCCGAAGCCGTCGCCCCAAAGCGCGATCACCGCGTCGCGCGGCGGATGCGCCCGCAGGTATTCGCG
>JBFGEI010000378.1:0-1832 GCA_041580155.1 Limimaricola sp.
CACGCCCATCCGCGTCGAGTTGCCGAGCAGGTCCTCCTCCTCGAGAATCCGCAGGTTCTCGAGCGCGGCCACCGGGCCCGAGGTGCAGCCGCCGAAGGTCGAGATGTCGCGGAAATGCGCCATCGGATCGCTGGCATCCTTAAACCGTTCGAACACGGCTTCGGTGGTGACGCAGCACGAGATCGCGGCGTAGCCCGAGGCGACGCCCTTGGCCATCGTCACGATGTCAGGCTTCACGCCGAACTGCTGGTAGCCGAACCAGGTGCCGGTCCGGCCCATGCCGCAGACCACCTCGTCGATATGCAGCAGGATGTCGTATTTCCGGCAGATTTCCTGCACCTTTTCCCAATACCCGCGCGGCGGCACGATGATGCCACCGCCGGCGGTGATCGGCTCGAGGCAGAGCGCGCCTATGGTGTCGGGGCCCTCGCGCAGGATCACCTGCTCGATCGCCTCGGCGGCGCGAACCCCGTAATCGTCGCCGGCCAGGCCGTCCTGCGCCCGGTATTCAAGACAATGCGGCACCGCGACGAACTCGGGCACGAAGGGGCCGTATTGCGCGTTCCGCTCCTGCTGGCCGCCGGCCGAGAGGCAGGCGATCGTGGTGCCGTGGTAGTCGCGATCGCGGTACAGGATCTTCGACTTGCGGCCGCCGTGGTGCTTGTGGCTGATCTGGCGCACCATCTTGAACGCCTTCTCGTTCGCCTCGGAGCCGGAGTTGGCGTAGTAGACCCGCGACAGCCCCGGCATCTTCTCGATCAGCGCCTCGGCGAAGCGGGCGCCCGGGATCGTGCCCTGCGCCCCGGCGAAGTAGCACATCTTGACCAGCTGCTCGCGCACCGCGTCGGCGATGCTGGTGCGGCCGTAGCCGACGTTGACGGTCCAGACCCCGCCCGAGACCGCGTCGAGATGTTCCTTGCCGTTGATGTCCCAGACCCGCATGCCGCGGCCTTCGACGATGATCCGGGGGTCGATGGTCTCGTAGGGCTTGTGCTGCACCATGTGGTGCCAGACATGGGCGCGGTCGGCCTCGATCACCCGGGCCGGGTCGTTTTGCATCAGGGTGTCCATGACGTGGCCTCGCTGCTGTTGGGACCCGGCCGCCATGTTGCGGCTTCGGGCCGGGCCAGTCTGACCGCCGGCCACGCGCGGTCAATAGGCTTCGCGCGGTTTCCGGGTCGGGCCGCGGGGCCGGCTCAGGCGGCGGTGCGGTCGCGGCGCGGCAACGCCGCCTTGGTATCGGCCCAGAGCGGCGCCAGCGCCGCGAGCCCGGTGCGCAACTCGGTGTCCTTGCCGGTCTTGCCCAAGGTCTCGAGGCCGCGCAGCTTGTCCGACAGCGCCAGCGCGCCGAACAGGCCCGCGGCGCCGGCGATGCGGTGCATTTCGGCGACGATGGTGTCGGCGGCCGCGGTGTCGGCCTCCTGGGTCAACCGGTCGATCACGCTGCCGGTCTGCTCGATGAAGCTGCTCAGCAGCTCGGCGGCGCGGTCGTGGCCGAGATCCTCGTGGAAGGCGTCGCAGATCTCGGTGTCGACAAGCGGCAGCTCGGCTGCCGGCGCCGGTCTTTCTGCCGGCGCCAATGTCGGTGCCGCTTCGGCGGCGGCGGGCGGTGGCGCCGGGGGTGCGAGTGCGGCGGGCTGCAGGTCGACCAGAAGCCGGTGCAAGGCGGCGCGCGACAGCGGCTTGGTCAACACGCGTTCCATGCCGGCGGCGTGGAATCGGGCGATATCGTCCGGCAGGGCGTGCGCGGT
The DNA here is from genome assembly GCA_041580155.1 of Limimaricola sp. Lineage (GTDB taxonomy): Bacteria > Pseudomonadota > Alphaproteobacteria > Rhodobacterales > Rhodobacteraceae > Limimaricola. The sequence goes on from JBFGEI010000378.1 coordinate 1,752, forward strand.
CAGCGCGACGATCGGCGTCGCGCGGTTCGGGCCGGTGCCGCCGCGGATCGCGCGCGCCGCCGCGACGCCATCCATGCGCGG
>JBFGEI010000379.1:0-1803 GCA_041580155.1 Limimaricola sp.
AGCTTGACGCACTGCTTGACCTGCTGGCCTTCCAGCCCGAGTTCGAAGGCGATGCGACGGCCGTGGAACGGCTGGTAGCCGGTGGCCGGGTCGACCGAGAAGGACAGGATTTTCTCGGGGGTGCTTTCGGCGACCTCCTCGATGTCCATGCCGCCCTCGGTCGAGCAGACGAAGGACACGCGCGAGGTGCTGCGGTCGACCAGCAGCGCCAGATACAGCTCTTTCTCGATGTCGGAGCCGTCTTCGATGTAGATCCGGTTGACCTGCTTGCCGGCCGGGCCGGTCTGGTGCGTCACCAGGGTGCGGCCAAGCATCTTGCGCGCCTCTTCGGCGGCTTCCTCGACCGAACGGGCCAGGCGGACACCGCCCTTTTCGCCGGCGTCGGCTTCCTTGAAGTGGCCCTTGCCGCGGCCGCCGGCGTGGATCTGCGCCTTGACGACCCAGAGCGGGCCGTCGAGTTCGCCCGCCGCGGTTTTCGCCTCTTCCGCGCGCAGCACCGGGCGCCCGTCGCTGACGGGCGCTCCGTAGGAACGCAGAAGGGCCTTGGCCTGATATTCGTGGATGTTCATGGACCGGTCCTCGGTTGCCGTGATTTGGCCCCTTCAACCACAGCAGCCTTGCGAAAAGAACAGTTTTCCGACGCGATAGGCGGAAATCCGACATATGTGATCACACTTTTTCTGGGTGTGATCACAACACGCGGGCAGGCTTTGCCACCGCGAGATGAAATCGAAAAATCCAGCTCCGGAGTGATTCGTCGTGCCGGGACCGGCCACGAAAAAGGGGCGCCCCGCAGGACGCCCCGATCGATCTTGCCGCCGGATGGGCTCAGGCTAGGCTGGAATCGATGCCCTTGCAGGCCTCGACCAGGCCCTTCACCGCGTCGACCGACTTGTCGAACATCACCTGCTCGTCGCGGTTCAGCTTGATGTCGATGACCTTCTCGACGCCGCCGGCGCCGATCACCGTCGGCACGCCGACATACATGCCGTTCAGCCCGAGCGCGCCATCGACATAGGCGGCGCAGGGCAGGACCCGCTTCTGGTCCTTGAGATAGGCTTCGGCCATCTCGATGGCGCTGGTCGCGGGGGCGTAGAACGCCGAGCCGGTCTTCAGCAGGCCGACGATCTCGGCGCCGCCGTCGCGGGTGCGCTGGATGATCGCGTCGAGCTTGTCCTGCGTGGTCCAGCCCATCTGCACCAGGTCGGGCAGCGGGATGCCACCGACGGTCGAGTAGCGCGCCAGCGGCACCATGGTGTCGCCGTGGCCGCCCAGCACGAAGGCGTTGACGTCCTTCATCGAGACGCCGAATTCGAGCGACAGGAAGTGACGGAACCGGGCGCTGTCGAGCACGCCGGCCATGCCGCAGACCTTCTCATGCGGCAGGCCCGAGAACTCGCGCAGTGCCCAGACCATCGCGTCGAGCGGGTTGGTGATGCAGATCACGAAGGCGTTCGGCGCATGCTTGGCGATGCCTTCGCCGACCGATTTCATGACCTTGAGGTTGATGCCGAGCAGGTCATCGCGGCTCATGCCCGGCTTGCGCGGCACGCCGGCGGTGACGATGCAGACGTCGGCACCGGCGATGTCGGCGTAATCATTGGTGCCTTTCAGCGACGCGTCGAAGCCTTCGGCCGGCCCGGATTCGGCGATGTCCAGCGCCTTGCCCTGGGGCGTGCCTTCCGCGATGTCGAACAGCACGACATCGCCGAGTTCCTTGATCGCGGCGAGATGGGCGAGGGTGCCGCCGATCTGACCGGCGCCGATGAGGGCGATCTTGGGTCTGGCCATGAATGGCTCCTG
>JBFGEI010000380.1:0-1774 GCA_041580155.1 Limimaricola sp.
TCGACGGCGCCGCCCTGGCGGAGAATTCAGGATCGTCGAGCAGGGCTTCGTCGCGCACCACGCGCTGCAACAGCAGCGTCGAGCGCAGCACCGAGACCTGGCTGTCGATGAAGGCGGATTCGTAGGGCGCCGGCCCGGCCGCAGCATCGCCGCCGAGCGGCGTGGCGCTCGGCCGTTCGATCAGCACCTGCGCGGTCGCGGTATAGCGCGGTGCCAGCCCGGTCGCGATCAGCAGCACCGCGACGAAGCACGCCAGCGCGACGCTTGCGATCAGCCGCCAGCGGCGTCGGTAGAAGCCGGCGAGATCGCGCAGGATCTGGGCCAGCGGAGGATCGCCGGTCCGATCCGGATCGTGATCGTGGAAATACAGCGGGACAGACCCCATCGACCCAAACCACCCCGGTCGTCACAGCCGGGCGCGCAATGGAACCGACCGTCCCGACCGTTGCAAACCATGCAACCCCAAAGACCTAAACGCGCATTGCGAGAGCGTAGCATCGGCACCCGGCACCAGATACTCGTGGATCTACTAGGTGGCCGCGCCGCGCCGGCGACCGGCGCCGATGCATCTTGTTGCCCGCAGGTCCAGGCTTTACCCCTTGAGCGAGGGAGGATCCGCGATGAGTGACCACAGGCCCGCCGCGCCAGGCTACATGCCGGGTTTCGGCAATGATTTCGAGACCGAGGCGCTGCCCGGCGCGCTGCCCCAGGGCCGCAACAGCCCGCAGAAGCCGGCCTACGGGCTTTACGCCGAACAGCTGTCGGGCACGCCGTTCACCGCGCCTCGGGGCTTGAACGAACGCACTTGGTGCTACCGGATCAGGCCCTCGGTGCGGCACCAGAGCCGGTTCGACAAGATCGACCTGCCCTACTGGAAATCGGCGCCGCACGTGCTGGACGACGTGGTGTCGCTGGGCCAGTACCGCTGGGACCCGGTGCCGCATTCCGACGCGGATCTGGACTGGCTCAGCGGGATGCGCACGATGACCACGGCGGGCGACGTGCACACCCAGGTCGGCATGGCGGCGCATGTCTACCTGGCGACCGTGTCGATGGTCGACGCCTATTTCTACTCGGCCGACAGCGAACTGCTGGTGGTGCCGCAGGAGGGCCGGCTGCGGTTCTGCACCGAGCTCGGGGTGATCGACCTCGAGCCGCAGGAGATCGCGGTGATCCCGCGCGGCCTGCTGTACCGGGTCGAGGTGATCGAAGGCCCGGCCCGCGGCTTCGTCTGCGAGAATTACGGCGCCAAGTTCGACTTGCCGCACCGCGGCCCGATCGGCGCCAACTGCCTGGCCAACCCGCGCGACTTCAAGACACCGGTGGCGGCGTTCGAGGACCGCGATGCGCCGGGCACCGTCACCGTGAAATGGTGCGGCACATTCCACCGGACCCGGATCGATCATTCGCCGCTCGACGTCGTCGCCTGGCACGGCAACTACGCGCCCTGCAAATACGACCTGCGCACCTTCAGCCCGGTCGGCGCGGTGCTGTTCGACCATCCGGACCCGTCGATCTTCACCGTGCTCACCGCGCCCTCGGGCGTCGAGGGCACCGCCAACATCGACTTCGTGCTGTTCCGCGACCGCTGGTCGGTGGCCGAGAACACCTTCCGGCCGCCGTGGTATCACAAGAACATCATGTCCGAGCTGATGGGCAACATCTTCGGCATATACGACGCCAAGCCCAAGGGCTTCGTTCCCGGCGGCATGAGCCTGCACAACATGATGCTGCCGCACGGCCCCGACGGCGCGGCGCATGACCGCGCCAGCCA
>JBFGEI010000381.1:0-1761 GCA_041580155.1 Limimaricola sp.
CGCGGCGGCCGGGCTCAAGCGCCGTGTCGAACCGGGCCGGCGCCAGCCGGCCCCGGGTCGGCTCAGGCCGCGTCGCTCAGCACCCGCGCCAAGTCGAACAGCCGACGGCGCTGCTGCTCGGGGATCGCGTAATACGAGCGCAGCAGCTCGAGCGCTTCGCGGTCGGCCAGCACATCGCCGGGCATCGCGCTGCCTTGCGGGGCTTCGGCGGCGCCGTCCATGCCTTCGAAGAAGAACGAGATCGGCACGCCGAGCGTGTGCGCGATATCCCACAACCGGGAGGCGCTCACCCGGTTCATCCCGGTTTCGTATTTCTGGATCTGCTGAAACTTGATCCCCACCTTCTCGGCCAGCTGCTGCTGGGTGGTGCCATTCATCCAGCGCCTGTGCCGAATGCGCTTACCGACATGCACGTCGACGGGATGTTTCATAGGGTATCCTTCCGTATTCTCGGGATCCTGGCCAAGCGACCGGAGCCTGGGGCCCCGCCCCATGTTTGTTGTCGTGACGCCAATACCGGGACGCCGCCTTTACGAGTATGAATACATTAAGACACGCATCGGTTGCAGCGGTCACCCTGCCTTTTTGGATATGCAGAGGGGCTTTTTGGCGCCTCGACCTGTCCGGAAGTACTAATTTCAACTCTGCATCAGCCTGATGCAGCACCGTCACAGACGCGAAACCTGCCTCGCCCGACGCCGGCCAGAGGCGCGGCATGCAACTCAAAGGGAAAGCAACGTCCGGCGCCGAGCTTCGGTTCCGCCACGGCGCAACACCGCGCCGGACCTCGCGGATCGCGCCGGCCGGCGCCGTTCGGCAGATCCCGCGGCAACCGCAGCGCAAGCCCGCGGAAAGGCTTGAAACCCGGGCCCCGATCCCCAATATCGAAACCAGAGTTTATCGTCCACGATCGGAGGTCTCCATGGCTGACTACAACACGATCCGGTCCACGGCCGCCAGCCGCGGCGACGTCCGGATCGACGAGGGGCTGCGGTCCCATATGAACAAGGTCTACGGCACGATGTCCGTGGGCATGCTGATCACCGCCGGCGCCGCTTGGGCGATGTCGGGCCTGGCGACCACGCCCGAAGGCGGGCTGACCCAGATCGGCACCGCGCTCTACACCTCGCCGCTGAAATGGCTGGTGATGTTCCTGCCGCTGATCATGGTCTTCGCCTTCAGCGCGATGATCAACCGGATCTCGGCCGCCGGGGCGCAGCTGTTCTTCTACACCTTCGCGCTGGCGATGGGCGTGTCGATCAGCTGGATCTTCCTGGTGTTCACCGGCGTCTCGATCGTCCAGGTGTTCCTGATCACCGCGATCGCCTTCGCAGGCCTGTCGCTCTACGGCTACACCACCAAGAAGGACCTGTCCGCGATGGGCACCTTCCTGATGATGGGCGTGATCGGCCTGATCGTCGCCTCGGTGGTCAACATCTTCCTGCAGTCGAGCGCGATGATGTTCGCGATTTCGGTGCTCGGCGTGCTGATCTTCGCCGGCCTGACCGCCTACGACACCCAGAATATCAAGACCACCTATCTGACCCACGCCCAGCACGGCGACAAGGAATGGCTGGGCAAGGCTGCGATCATGGGGGCGCTGCAGCTCTACCTCGATTTCATCAACATGTTCATGTTCATGCTGCAGCTGTTCGGCAACCGCGAATAAGCTGGCACACGTGACCTGTACCCAGGGGGCCGGCGGAAACGCCGGCCCCTTTTTCGTGCCGAGCCCGGCCTAGTCGATCCGCGCCTTCACCG
>JBFGEI010000382.1:0-1408 GCA_041580155.1 Limimaricola sp.
ACCACCCAAAGCGGCTCGGTCACGCTCGAGCCGGTCTACTGCCTTGGCATGTGCGCCAACGGCCCGGCGGCGATGCTGGACGGGCGCGTGGTGGCGCGGCTTGACGACACCCGGCTCGAGAAGCTGCTTTCGGAGGCCGAGGCATGAAGATCTACGTTCCCCGCGACGCCGCGGCGCTGGCCGTCGACGCCGAGCTGGTCGCGCAAGCGGTGCTGGCCGAAGCCGGAACCCGCGGCACCGAGATCGAGCTGATCCGCAACGGATCGCGCGGCATGATCTGGCTCGAGCCGCTGGTCGAGGTCGAGATCGACGGCACCCGCCACGCCTTCGGCCCGGTGGCGCCCGAGGATGTCGCGGCGCTGTTCGACGCGCAATTCGGCGACCACCCGCTGGCGCTCGGCCCGACCGAAGAGATCGACTGGATGAAGCGCCAGACCCGTCTGACCTTCGCCCGCGTCGGGGTGATCGACCCGCTGTCGCTGGATGATTACGAGGCGCATGGCGGCCTGACCGGCCTGCGCCGGGCGCTCGGGATGACCGGTCCCGAAATGATCGAGGAAATGAAGGAATCGGGCCTGCGCGGTCGCGGCGGCGCCGGTTTCCCGACCGGCATCAAGTGGGACACCGTCCAGAAGGCGCAAGCCGACCAGAAATACATCGTCGCCAATGCCGACGAAGGCGACAGCGGCACCTTCGCCGACCGGATGCTGATGGAAGGTGACCCGATCAGCCTGATCGAGGGCATGATCATCGCCGGCATCTGCACCGGCGCGACCCGCGGCTACATCTACCTGCGCTCGGAATACCCCGAGGCGATCCACACGATGAACGAGGCGATCCGGATCTGCCGCGCCCGCGGCGTGCTGGGCGCGTCGGTTCTGGACTCGGGCTTCGCGTTCGACATGGAAGTGCGGGTCGGCGCCGGCGCCTATGTCTGCGGCGAGGAAACATCGCTGCTCAACAGCCTCGAGGGCAAGCGCGGCGTGGTCCGCGCCAAGCCGCCGCTGCCGGCGCTCGAGGGCTTCCTCGGCAAGCCGACCGTGGTCAACAACATCATCTCGCTCGGCACCGTGCCGGTGATCTTCGAACGCGGTGCGGCGCATTACCGCGACTTCGGCCTTGGCCGGTCGCGCGGCACGATCCCGATCCAGATCGCCGGCAACGTCAAGTTCGGCGGCCTGTTCGAGACCGCCTTCGGCACCTCGCTCGGCGCGCTGGTGGACGACATCGGCGGCGGCACCGCCTCGGGTCGTCCGGTCAAGGCGGTGCAGGTCGGCGGGCCTCTGGGCGCGTATTTCCCGCGCTCCAAGTTCGACACGCCGTTCGGCTACGAGGAGTTCGACGGCCAGGGCGGTCTGATCGGCCACGCCGGCGTGGTGGTGTTCGACGACCGCACCGACATGCTGGG
>JBFGEI010000383.1:0-1329 GCA_041580155.1 Limimaricola sp.
CCCTTGGGGTGCTGCGCCACCACCCGCGAACAGGCCGGGCGGGTCAGCCCGGCGTGGATCTCGCCCTGGGCGCCGCCGAAGCCAAGCGTCATCTCGGTCAGCGCCTCGGTGACGATCGGCGCCGCGTCGCGGTGCGGCACCCGGCCCAGCCAGGTCACGGTGCAGTAGTGGTCGGTGGGAATAAGGGCGGGCATCGGCAGCTCCGGTTTGTTTGGCCGGTGATGCCAGCCGCGCGGCGCCTGCTCAAGCGGCACGTTGCCCGGAAAAGGAAAATCCCCGGCCTCCTTTCGGAAACCGGGGATCTGGTCGTGTCGTCGCGCCGATGATCAGGCGCTCGGCTCGGGCTCCATGCCGCCTTCGGCCTTGGGCTTGCGGGTCTTCGGGATCGCGGTGATCGAGGCTCCGCCGCCGGCGTCGGGCTTGCTGTCGTCGTTGTCATCGCCCCGGTTCAGCGCCTCGCCGGCGATCACCCGGGTGATCTCGTTGCCGGTCAGGGTCTCGTATTCGAGAAGACCCTGGGCCAGCCGCTCGAGATCCTCGCGACGCTCGGTCAGGATCCGCTTGGCGGTGTCGTAGCCCTCGTCGATGATCCGCCGCACTTCCTCGTCGATCAGCTTCTGGGTCTCGGCCGAGTGGTTCACGCCACCCGAGTAGTTGCCAAGGTAGCTTTGCTGTTCGTTGGCGTAGTCGATGTGGCCGATCTTCTCGGACATGCCGAACTGGGTGACCATCGCGCGGGCGATCTTCGACACCTGCTGGATGTCCGAGGTGGCGCCCGAGGTGACGTTCTCGCGGCCGAAGATCATCTCTTCGGCAACCTTGCCGCCCATCGCCATGGCGATTTTCGAGGTGTACTTGGTGTAGGTCACCGACAGCTGGTCACGCTCGGGCAGGCTCAGCACCAGACCCAGCGCGCGACCGCGCGGGATGATCGTCGCCTTGTGGATCGGGTCGTGCTGCGGGACGTTCAGGCCGACGATGGCGTGACCGGCCTCGTGGTAGGCGGTCAGCTTCTTCTCGTCCTCGGACATGACCATCGACCGGCGCTCCGCGCCCATCATGACCTTGTCCTTCGCGGATTCGAAATCGATCATCGTGACGAAGCGACGGCCGACGCGCGCCGCCATCAGCGCCGCCTCGTTGACCAGGTTCGCGAGGTCGGCGCCCGAGAAGCCGGGCGTGCCGCGGGCAATGACGGCAGGGTCAACGTCGTCGGACAGCGGCACCTTGCGCATGTGCACCTTGAGAATCTGCTCGCGCCCGCGAATGTCGGGCAGCCCCACCACCACCTGGCGGTCGAAGCGGCCCGGGCGCAGCAGCGCCGGGTCG